>DATAIU010000047.1:0-48298 GCA_036262495.1 Allosphingosinicella sp.
GCCAGCGCCACGACGACCCCGACGCAGAGGAGGACGAAGGTCTCGCGATTCTTCTCGAACAGATGGGTCTCGTAGAGCGGCGTGTAGAGGTAGAGCAGAGTCCCGACGACCGCGATCAGGAGCACGATGAGCACCGGCAGAAACAGAGCGTTGCCGTAGCGCTCGCCCGCCGCTTCGCGCTCGGCCTCTTGGGTCTCGGGCGCGCCGCGGCCGATCAGCTTCAGGCCCGCCAAAGCCGCAAGCAGCAGGACGATGCAGCCATTGGCGAAATCGCCGAGCGACGAGCCGGCGATCAGGCTGAGCGCGAACAGCCCCCAGAAGGCGGCGTTGCCGAAGCGCTTCGGGTTCGTCCGGTCGGTGGCGCTGAGCAGCGCATAGGCCGCGAACATCGCGCCGACCAGGTAGAGGACCCACTGGCCGGTGATCATCCCGCTTTCCTCCGTCCGAGCGAGCGGTCGAGCAGGACGAGCCGGCTGCTGTGGACGAAGAAGGCGGCAATCGCGCTGGGAATCGCCCAGACGGCGAGCTCGAGCGGGGCGAGCGGGATGCCGTAGCGCTCCAGCGTCTGCTGGATGAGGACGATCGAGCCGATCGCGAAGAAGATATCCTCGCCGAAGAAGAGGCCGACATTGTCGGTCGCGGCGGCATAGGCCTTCACCTCGTCGCGCGTCTCCTCGTCGAGGACGCCGTGGCGGCTCTCGGCCGCCGCTACGGCCATCGGCGCGACGAGCGGACGGACGGTCTGCGGATGGCCGGCGGTCGAATGGAGCCCGATCGCCGATATGGCTTGGCGGTAGAGGAGATAGAGGATGAGCAGGCGTCCGGCGGTGGCGGCGCGGAACCCGCCGATCAGCCCCTTCGCGCGCTGCTGCAGCCCGTAGCGCTCGAGGATACCGATGACGGGCAGCACGATCCAAGGGACGGCGATCAGGCGGCTGTCGTTGAACGCCTTGCCGAGCTTCGAGACGACCTCGATCAGGTCCATCCCGGCGAGAAGCCCGGTGGCGATTGCGGCGACGGGCACGACCACCATCGGATTGAATCGCAAGGCGAAGCCGAGGATGATGATCAGGATGCCGAGGAGAGGAAGGTATTGGTTCATGGCGCGCCGAAGCCCCCTCCCCCGGGAGTCTCGATCACGAAGGTGTCGCCGGGGCGCATGTCGGCCGAAGCGGTGGCACCGAGCGTCTCGACGGTGCCGTCGGCGCGAACCACCTGGTTGACGCCTGGCTGTGCGTCGCCGCCCCCCTCGATGCCGCGCGGCGCGACCTCGCGGCGGTTCGAGAGGATATTGGCGCGCATGCGCTGGCGGAAGCGGAGGTGGCGCTCGACGCCGTCCCCTCCCGTCTGCCGTCCGGCCCCGCCGGAGCCGCGGCGGATGGCGAAGCGCTCGAGGAGCACCGGGTAGCGGCTCTCCAGCACTTCGGGATCGGTGAGGCGGCTGTTGGTCATGTGGGTCTGGACCGCGCTCGCTCCGTCGAAATCGGGACCGGCCCCGGCGCCGCCGGCGATCGTCTCATAATATTGGTGATGCTCGTTGCCGAACGTGAAATTGTTCATCGTCCCCTGGCTCGGGGCCAGGGCTCGGCAGGCTGCGAAGAGCGCATCGGTGATCACCTGGCTGGTCTCGACATTCCCTGCCACCACCGCCGCGGGGTAGCGCGGGTTCAGCATCGAGCCTTCCGGCACGACGAGCCTGATCGGGCGAAGGCAGCCGTCGTTCATCGGGATCGCGTCGTCGACGAGCGTGCGAAAGACGTAAAGCGTCGCTGCCCGGCAGATCGAATAAGGCGCGTTGAAGTTGTTCGGCTGCTGCGCGCTGGTGCCGGTGAAGTCGACGATCGCCGAGCGGCTGTGGCGATCGACCTTGACCGTGACGCAGACCTCGGCGCCATTGTCCATCGCGTAGCGGAAGCTGCCGTCGCGCAAGGAGCCGATCAGCCGCCGGACGGCTTCCTCCGCATTGGCCTGGACGTGGCCCATGTAGGCGTCGACGACGTCGCGGCCATATTCGCCGGCGACGCGTCGCATTTCGCCGGCACCGCGCGCGCAGGCGGCGACCTGGGCCTTGAGGTCGGAGATGTTGCGGTCCGGGCGTCGCGCCGGCCAGGGCCCCGAGGCGAGAAGCGCGCGCATCCCGGCTTCGAGGAAGCGGCCGCCGTCGACGAGCAACGCGTTGTCGATCAGCACGCCTTCCTCTTCGATGCGATGACTGTCCGGCGGCATCGAGCCCGGGGCGATCCCGCCGATGTCGGCGTGGTGGCCGCGGGCGGCGACGAACCAGGCGGGGTCGGGATCCCGGTCCTCGGCAAAGACCGGCATGACGACGGTGACGTCGGGGAGGTGCGTGCCGCCGCGATAGGGCGCGTTGAGCACATAGGCGTCGCCCGGCCTCATGCCGCGGCCGTCGCGCTTCGCCCCGCGTGACTCGATGATCACCCGGATCGAATCGCCCATCGAGCCGAGGTGGACCGGGATGTGGGGCGCGTTTGCGATCAGGGCGCCCCCCGAATCGAACAGCGCGCAGGAGAAATCGAGCCGCTCCTTGATGTTTACCGACGAGGCGGTGTTCTGGAGCGCGACGCCCATCTCCTCGGCGACGGCCATGAAGAGGTTGTTGAACACCTCGAGCATGACCGGGTCGGCTTCGGTGCCGACGGCGTGCGTGCGTGGGCGTGGGCTCGAGCGGGTGAGGATGAGGTTGCCGAGGCGATCGACCTCGGCCTGCCAGCCCGGTTCGATGATCGTGGTGGCGGAAGGGTCGATGATGAGGGCGGGGCCGGGGATGAGGGCGCCGGGGGAGAGGGTGGAGCGGTCGTAGGGTTCCTCCCCGGAACGGGGAGGAGCTACTTACCGCCTCCACGATGGCGGTCTCGACGACGATCGCCGTGCCGGGCGACGAGAATCCGAAGCGCTGGAGATGCGCGGCCTCGAACTCCGCTTCCATCGCTTCGGACACCGGCACTTCCAGGCTGGTGTCGCTGCCTTCGTAGCGCAGCGCGGCGCGGCGCTGCAGCTCGATCTCCTCGACGCCCTGCGCTCTCAGCGCCGCCTCGGCCCCTCCGGCGAGCTCCGCCAGAACCTCGTCAAGCGCCTCGCTGCCGAGGCTGCGCTGCCTGAGCTCGACCCTGTCGGCGAGGCCCATGCCGAAGGCGGAAAGCACGCCGGCCAGCGGGTGGATCATGACCCGTTCGATGCCGAGCGCGTCGGCGACGAGGCAGGCATGCTGGCCGCCCGCGCCGCCGAAGCATTGCAAGGTGTAGCGCGTGACGTCGTGGCCGCGGGCGATCGAGATTCGCTTGATCGCCGCCGCCATGTTGTCGACCGCGATTCGGACGAAGCCCACGGCGGTGTCGCATGCTGAGAGACCGGCCTTCTCCGCCACTTCCTCGCACCGAGCCAGGGATGCGTCAGCGTCGATCGGCTGGTCGCCGCCGGGGCCGAAGACGCGGGGGAAATGGTTTGGGCGAATCTTGCCGAGGACGAGGTTGCAGTCGGTGATGGTGAGCGGACCGCCGCGCCGGTAGCAGGCGGGACCGGGGACCGCGCCCGCGCTGTCCGGCCCGACACGGAAGCGCGCGCCGTCGAAATGGCAGATCGAGCCTCCGCCGGCCGCGACCGTGTGAATCTCCAGCATCGGCGCGCGGACGCGGACGCCGGCGACGACCGTCTCGTTGGTGCGCTCATAGGCGCCCGCGTAGTGCGAGACATCGGTCGAGGTGCCGCCCATGTCGAAGCCGATCACTCGACGATATCCCGCTTCCTCGGCCGTCTTCGCCATTCCGACGATGCCGCCGGCGGGACCCGACAGGATGGCATCCTTGCCCTGGAAGGCGGCCGCGTCCGTGAGCCCTCCGGACGATTGCATGAAGAACAGGCGCGCGTCTCCGCCGAGCGCAGCGACGACGCGGTCGACGTAGCGGCGCAGCACGGGCGAGAGGTAGGCGTCGACGACGGTCGTGTCGCCGCGGCCGACGAGCTTGATCAGGGGCCCGACCCGGTGGCTGACCGAAATCTGGGTGAACCCGATCTCCTCGGCGAGCGCGGCGAGCGCGGCTTCATGGTCCGGCCAGCGCCAGCCGTGCATCAGGACGATCGCGATGGCGCGGAAGCCGTGGCCGTGGGCGTCGGCGAACGCGGCGCGGGCCGCTTGCAGGTCGAGCGGGCGCAGCACCTCGCCCTCCGCGGAAACGCGCTCGGCGATCTCGACGACGCGCTCGTAAAGCGCTTCCGGCAGGACGATTCGGCGCGCGAATATGTCGGGCCGCGCCTGATAGCCGATGCGAAGCGCGTCGCCGAAGCCGCGGGTGATGGCGAGGAGAACGCGCTCGCCCCGGCGCTCGAGCAGGGCGTTGGTGGCGACCGTCGTGCCCATCTTGACCGAGTCGAGTTGGGCGTCGGGCGCGCCGGCAATGAGGCGCCTAATGCCTTCGACGGCCGCGTCGTCATAGCGGCCGGGATTGTCGGAAAGGAGCTTGGCGACGTGCAGCCGCCCGTCGGGGGCGCGGGCGACGATGTCGGTGAAGGTGCCGCCGCGGTCGATCGAGAAGGACCAGCCTTTCGTCATCCGCGGCCTCCGCCGTCATTGCGAGGAGCGCAGCGACGAAGCAATCTAGGCGCCCGGAGGCTGGATTGCTTCGCTCCGCTCGCAATGACGGAAGGAGGTCATCCGCGGCGGCGCTTCGGGCTTAGGCGGGGCCCGGGCCGATGTGCATCTGCCCGACCATGCAGTAGAGCATCGGCAGCGAGAGGATCAGGTTGGTCCGGCTCGCCATCATCGCGATCGAGGCCGAGCGCGCCTTGGCCGCGTCCTCGGCCGGGACGATGCCGAGCGCGCGCTTCTGGTTCGGCCAGATCACGAACCAGACATTGGCGGCCATGATCAGGCCGAGCCACATGCCGATCCCGATCGTCTTGTAGCCGTCGGAGAGAGTCAGCGCTCGGCCCGCGTAGCCGGCAGCGGTCGTCTCGGCGACGAGGAGGCCGAGGACCACCGTCGCCAGCGCCGACCAGCGGAACCAGAAGAGCGCCCTGGGGGCGATATATTTGGAGACGCCGGGCTTAAGCTCGGCGGGCACGCTCGGCATGGTCGGGATCTGGACGAAGTTGAAATAATAAAGGAGGCCGATCCACAGGACGCCGGCGAAGACGTGAATGTAACGCAGGAACTGTGCCCAGGGATAGGAGCCGTCGCCCAGCGCCCCGCCGTGCAGGCCGAACATCGCCGCGACGAGGAGCGCCACGCCGATCAGAAGCGCGAGATGGAAATTGCCGAGTATCTTGGCCATCACAGTCCCCCTGTGGTTGGAAATGCGCGGCCTCTCTAACCCAGGGCCCGCACGATGGTAAGCCCCAAGGAGGCGGCGACGCGCGACCATCTCGAGGCGATCTGGCGGGCGGGGGTGGAGGCCTGCAAGGCGGAACGCGTGGTGCCGGGGCGCCTCCCGACGCCGCCGCGCGGACGGACGATCCTGCTCGCGATCGGCAAGGCGGCGGCGCCGATGGCGCGTGTCGTCGAGCAAGCGTGGCCGGGGCCGCTTTCGGGCGTCGCGGTGGTGCCGCGGGGGACGGAAGAGACGCTCGAGCGAGTGGAGCCGATCGCCGCGTCGCACCCGGTCCCCGACCCATCCAGCGTCGCCGCAGCCGAGAGGCTTCTCGAGCTGGCCCGGGGTGCGGCCGCCGACGATCTCGTGCTCGTCCTGCTCAGCGGCGGTGCCTCGGCCCTCGCCTGCCTGCCCGGCAAGGGCCTCTCGCTCGACGAGAAAAGCGCGCTGACCGCCGCGCTGCTGCGGTCCGGCGCGGCGATCGGCGAGATCAATTGCGTCCGCCGGCACCTGTCGCGAATCAAGGGCGGCCGCCTGGCGCTGGCCGCGGCGCCGGCGCGAGTCGTGACGCTCGCGATCTCCGACGTCGCGGGGGACGCGCCGCACGACATCGGATCGGGGCCAACGGTCGGCGACCCGACCACGATCGCCGATGCGAAGAAAGTGCTCGCGCGGTACGGCGTGGCGGCGCCGGAAGGCGGATGGTCCGAAACCCCCGACGCGGTTCAGGGCGAATTCGGGTTGCTCGCCTCCGGATGGATCGCGCTCGCGGCGGCGGCCGACGAGGCGCGCCGTCTCGGCTTCGAAGTGCGCCTGGCCGACGGCGAGGGCGAGGCCCGCGAGGTCGGCCGCGCGCATGCCGAAATCGCGAAAGGCCTGCCACCCGGCACGGCGTTGATCAGCGCCGGCGAGCTGACGGTGAGGATGCGGGGTGACGGCCGGGGCGGGCCGAACCAGGAATATGCCCTCGCCGCCGCGGTGGCGCTGCGAGGGCGTCAAGGGATAAAGGGGCTGGCGGCAGACACCGACGGCATCGACGGCGCGTCCGAAGCGGCCGGGGCCTTCTTCGACGGATCGACCGCCGCGCCAGGGGCTGAAGCGGCGCTCGAGGACAATGACAGCGCGCCGTTCCTCGCGAGCCGGGACGCGCTGTTCGTGACCGGGCCGACGGGGACCAACGTCAACGACTTGCGGATCATCCTGACCGGCCTAGGGGGTGAGGGATGAACGAATGGAAGATCGGAATCCTCGGCGGCTCGGGCCTCTACGAAATCGAGGGTCTCGAGGACGCACAGTGGATCGAGGTAGCGACGCCCTGGGGCGCGCCGTCGGACGCGCTGCTGATCGGCCGGCTGCACGGCGCCAAGTTCGTCTTCCTGCCGCGTCACGGCCGCGGCCATCGCATTCCGCCGAGCCAGGTCAATTCGAGGGCCAATATCGACGCGCTGAAGCGGGTGGGTTGCACCGACGTCGTCGCGATCTCGGCGGTAGGGTCGCTGAGGGAGGAGCTCGAGCCGGGGCGGTTCGTCGTCGCCGACCAGTTCGTCGACCGGACCTTCGCAAGGGAATCGAGCTTCTTCGGGCCCGGGCTGGTCGCCCACGTGTCGATGGCCGATCCGGTATGCCCCCGGCTCTCGGCGCTGATCGCCGACGCGGCGGAGCGGGCCGGAGCGGCGGTGACGCGCGGCGGCACCTATCTGGCGATGGAGGGCCCGCAATTCTCGACGCGGGCCGAGAGCGACCTCTACCGGCAATGGGGCTGCGACGTGATCGGCATGACCGCCATGCCGGAAGCGAAGCTCGCGAGGGAGGCGGAGCTGCCTTACGCGCTGGTCGGGATGGTCACCGATTACGATTGCTGGCGGCGGGGCGAGGAAGCGGTCGAGGTGGCGGGGATCGTCGCGCAGCTGACCGCCAATGCCGCCACGGCGCGGCGGACGGTGGAGGAGCTGGCCAAGACGCTGACGGACGCCAGAGCGGCATCGCCGATCGACACGGTGCTCGACACCGCGATCATCACGGCGCCCGAATCGCGCGATGCGGCGATGACCGGCAAATTGAACGTCGTTTGCGCCCGCGTCCTAAGGCGTTGAGTTAGGTTCTTTTTATGTTCTTGACAAGTAGGATAATTCCTAGCATGCTGAGTCTTGTCGAGTCGGCAGACCCGACCGGCTCTTTGACATCGTGAATCAGGCAAAAGGCAGCGCCGATCCTCAGGCATAGAGGCGCGCGACGCGCTCGGCGCTCATGCCGAGCCGGTAGAGGGCGAGGCAGGACAGGTTTCGAGCGCTGCGCTTCAACCAGCCCTCCCGCCAGCGGGCCGGCGAGGTCAGCGCCGCAACGTCGAGCGGCACGAGGCGCGCGCGCCCGATGCGCCGCACGAGATCGACGTCCTCCATCAGCGGAAGCGGCCGGTAGCCGCCGACATCGTCGTAGAGGCGGCGAGAGACGAGCAGGCCCTGGTCGCCATAGGGCAAGGCGAGCATGCGCACGCGCAGGGCCACGCCCTTCTCGACGAGGCGGGCCTGCCAATCGTCGGCGTCGAGTCGGAAGCGGAAGCACGCGGCCTTGCCGCGCTGGCGCTCGACATGGCGGTCGGCGGCCTGGCGCCAGCCGGCCGCGAGCCGAGTGTCGGCGTGGACGAAGAGGAGCCAGTCGCCCTTCGCGGCCTCGGCACCCGCCGCGAGCTGGACCCCCCTTCCCCGCGGGGACCGAATAACGCGCGCGCCGTTGCGGAGCGCGACCGCGGCCGTGCCGTCGGTCGAGCCGCCGTCCGCGACCAGGATCTCGTCCCCCTCGCCAAGCGCGGCGATGCATGGGCCGATGCAGTCGGCGGCGTCGAGGGCGGGAATGATGACGGAAAGCATGGCCGGCCCGTCATTGCGAAGCGCGAAGCGACGAAGCAATCCAGCCGGGCGCGGATGCGGCACTGGATTGCTTCGCTGCGCTCGCAATGACGGCTATCCGGAACATGTCGCCCCGCCGAGAACGCAGAAGCGCGCGCAATGGGGGTGGTTGAGGGGCACCTCGCCGGCCGCGTCGGCCAAAGTCGGGCCGAGCGCGAATTGCGGGTCGTAGGGAAGGAGAGTGCAGGCCACCACGTGCGGGCGTGCCGCCCCATTGGCCTTCACCACCATCCGGCTCGAGGCGCACATCAGCGCCTGCGGGCGGACTCCGAGGATCGACCAGCAGGCGTCGCTAATCTCCGGCACGTCGGCCGAGGCGTCCATCGCCGGAAAGAGGACCAGATGCTCGGCCGCGACGCCGAGCCGATCGAAGAGGCGGGCGAAGCCGACGCGCGCGTCCGCAGCGCTCTCGCCGGGAAGCGAGCGGCCGGCCACGGCGACCCGGAAGCCGTTCCCCTGCAGCCAGAGGAGACCGTCCATCGCCTTTGCCCAGGTCCCTTCGCCGCGCTCCGCCTCGTGGACCGCGGGCCGGTAATGATCGAGGCTGACGCGGATCGTCAGGCGCTCCCGCGGCAGAGCGAGCAGCTCGCCCTCGAAGCGGCGCATCGGCCGCATCGCATTGGTGAGGACGAGGACGTCGAAGCCGCGGCCGAGCGCGGCGGCGATCATCGCCACGCTCTCGCCATTCATGAAGGGCTCGCCGCCGGTGAAACCGATCTCGCGGGTCCCGAGCGCGGCCGCCTCGTCGAGATACGGGAGGATCTCGGCCAGGGTCGGATAGACCAGAGCGTCGTTGGCCGGAGAGCTTTCGATATAGCAGGTGCGGCAGGCGAGATTGCAGAGCGTGCCGGTGTTTATCCAGAGGGTCTCGAGCCGCTGCAGCGCGACGCGGGCGCGCGGCTCGCCCTTCGCGGTCACCTCGGCATTTCGGAACTTGGCCGGGTCGAGCCGAGGCGCGGCCGGCTCGGCGAAAGGCGAGCGAAGGGACTGGGCTGCGGCTGCGATGGCTGTTCTCCCGTATCTGCAACGGATAGTGGCTGAGGCGGCGCGGAGGAAGCGAAGATGATCGGACCGAAGGCCGGAAGGCTGCTCCTCGTGGCGCTGGTCGCCGCCGCGGTCGCCGCCTTCCTCCTGCTCGGCGCCGACGACTGGCTCACCCTGCCGGCGCTGAAGGCGCGCCAGGCGCAGCTCGTCCATCTCGTCGAGGCTCGGCCCTGGCTCGCGATGGGACTCTTCTTCCTCGCCTACGTGATCGCGACGGCCATATCCTTGCCCGGCGCGATCGTCCTGACGCTGGCGGCGGGGGCCCTCTTCGGCCTCTGGCGCGGCGCCATCCTCGTCTCGTTCGCCTCGACGCTCGGAGCCTCGCTCGCCTTTCTGGGCGCGCGCTACGTGCTGCGCGACTGGGTGCGCTCGCGCTTCGGGGCGAAGCTCGAGACGATCGACCGCGGCATCGAACGCGACGGCGCCTTGTATCTCCTCAGCCTCCGCCTCAACCCGGCCTTCCCCTATTTCCTCGTCAACCTCGGCATGGGCCTGACGAAGATCCGGCTCCCCGCCTATGCCTTCGTCAGCCAGGCGGGGATGCTTCCGGCGACCTTCATCTACGTCAATGCCGGGACCCAGCTCGCGCGGATCGAGAGCACGCGCGACATCGTCTCGCCCGGGCTGATCGGGGCGCTGGTCCTTCTCAGCCTGTTCCCGCTCGCCGCGAAATGGGCGACCGGCCAGCTGCGGCGCCGGCGGGCCTATTCCGGATGGCGGCGGCCGCGGCGCTTCGACCGCAACCTGATCGTGATCGGCGCCGGGGCGGGAGGCCTGGTCACCGCCTATATCGCCGCGGCGGTGCGCGCGAAGGTGACCTTGATCGAAGCCAGGAAGATGGGCGGCGACTGTCTCAACACCGGCTGCGTGCCGTCCAAGGCGCTGATCCGCAGCGCCCGCCTGGCGCACGAAATCCGCAACGCGCGGGAATATGGACTGGAGGCCCGCGAGCCGAAGGTGGATTTTCGCGCGGTAATGGCGCGGGTGCGCCGGATCATCGGCGAGATCGAGCCCAATGACAGCGTCGAGCGCTACAGGTCGCTCGGCGTCGACGTGCGGCAGGGCCATGCGAAGCTCGTCGATCCCTGGACGGTCGAGATCGACGGCGGCGAGCGTCTGACGGCGCGCGCGACCGTCATCGCGGCGGGCGCCGAGCCCGTCGTGCCGGACGTACCGGGGCTCGCCGGATCGGGCTATCTGACCAGCGACTCGATGTGGGACGCGCTGGACGGGCGCGACGAGGTGCCCGGCCGAATCGCTATCCTCGGCGGCGGGCCGATCGGGACCGAGATGGCGCAGGCCTTCGCCCGGCTCGGTGCGCGGGTCACCCAGGTCGAGCAGGCCCCGCGCCTCCTCGCCCGCGAGGACGAGGAGGCCGCGGACCTGGTCGCCGCGGCGCTGCGGGAGGAAGGCGTCGACCTTCGCCTGTCGACCGAAGCGGTTCGCATCGAGGGGAAAACCCTGTTCCTTCGTGGGGCCCCCGGCGAGGACGCAATCGAATTCGACGAGCTGATCGTCGCCGTGGGCCGCATCCCGCGTCTCGGCGGCTACGGCCTCGAAGAGCTCGGCATCGAGGCGCCTTTGGTGGTCAACGACCGGCTGGAGTCGATCTTTCCGAACATCTACGCGGTCGGCGACGCGGCGGGGCCCTATCAGCTGACCCATGCCGCCGCGCACCAGGCCTGGTTCGCCGCGGTCAACGCCCTGTTCGGCAGCGTGCGGCGTTTCCGCGCCGACTATTCGGTCCTGCCCAGGGTGACCTTCACGGATCCGGAGGTGGCCAGCGTCGGACATACCGAAGCGAGCGCGCGCGAGGCGGGCGTGGCGTTCCAGGTGGTGCGCTACGACGTCTCGCAGCTCGACCGGGCGCTGACCGAGGGGGCGGCGCGAGGCTTCGTCAAGCTGCTGGTCGAGCCGGACAGGGACCGAATCCTCGGCGCGACCATCGTGGCGACGTCGGCCGGCGAGCTGATCGCCGAGATCGCTCTGGCGATGAAGCACCGGATCGGCCTCAACCGCATCCTCGCCAGCGTCCACGCTTATCCGACGATGGCGGAGGCGAACAAATATGCGGCGGGGGAGTGGAAGAAAGCGAACCAACCCGAGCGGCTGCTGGCCTGGGCGGAGCGCTGGCACCGCTGGCGCCGCGGATGATCCGGATAATCGTCTTTGCGAAGGAGCCGGTGCCCGGGCGGGCCAAGACGCGGCTGATCCCGGCGCTCGGCGCCGAGGGCGCGGCGGCGCTTGCGGCCGAGATGCTGAAGCGGACCGTGGCTGAGGCGCTCGCGACGGGATGCGACGTGGAGCTATGCGGCGAGCCGGATGCGGCGCAGTGGCACGAGGCGAAGCCCGGGCTGGCGCTGACCGCCCAAGGCGAGGGCGAATTGGGTGAGCGGCTGGCGCGAGCGGCGGAGCGGGGGCTGGGCGAGAACGCAGTGCTGCTCATCGGCGGCGATTGCCCGGAACTCGGCCGCGAAAGGCTCCACGAGGCAGCGGCGGCGCTCGGCGAATGCGACGCCGTGATCTACCCGGCGCACGACGGCGGCTATGTCCTGCTTGGGCTCAGACGGTTCGATCGGTCGCTGTTCGAGGACATAAGCTGGAGCACCCGTCTCGTGGCCGAACAGACGATAACCAGGATCGAAGCGCTGGGCTGGCCGCTGCAAGTCGGCGAGACTCTTCGTGATGTGGACGAGCCGACGGACCTTCTCCCTCTCCCCGCGGGGAGAGGGCCGGGGTGGGGGGGGTCCGGCCTCTCCGGATGAGCCGAGCCCCCTCACCCTAACCCTCTCCCCGTTGGGGAGAGGGAACATTTGCCGCCCTCCTCGGCGCCGGGTAACGGACAATTCATGAGCACCCTGCCCCCTTATGCCGAGCTGCTCGGGCTGCGCGCCGAGCGGGACGCGCAGGGCGCCTTGCTGTGGGTGATGCCGTTCCGCGAGGAGGTGGTCGGGCGCCCCGGCTTCCTGCACGGCGGCGCTATCGCGGGGCTGCTCGAGTTCGCCGCGCTCGGCACGCTTCACGACATCCTCGACGAAGGGACGAGCGTCAAGCCGATCAACGTCAGCATCGACTTCATGCGCGGCGGGACCGACCGCGACACCTTTGCGGCGGCGGTGATCACCCGGCTCGGCAATCGCGTCGCCAACGTCGAGGCGCATGCCTGGCAGGAGGATCGCGCCAAGCCGATCGCCGCGGCGCGGATGAATTTGATGGTGAGGCGCAAGGCCTGACTCGTCGCCCCAGCGCAGGCTGGGGCCCCGCGGAGTGAAGAGCGCCGTGTTTTTCACCCCCTGGGGTCCCAGCCTTCGCTGGGACGACGTTCACCCGCCCCTTTTCATCGTCTCCCGCGCAATGACGAGCTGCTGGATCTGGCTGGTGCCCTCGTAGATCCGGAACAGGCGGACGTCGCGATAGAGGCGCTCGATGCCGTAATCGGCGACATAGCCGGCGCCGCCATGGACCTGGACGGCCCGGTCGGCGACCCGGCCGACCATCTCGCTGGCGAAATATTTGGCGGCGGCAGCCTCGAGCGTGATCGGTTCGCCTGCGTCCTTCAGGCGGGCGGCTTCCAGCACCAGAGCACGAGCGGCCATCGCCTCGGTCTTCGAATCGGCGATCATCGCCTGGATGAGCTGGAAGTCGGCGATCGGCTTGCCGAACTGCCGGCGCTCGGCGGCATAGCCGACCATGTCCGCGATCAGGCGCTCTGCGATGCCGACGCAGACGGCCGCGATATGGAGGCGGCCGCGGTCGAGGACTCGCATGGCGATCCGGAACCCCTCCCCTTCCTCGCCGAGGCGGTTGGCCGCGGGCACCGGGGCGTCGTCGAAAAGCACGTCGCAGACATGGGCGCCCTGCTGGCCCATCTTCTTCTCCGGCTTGCCGACGCTGACGCCGGGGAGGTCGGCGGGCACCAGGAAGGCCGAGACCCCCTTCGCCCCGGGCTCGCCGGTGCGGGCCATGACGGTGAAGAGCGAGGCCTTGTCGGCGTTGGTGATGAAGCGCTTCGTGCCGGTCAGGCGGTAGACGTCACCGCCTGCCCCGGACCCCGATCCGGGGTCGCGCACGGCCTTGGTCTGGACCGAGGCGCTGTCGGAGCCGGCGCCGGGCTCGGTGAGGGCGAAGCTGGTGACGATCTCGCCGCTGGCGATGCCGGGCAGCCAGTGACGCTTCTGCTCCTCGGAGCCGGCCATGACGAGGCCCTGGCTGCCGATACCGACATTGGTGCCGAAGGTGGAGCGGAAGGCCGGCGTCGTGCCGCCGAGCTCCAGCGCGACCCGAACCTCCTCGCCCATGGTCAGGCCGAGGCCGCCATATTCCTCCGGGATGGAGAGGCCGAACAGGCCCAGCTCGCGCATTTCGGCGACGATCTCGGCCGGCACCTCGT
Source organism: Allosphingosinicella sp. (assembly GCA_036262495.1). GTDB lineage: Bacteria > Pseudomonadota > Alphaproteobacteria > Sphingomonadales > Sphingomonadaceae > Allosphingosinicella. The sequence continues at coordinate 13,665 of DATAIU010000047.1, forward strand.
CCTCGCGGTCGACGCGCTCCTCGAGCGGGCGCAGCCGCTCGGCGACGAAGCGGCGGACGGTGGAGAGGAGAAGGTCGAAGGATTCGGGGTCGAGGGGCATTGGCAACTCCGTCGTTCCCCGGCGAAGGCCGGGGTCCAGCTGCGCTGGACTCTGGGCCCCGGCCTTCGCCGGGGAACTAGTAACCCCGCATCCGGGCCAGCCTGTCGGCGTGGTAGCTGGCATCCCCGAACAGCTCGTTCAGCACGCGGTCGCGCTTCATGTAGAGGCCGATATCATATTCGTCGGTCATGCCGATGCCGCCGTGCATCTGGACCCCTTCCTGGACGGCGAGGGTCGAGGCCCAGCCGGCCTTGGCCTTGGCGACGGAGACCATCGCCTCGGCCTCCGGCGCGCCTTCGTCGAGCAATTGCTGGGCCTTGATCGCCGCCGAGCGGGCGATCTCGAGCTCCGAATAGAGATGTGCCGAGCGATGCTGGAGCGCCTGGAACTCGCCGATCAGGCGGCCGAACTGCTTCCTCTGCTTGAGGTAATCGACCGTCATCGCCATCGCCGCCGAGCCGAGCCCGACCATCTCCGACGCCGCCCCCGCGCGGCCGGCGGCGAGGACCCGGACGAGCACCGCCTCACCGCCGCCGACCTCGCCGATCACCGCGTCGGCATCGACCTCGACGCCCTGGAAATCCATCCGCGCCCCGATCGAGGAATCGGCGAGGCGGACGCCTTCGACCTCGAGGCCCTTCGCCTCCTTCTCGACCGCGAACAGGGTGACGCCTTCCTCGGCGCGGGCGGCGACGACGATCAGGTCCGCCGAGGCGCCCTGGACGACGAACTGCTTGCGCCCCGTCAGGCGAAAGCCGTTGCCGGCGCGCTCCGCCTTCATCTCGATCGCCTCGGGGCGGTGCTTGGGTCCCTCGTCGACGGCGAGCGCGGCGACGGTCTCGCCGGCGAGGATGCCGGGGAACCAGCGCTCGCGAAGGGCGGTGCCCTTGAGCGCCTCGACGACCGCGACGGCCGTGACCAGGAACGGCGACGGCGTCAGGTTGCGGCCGATCTCCTCGAGCACGATCCCGGCCTCGACATGGCCGAGCCCCATGCCGCCGTCGGCCTCGCCGATCAGGATTCCGGTGAAGCCCATCTCGCCGAACTGCTTCCAGAGCCCGTGGCCGAAGCCGTCCTTGCAGCCCATGTCCCGGTACTTCCGGAGCTGCGCCGCGATATGGCCCTCGCCCGCCATGAACCCCCGCGCCGTGTCGCGCAGCATCGCCTGCTCTTCGGTCAAATAGAGGGGCATCTCATTCTTACCCTTTGCTTCCCCTGAAGGTGAGAGACTTCTCCATCGGCAGCCCGAGCTGCCACGACGAGCTTGTAGCGAGTCCGTGGATCGGGCAGAATCGGCGCATGATCCACCCCCTAGCGGACGTTCATCCGAAAGCCAGCATCGGCGACGGTTCGCGCATATGGCAGTTCGTCGTCGTCATGGCCGGCGCGAGGATCGGGACCCACTGCAACATCGGGGCCGGCTGCTTCGTCGAGGGCAAGGCGGTGATCGGAAACCGCGTCACGATCAAGAACGGCGTCATGGTGGGCGACAATATGGTGATCGAGGATGACGTCTTCATCGGTCCCAACGTGAGCCTGACCAACGACACGCTGCCCCGGTCGAAAACCTACCCGGAGCGCGGTGAGTTCGAGCCCACGCTGATCCGGCGCGGTTCGTCCATCGGCGCCGGCGCAGTGATCCTTCCGGGCCTCGTCATTGGCGAGAACGCCATGGTCGGCGCCGGCGCCGTCGTCTATCGCGACGTTCCGGCCGGGAGCACTGTGATAGGGAATCCCGCCCGCGTCGCGCACGGGGTGGTCCGGAAACTTGCGAGAGCTCTCTAGAATTACGATCCAGCGCTCGGGCGGCTGGATTCCCGGGGAAACTCGACGGCACCTCCTGTCGGATAGAGGGGAATTTCTACTCCGTCGTCCCGGCGGAGGCCGGACCCCAGGGGGTGAAAGGCAAGGGCGCAAGTTCTCGCTGGGGTTCCCAGCCTGCGCTGGGACGACGAGCTCATGCGCCCGGCAAATCCAAGATGCGCTTGGCGACGATGCCGAGCTGGATCTCGCTGGTGCCGCCCTCGATCGAATTGGCCTTGGTGCGCAGCCACTCGCGTGCCGCCTTGCCCTTCTTCGAGCGGTCGCTTTCCCATTCGAGCGCGTCGGAGCCGCCGGCCGCCATGACCAGCTCGTGGCGGCGCTTGTTCAATTCGGTGCCGGCATATTTCATCATCGAGGGCTGGGCCGAGTGCACCATGCCCGCCTTGAGCTCGTCGATGAAGCGCTCGCTCATCGCGCGATAGGCCATTGCGTCGACGTCGAAGCGGGCCATGTCGGCGCGCAGGATCGGATCGTCGGAGAGCATGTCTGCGAACGCCTCGCCGAGGCTTCCGGTCTGGCCGCCCAGGCCCATGCCGCTGATCATCTCGCGCTCGTGGCCGAGAAGATATTTGGCGACGTCCCAGCCCTTGTTGACCTCGCCGACGACCTGGTCTTTGGGGACCTTCACGTCGTCGAAGAAAGTCTCGCAGAAGGGCGAGTTGCCGGAGATGAGCAGGATCGGCTTCGTCGAGACGCCGGGGCTCGCCATGTCGAAGAGGAGGAAGCTGATCCCCTTGTGCTTGGGCGCCTCGAAATCGGTGCGCACGAGGCAGAATATCCAGTCGGCCTTGTCGGCATAGCTGGTCCAGACCTTCTGGCCGTTGACGAGCCAGTGATCGCCTTTGTCCTCGCAGCGCGTCTGGAGCGAGGCGAGATCCGAACCCGCGTTCGGCTCCGAATAACCCTGGCACCAGCGAATCTCGCCGCGCGCGATCTCGGGCAGGAAGCGCTTCTTCTGCTCCTCCGACCCGTATTTGAGCAAAGCCGGCCCGAGCATCGAGATTCCGAAGCTGTGGAGGGGATTGCGCGCATTGATCCGCGCCATCTCCTGCCTGAGGATCTTGGTCTCGGCCGCCGACAGCCCGCCGCCGCCATAGTCCGTCGGCCAGTCGGGCACGGTCCAGCCGCGTTCGGCCATGACGTCCATCCAGCGTTTCTGCGCCTCGTTCTTGAACTTGGCGTCGCGCCCGCCCCAGCAGGCATCGCTCTCGTCCCGCATCGGCTCGCGCATCTCGGCCGGGCAATTCGCTTCGAGCCACGCGCGGATTTCCGCGCGGAAGGATTCGAGGTCGGTCATCGGACGCTCTCCTGACTTTGCCTCAGTGACGCACCCGCATGGCCGCGGTCAAGAAAGCGCGCGCCGACTAACTCCAGTCCACGTCGGCGGCGGGGTTCAGCTCCGTCGCGGCCCTGACGATGTCCCCCAGGTCCACGGCCGTGTCGAACGGGTCCTCGTCCAGCTCGGTGACGCGGTTCAGCCGCCGCTGCCAATGGTGGAGCCGTTCGACATAGGGGACGAAAGGCACGCGCATCAGCGTGCCGTTGGGGAACTCCTCGAGATCGGCGATGCCGTTGTGGAGCCAGCCGCCCTTGTGCCAATCCGGCATGTCGACGGCGGGGAACATGCAGACGCCGTGGAGGTCGACGCCGCGGTTGACCGCGGCGAGGCTCTCGCCGACCACGTCGTTCAGCCAGTCGGGCCGCCCGCCGGCAAGGCCCGAGGTCTCGGCGACGATGCAGGGGCGCCGGTATTTCCTCCAGCCTTCCTCGATCAGGTCGCACAGAGGCCGGATGCGGTCGTCGCCGGGCTCGAGCGCGGCATGCGGGCCGGCCTCGCGATATTCCATCTGGCCGAAGCTGTAATTGTTGAAGCCGAGTATATCGAGGATCTCGGGCGAGCCGCCGAGCTCGGGGTAGCGCAGCCCGCCGATCGCGTCCCAGGCGAGATAGGAATCGTCATAGGATTCGCGGTGCGCCGCCTCGGCGAGGTCGGGCCGGTCGCGCGGCGCGACGACCCAGATCAGGGGGTCGATATGGACCATCCGCGCTTCGGGCGCGATCGCGCGGATCGCCTTCACCCCGGCGATGTCGGCGGCCGCCAGCGCGAGCGTGAGCCGCAGCCGCGTCTCGCGGTCCTTGCCGAACGGCGCCGCCCAGCCCCATTCGCCGGCCATGTAGCCGAAGAAGGTCGGCTCGTTGGTCGGCGTGAAGCAAGGCGGGCCGTGATGGGCGCGCTCGACGACGTAGCGGGCGGCGGCGCGGGCATAAGCGGCGAAGCGCTCCGCGAAGGCGGGGTCGAACGGGTCGGCGTCGTCGGGATAGCCGTAATGGCAAAGGTCCCAGATCGGCAGGATGGCGTGGCGGCGCTGCGCCTCGAGGAAGGGATCGATGTAGGAGAAATCGTAATTTCCGCCGCCCTTGTCGACCATCGGCCAGGGTATGCCCTCGCGCGCGACGCCGATGCCGAGGCCGCGCAGCATTCGATAATCCTCGTCGGCATGGGCGCGGTGCTGAGTCTCCTCGCACAGGTCGCGGCGTCCCTTGTCCTTCCACAGGAAGGTCGAGCATTCGAAGCCGGACAGGAAGAAGGTCGGGAAGATGCCTTCGCGCCCGCTCACCTCAAAGCTTCCTGGACCCGGCGCTTCACCCGCGGATCGGCGAGGATGCGGTAGCGGGCCTCGATCAGGCTGTAGACGCCGAACAAGGCGAGGCCGCCGGCGACCAGCATCTGCACCGAGGTCGGAAGGCTGGCGAGGGCGTCGCCGAGTGCGCCGGCCTCGTTCGGCTTCTGGTCCAGACCGGCGCGAAGCGCGAGCCAGGCGGCGGTCAGAAAGACGATCCCGCGCGCCGCATAACCGCAGCATCCGGCGAGACTGATCCAGCCTTGCGCGCGGGCGCCGGGCTCGAGGTGGCGAAGGAATCGCCGGCGCAGGGCAACGCGGAGCTGCACGATGCCCGCGACGGCAAGGCCCGCCGCGACGACGTAGAGAAGCGCCTCGCCGCCGGGCAGGTCCATCGCCGTCGCTGCGCCCTGCTCCGCCCTCTCGCTGGCATGCGCGCCGCCCCCGCCGCCGAGCGCCAGCCTCGCCGCGCTGAACGCGAGGCCGAGATGGACGAGACCGCTGCCGACGCCGACGCTGCGCTTGCCCAGACCCTTGGCGTCGGAGCCCCTGCCCTGCAGATCGAGCAGTGCGTCGAGCAGCCGCCAGGCGCCGTACGCGGCGAAGCCAATGGCCATTGCGGCCAGGAGCCAACCCCCGGCCTGGCTCTTCACATATTCCATCGCCCCGCCCGTATCCTCCGAGCGGCCGAGGCGGAGCGCGAGCCACGCGACGAGGAGATAGAGCGCGCCGCGAGCGGCGAAGCCGATGCGGGTGAAGAGGAGGAAGCTGTTATCGGGCACGGCGCCGCAACGTCCCCGCTCGCGCGGCTGTTCCACGCCGGGCTCTGGCGCGTGCGCGGCGTTTCTGGCAGCGGGGGCACATCATCTTACGCAGGGATCGGGCCGGATGGAATTCGACCTTACGGAAAGGCAGGCTTTTTACCGGGACCGGGTGCGCGAGTTCGTCGAGACTCGGATCCGGCCGCGCAGCAAGGACTATAAGGCGCAGCTCGCCGCGGGCGACCGCTGGCAACCCGTGGAGGTGATCGAGGAGCTGAAGCCGCAGGCGCGCGAGTCGGGCCTTTGGAATTTGTTCATGCCGCCGGGCCAGGCGCTGCGCCATGTCGACGAGACCTTCGAGTTCGAGGGGACGCAGCTCAGCAACCTCGAATATGCCCTCTGCGCCGAGGAGATGGGGCGGATCGGCTGGGCCAGCGAGGTCTTCAACTGCTCCGCGCCCGACACCGGCAACATGGAGGTGCTCCACCGCTACGGCACGCGCGAGCAGAAGGAGGAATGGCTCCGGCCGCTGATGAACGGCGACATACGCTCGGCCTTTCTGATGACCGAGCCGGCCGTGGCCTCCTCGGACGCCACCAACATCCAGTGCGAGATCCGCCGCGAGGGCGACGAATATGTGCTGAACGGCCGCAAATGGTGGTCGTCGGGCGCCGGCGACCCACGCTGCAAGGTCGCCATCGTCATGGGCAAGACCGACACCTCCGCCGACAAGCACCGCCAGCAGTCGATGGTGCTGATGCCGCTCGACGCGCCCGGCGTCACGGTCGAGCGCGCGCTCACCGTCTACGGCTATGACGACGCGCCGCACGGCCACATGGAGGTCGAGCTGAAGGACGTGCGCATCCCGACCTCGAACATGCTGCTCGGCGAGGGGCGCGGCTTCGAGATCGCCCAGGGGCGCCTCGGACCGGGACGGATTCACCATTGCATGCGCACGATCGGGGTCGCCGAGGAAGCGCTGAAGGCGATGGTGAAGCGCCTCCAGTCGCGCGTGGCGTTCGGCAAAAGGCTGATGGAGCACAGCGTCTGGGAGCAGCGCGTCGCCGCGGCGCGGATCGACATCGACATGGCGCGGCTCCTCTGCCTCAAGGCGGCCGATTTGATGGACAAGGCGGGCAACAAGGCGGCCGCGGCCGAGATCGCGATGATCAAGGTGTTCGCGCCCAACATGGCGCTGCGCATCATCGACGATGCGGTGCAGGCGCACGGGGGCGCCGGCGTTTCGCAGGACTTCGAGCTCGCCAAGAGCTGGGCCGGCATCCGCACCCTGCGCCTCGCCGACGGTCCCGACGAAGTGCACAACCGCGCGGTCGCGCGGATCGAGTTTGCGAAACATGCGATGTGAGCGGGTGGCGAACGGAAAACCCGTCGCCCCAGCGAAGGCTGGAGCCCCGGGGGGTGGAGACCTCCGGCGCCTTTCACCCGCCGGGGTCCCAGCCTTCGCTGGGACGACGGGCCCATGAAAGCCGCAATCCTCCGGGCGCCTGGCACCCCGCTCGCCATCGAGCAGGCCGTCCTGGACGCGCCCGGCCCGCGCGAGGTTCTCATCCGCACCGCGGCCTGCGGCCTGTGCCATTCGGACCTCCACTTCATCGAGGGCACCTACCCGCATCCCCTGCCCTGCATTCCCGGCCACGAGGCGGCGGGCGTGGTCGAGGCGGTGGGAAGCGAGGTCCGGACGGTGAAGGTCGGCGACCCCGTCGTCACCTGCCTCTCGGCTTTCTGCGGACACTGCGAATATTGCGTCACGGGACGCATGTCGCTCTGCCCCGGCGGCGACACGCGCCGGCCGCGGGGCGCCGCGCCGCGGATCCGGGCGGAAGACGGCAGCCCGATCGCGCAGATGCTGAACCTCTCCGGCTTCGCCGAGGCGATGCTGGTCCACGAGCATGCCTGCGTGGCGATCGACCCTGAAATGCCGCTCGACCGCGCCGCGGTGATCGGCTGCGCGGTGACGACCGGGGCCGGGACGATCTTCAACGCCTGCAAGGTGACGCCGGGCGAGACGGTGGCCGTGATCGGCTGCGGCGGCGTCGGCCTGGCCACGGTGAACGCCGCGCGGATCGCCGGCGCGGGCCGCATCATCGCCGCCGATCCGGTGCCGGAGAAGCGCGCGCTGGCGCAGAAGCTCGGGGCTACGGACGTCGTCGACCCGACCGAGGACGGCGCTGCCGCTCGGATCGTCGAGATGACCAAGGGGGGCGTCGACCATGCCATCGAGGCGGTCGGCCGCCCCGCCTCGGCCGCGCTCGCTGTGGCTTCGCTCCGCCGCGGCGGAACGGCGACGATCCTCGGCATGATGCCGCTCGACGAGAAGGTGGGCCTGGGCGCGATGGACCTTCTCTCGGGCAAGAAGCTCCAGGGGGCGTTCATGGGCGCCAACCGCTTCCCGGTCGACGTACCGCGGCTGGTCGACTTCTACCTGCGCGGCCTGCTCGACCTCGACACGATCGTCGCCGAGACCATCCCGCTCGAGCGGGTCAACGAGGGCTTCGAGCGGATGAAGAGCGGCGGTGCGGCGCGGTCCGTGGTGGTTTTCTAAGGGGACACATAAAGGGGACACATAAGCTTATGTGTCCCCTTTATGTGTCCCCAATGGTGGAGATGCTCATGTCGCTGTTCGACCTCACCGGAAAAGTCGCGGTCATCACCGGCTCCTCGCGCGGCATCGGGCGCGCGATCGCCGGGGCGATGGCCGGCCAGGGCGCCAAGGTGGTGATCTCCAGCCGCAAGGAGGAGGCTTGCCGGGACGCGGCCGACGCGATCAACGCCAAGCATCCCGGCGCCGCCATCGTCGTCCCCGCCAGCATCTCGTCGAAAGAGCAGCTCCAGAACCTCGTCGACGAAACCCGCCGCCAGCTCGGCCGGATCGACATCCTCGTCTGCAACGCCGCGTCCAACCCCTATTACGGACCGATGGGCGGGATCAGCGACGACCAGTTCAGGAAGATCCTCGAGAACAATGTCATCGCGAACCACTGGCTCATACAGATGGTGGCCCCCGAGATGATCGAGCGCCGGGCCGGGTCGATCATCATCGTCAGCTCGATCGGCGGCCTCAAGGGCTCGCCGGTGATCGGCGCCTACAACATCTCGAAGGCGGCGGACTTCCAGCTCGCCCGCAACCTCGCCCAGGAATTCGGACCGCATCAGGTGCGCGTGAACTGCATCGCCCCCGGCCTCATCCGCACCGATTTCGCGCGCGCACTCTGGGAGAATCCGGAGACCCTGAAGATGGTGACGGCGCACACGCCGTTGCAGCGCATCGGCGAGCCCGCGGAGATAGCCGGGGCGGCGGTGTTCCTGGGGTCGGACGCGTCCACTTTCGTGACTGGACAGGCGATCGTGGTAGACGGGGGCTCGACGATCGGCGTGGGACTTTAACGTCGCCCCAGCGAAGGCTGGGGCTCCGGCGGGTGAATAACGCCGGAGCCTTTCACCCCCTGGGGTCCCAGCCTACGCTGGGACGACGAGGAGAAACGACCATGAGACTCGCCGGCAAGGTGGCGATCATTACCGGCGCCGGCTCCGGGATCGGCCGGGCGAGCGCGATCCGTTTCGTCGCCGAGGGCGCCCGAGTCGTCTGCGCCGACCTTTCCGGAGCGGACGTCACGGCCTCACAGATCGGCGCGGCCGCGATCGGAATCGAGGCCGATGCGGGGCGAGAGGAGGACGTGGCGGACCTCGTCCAGGCCGCGCTCCAGAAATGGGAAAGGCTCGACGTCTTCTTCGCCAATGCCGGGGTCTCGGGCGGCCTCGCCTCGATCTTCGAGCAGAGCGTCGAGGATTGGCAGGCGATCCTTCGGACCAACCTCATCGGCCCCTTCCTCGCCATCCGCCACGCCGCGCCCGCGATGAAGGAGGGCGGCGGCGGCTCGATCGTCTGCACGGCGAGCGTCGCCGGCCTCCGCGCCGGCGCCGGCGGCCCGGCTTATTCGGCGTCGAAGGCGGGGGTGATCAACCTCGTCGCGGTCGCCGCGACCCAGCTCGCCGGGGCGAACATCCGGGTCAACGCCATCTGTCCCGGCCTGATCGAGACCGGCATGACCCGGGCGGTGTTCGACCGGGCGCGCGAGCGCGGCAAGGAGGACCGGATCGGCCACCTCAACCCGCTGAAGCGCGGCGGCGTGCCGGACGAAATCGCCAGTGCCGCGCTCTTCCTCGCGTCCGACGAAGCGAGCTACGTCAACGGCCACGCGCTCGTCGTCGACGGCGGCCTCTCGGTATCGCATCCGTTCAACCATCAGGAATATGGCCGCACGGCGGTCTGATCAGCGCCGCGCCAGCCACCTCTGGCGGGTCCATTCGGCGATCACGGCGTCGGCGCGCGCCTTCTCCGCGCTGCCCGCCTTCAGATCCGAATAGCGGACCCGGCGTCCGGTTTCGCTGAACCAGACCTCCTCGGTCTCGAGTTGGAAGGTGGTCCATACCGGCCCCTTGGCGACCAGCCCGATCGCGGCGGGCGTGTCGAGCGCGCTGACGTGCTGAAAGACCGGCCCGCGCCGCTCCGGCACCTTCGCGCCGAGCGTGCGCAGGATGAGCGCACGATAGTCGGAAAGGCCGATCGGCTCGGGGATCGCGACGCCGGCCTGGCTCAGGATCAGCGGAATGTGCGTCTGCTGGCGGTTGATGACGTGGCCGTGGCCGAGGAAATCGTCGTCGAACAGCGATTCGCCGTGATCGGCCGTCACCACCAGCAACGTGTCCTCCCACACTCCGAGCCGCTTGAGGCGGGCGACGAGCTGCCCGATCAGCCAGTCGTCATAGGCGACCGCGTTCCAATAGGTATGGGCGACCCAATCCCGGTTCGCGGGCTCGATCCGGCCGCGCGGGATCGGCGCGCCGGGCAGGATCTGCGGCATGCCGGGATGGGCGTAGGGAAAATGCGCTTCCTGGAAGTTGAAATAGGCGAAGGTCGGCCGCCGCCAGCCCTCCGCCACCCCGAATGCGCGGTTGAATTCGTGCAGCACCTTCCTTCCGTCGACGAGAAGCGACGCGGTGGCGGCGAAGCCGAAGGCGCGCTCCGCCTTGAGCCGCTCGGCGTCCACGAAAACGTCGGCATTCTCCCGCATTCCGGCGGTCTCGGCGATGCCGCCGTAGCTTTCGGCCTGCCCTGAGAATATGCCCACCCGGTAGCCGTTCGCCTTGAAGTCCCTGAGCAGGGACGGCCCGCCGGGCCCCTGCGCGAGCGATCCTGTGAACAGGCTCTTCAGCGACTCCGTCGTGAAGCCGATATGGCTGTAAGCCTCGCGGGCGTAGCTGCCGCCCCGCGCAAGGGCGTTCATCACCGGCGTCACGGGCCGGCCGTCCACCACCCGCCCGATGGCGTCGCCGCGCGTGCTCTCGAGCACGACCACGACGACGTGCTTCCGATCTGGGATATCAGGCGTCGAAAAGCGCGCCGGCTCTTCCGCGAAGCGGAAGTCTCCCCCGAACCCGTCCTCGTCGATGCCGTTGTTCGGGATGTCGAGCACGAACGGGTGGCGCGACGGGTCGAACGGCGCCGCATCGCGGTGCGGCGTGAACCAGGAATAGCCATCGCCGTCGAAGTCGCTGGCCTGGCCGAGCCCCTGGAGCGCCAGGCCCGGCGCGGTGAAGCGGGCGAGGCCGTAGCGCGCGTCGGGCTCGCTTTCCGCAGCATAGAGCAGCAGCGGCAGCGGCACGGCGAGCCAGAGCAAATGCCGCCATTCAAGCGCCGGCGTCGCCACCCTCTCCGGCAGCCAGCGCCGCGCGAGGCGCAAGCCCACCCACCAGGCGAGGATCGCGGCCGCCGCGCCGAGCAGCATCAGCGCCGCCTCGCTCGCGACGTAGAGGGCCGCCTGAACGAGACTGTCGCCGCCGAGGCTCCGGATCAGCTGAAAGCCGAGCGCGTCGCTGAAATAAGCCAGCGCCTGGAACTTGGCGATGAGCAGCGCGGCCACGCCGCCGATACCGAAGAAAAGGAAGTTGAGAAGGAAGACGGGACTGCTCCTCCCGCGCCGGTGAACGGCCCGCACCAGGAGGTAGAGAAGACCGATCAGAAGCGCATGGGCCGGCAGCAAGGCGAGCAGGAACAAGGCGGTCTCGGCCGGCCGGTCGAGCACATGAGAAGCGCCGAACCCGCCCGCGAAGACGCCATATTTGCGCTCGACCAGCGCCAGCTCGAGGAGGAGCGTGACCGTGAAGGCGAGGGCCAGGGGCCACCAGGGCTTGAGGCGCGACATTGCGGGCCTTTAGCAGGCGCGCATTGCGAAAGGGTTGCGCCGGAGCGCGGTTGACGCTCACGTAAAGCCGTCGCATGGCGCCCGGTGAAGGAGACCCTGTAAAATGCGCCCGATCTCGACCCGCCGGCACGGCGACATCCTCATCGTCACGTCGAACAATCCGCCGGTGAACGCGCTCGGCCACGCGGTGCGCGAAGGGCTCGTCGAGGCGATCCGGGAAGCCGACGGGGACGAGGCGGTGAAGGCGGTCGTCATCATCTGCCAGGGCCAGACCTTCTTCGCCGGCGCCGACATCACCGAGTTCGGCAAGCCGATGCAGATGCCGATGCTGCCCCAGGTCGTCGACATCATCGAGAATTGCACCAAGCCGGTCGTCGCCGCGATCCACGGCACCGCGTTCGGCGGCGGCCTCGAAGTGGCGCTGGCCAGCCACTACCGGGTCGCCGTTCCTTCCGCGAAACTCGGCGTTCCGGAAGTGAAGCTCGGCCTCCTCCCGGGGGCGGGCGGCACCCAGCGGCTGCCGCGCGTCGCGGGCGTCCGCAAGGCGCTGGAGATGGCCGCGACCGGAAACCCGATCGGCGCCAAGGAAGCTTATGAGGCGGGTCTCGTCGACCGGCTGATCGAGGGCGAGCTCGAGCCGCACGCTGTCGCCTTCGCCGAGGAGATCAAGGACGCGCGGCCGCTGCCCAGATCGTCCGAGCGGCAGGACAAGCTGGAAGGCGTCGACGCGGGCGTCTTCGCCGATTTCCGCAACGAGAATGCGCGCAAGTTCAAGGGCTTCGAGGCGCCCGAGAAGAACATCCAGGCGATCGAGGCGGCCGTATCGAAACCCTATGCCGAGGGCGTGGCCGTGGAGCGCCAGCTGTTCATGGAGCTGATGAGCGGCAGCCAGGCCAAGGCGCAGCAATATTTCTTCTTCGCCGAGCGCCAGGCGGCGAAGATCGACGGCCTGCCCGAAGGTACGACGCCGCGCGACATCCGCAAGGTCGGCGTGATCGGCGCCGGCACGATGGGCGGCGGCATCTCGATGAACTTTCTCTCGGCGGGCATCCCGGTTCGAATCGTCGAGATGCAGCAGGAAGCGCTCGACCGCGGCACCGGCGTGATGCGCAAGAATTACGAAGCGTCGGCGGCCAAAGGCCGGATCAGCGCCGAGCAGGCCGAGCAGGCGATGGGCCTCCTCTCGCCGACGCTCAGCCTCGACGACCTCGCCGATTGCGACCTCATCATCGAGGCCGTGTTCGAGAATATGGACGTCAAGAAGGAGGTGTTCGGCAAGCTCGACAAGATCGCCAGGCCGGGCGCGATCCTTGCCTCCAACACCTCCTACCTCAACATCGACGAGATCGCGGCTTCGACCTCGCGGCCTGAGGACATGCTCGGCCTCCACTTCTTCTCGCCCGCCAACGTGATGAAGCTGCTCGAGGTGGTGCGCGGCGCGAAGACCGCGCCCGACGTGCTCCTGACCGCGATGCAGCTCGCCAAGAAGATCAGGAAGGTCGCGGTCGTCGCCGGCGTCTGCCACGGCTTCATCGGCAACCGCATGCTGATGCCCCGCCAGGTGCAGTCGAACCGGCTGCTCCTCGAAGGGGCCACCCCCGAGCAGATCGACCGGGTCCATGTCGAGTTCGGAATGCCGATGGGCCCCTTCCAGATGGCCGATTTGGCCGGCGTCGACATCGGCTGGCACCGCGACCCCAATCGCATCGAGAACGTCCGCGACGCGCTCTGCGCCGCCGACCGCTGGGGCCAGAAGAAGGGCGCCGGCTTCTACGATTATGACGAGAAGCGCCGCCCCTCCCCCTCGCCGGTCGTTGCGAAGATCATCGACGATTTCCGCGCCAAGGAAGGCGTCGAGCCGCGCGAGATCAGCGACCGGGAGATTATCGAGCGCACGCTCTACACGATGGTCAACGAAGGCGCGAAGATCCTCGAGGAAGGCATGGCCCAGCGCGCCTCGGATATCGATGTCGTCTGGGTCTACGGCTATGGCTGGCCGGTCTACCGAGGCGGGCCGATGTTCTGGGCCGACACGGAAGGGCTGGGCAAGATCGTCGAGGGCCTGAAGCGCCAGCAGGAGAGGCTGGGCAGCGATTTCACGCTCGCGCAATTGCTCGTCAGGAAAGCCGAGGCGGGCGAGAAGCTGACGCGGTGAGCACGGTCTCGTCATTGCGAGGAGCGAAGCGACGCGGCAATCCAAGCGCTCTCCAAGGCGGCACTGGATGGCTTCGCTACGCTCGCAATGACGGGAGGTGGCGTGACCTTCTTGCCGTCCCGCTCCTCCTCGCAGCCTGCTCGACGGCGCCGGATACGCAGGCGCCCGCCGACGGCCGCGGCATCAACGTCGTCACGATCGTCGACGAAGAGGCCGACAAGGCTGCCATCCGCCAGGTCGTCGCGGACATGGAGGCGGCGTGGAACCGCGGCGACTTCGCGGCCTATATGTCGGCGTTCAAGAAGCCCGACGTGGTCTTCGTCTCGCGCGGCGAGATCCAGAAGGACTGGCAGGGGACGCTCGATCACTACGTCCGCGACTATGGCGGCGATCCGGCGCGGCGGGGGCGGGTCCATTTCTGGGACCTCAGGATCGACATCCTCTCGCCCGAATATGCCCAGCTCGTCGGCCGCTACCGGCTGGAGGGCGGCGAGCGGCCGCAGGACGGCATCAATACGCGGCTGTTCCGCAAGGTCGACGGGCGCTGGGTCATCGCGCTGAACCACGTCAGCTCGAAGGAGCCGCCGGCTGCCGTCAAATGATCGGGTGGCGTTCCCAGTTCGGCGCTTCGGCACGGCGGCACAGCGTGCGGTTCAGGCCGCGCACCGTCTCGCTCGCGGTCCGCTCGAACAGGAACGGGCAGAGGCCGTGAACGAGGCAGGCGAGGCCGCCGCCGATCATCCTCAGGCCGAAGCCGAAGGCGACGCGCAGATGCTCGCCATAGCGCTCGCCGACCTGGGTCGGGTGACGGGTGAACGGATTGTCGGCCATGTGAACTCTGCTATCCCTACCCTTCGCCTGGATGGACTCTTATCGACGGGCCGCCTGTCTCGCCAGTGAATAGCTGAAGGAACGCCGATGGCCGAAGCCTATATCGTCGCGGCCGCCCGCACCGCCGGCGGCAAGAGGGGCGGAGCGTTGAAGGACTGGCACCCGGCCGACATGGCGGCCGAAGTGCTCGACGCGCTCGTCGAGCGCGCCGGAGTCGATCCGGCCGCGGTCGAGGACGTGATCATGGGCTGCGTCGGCCAGGCCGGGGAGCAGTCGTTCCACGTCGGCCGCAACGCGGTCCTCGCCTCCTCGCTGCCGATCTCGGTGCCGGCCGTTACCATCGACCGCCAGTGCGGCAGCTCGCAGCAGGCGCTGCAATTCGCCGCCCAGGCGGTGATGAGCGGCACCCAGGACCTCGTCATCGCGGCCGGCGTCGAATCGATGACGCGCGTGCCGATGGGCCTCCCCTTCACCCTCCCCATGCAGCAGGGGATCGGCACGGGGCCCTTCTCGAAGCGCATCCAGGAGCGGTTCGGCGTCGCCATGTTCAGCCAGTTCGCCGGCGCCGAGATGATCGCCGAGAAATATCAGTTTCGAAAGGAGGAGCTCGACCAATTCGCGCTGGAGAGCCACCGCAAGGCGACGCGCGCGACCGAGGAAGGCGCGTTCGACGACGAGATCGTGCCGCTCGAAGTCGTCGACCAAGAGGGCGCGGTCCGGATGCACACAAGCGACGAGGGCATACGCTACGACGCGACGCTCGAGGGCATCGCGTCGGTCAAGCTTCTCAAGGAGGGCGGCAAGATCAGCGCCGCAAACGCCAGCCAGATCTGCGACGGGGCGAGCGGCGTGGTCGTAGCCAGCGAGCGCGCGGTGAAGGCGCATAAGCTGAAGCCGCTCGCGCGGGTCGTCAACCTCACCGTCACGGGGGGCGATCCGGTGATCATGCTCGAGGAAGTTATCCCGGCCACGAGGCGCGCGCTCGAGCGGGCGGGGATGCGGATCGAGGACATCGACCTCTACGAGGTCAACGAGGCCTTCGCGCCGGTGCCGCTCGCCTGGCTGCGCGAAACCGGCGCCGATCCGGCGCGCCTCAACGTCCATGGCGGCGCCATCGCGCTCGGCCATCCGCTCGGCGCTTCTGGCACGAAGCTGATGACCACCCTCATCAACGCGCTCGCGCGGCGCGGCAAGCGCTACGGCCTGCAGACGATGTGCGAGGGCGGCGGGCTCGCCAACGTCACCATCGTCGAGAATCTGGCCTGAGCGTTGCCGAATCGGCGGCGCCTTCGTATGAGGCACCCAACCCCCTGAAATTAACACGAAAATCGGAGAGACCCCTTTGAAGAAGTCACTCGCCCTTGCCGCTTCGCTGCTCGTCATCGCCGCGGCCGCGCCGGCCGCCGCCGGACACGCGATTCACGACTGCATCGACGAAGCCTGCACGATCGTTTCGCTCGTCCCCGCTACCGCGCAGGCCGAGACGGGATCGGGCCGAGCCTCGATCGAGTCGCCGCATTACGGCGACTGGGGCGTCGACCTGGCCGGCATGGACCGGTCGGTGAAGCCGGGCGACGATTTCAACGCCTATGTCAACGGCACCTGGGCCAGGAACACCAGCATCCCGGCCGACCGCGCCTCGTGGGGCGCCTTCGCCGTCCTGCGCGACCTTTCCGAGGCACGGCTGCGCAAGCTGCTCGACACCTACCGCGCCGGCGCCGGCGGCGACGAGACCAAGGTCGCCGCGCTCTACCAGGGCTTCCTCGACGAGGGCGCCGCCGAGCGGACCGACGCCATTCCCCTCCTCGTCCGCCTGGCGCCGGTTTATTATGCCAAGTCCCGCGACGACATCGCCCGCCTGATGGGCAAATCGTTCGGCGGCTTCGGCGCCAGCTTCTTCGGACCGGGCGTCAGCGACGACGCCAAGCGGCCCGACGTCTACGCCCTCTACCTGCGCCAGTCCGGCCTCGGTCTCGGCGACCGGGACTTCTACGTCGATGCCAAGTTCAAGCCGCAGCGGGAGCGCTACGTCCAGTATATCGGGCAGATGCTCGAGATGGCGGGCTGGCCGACGCCGGCCCAATCCGCCGCCGAGATCATGGCGCTCGAGACGAAGGTCGCGGAAGCGCACTGGACGCGTGCCGAGAGCCGCAACCGCGACAAGACCTACAATCTGATGACCCGCGCCGAGATCGAGGCGCAGGCGCCCGGCTTCCCCTGGGCGACCTTCCTCGATGCGGCCGGCGTCGGCCGGGCGGAAAAGGCGATCGTTGCGCAGAACACCGCCTTTCCGAAGGTGGCGCGGATCTTCGCCGATGCCGAACTCCAGACGCTCAAGGCGTGGCAGGCCTTCCACATCGCCGACGAGATGGCGCCGCTCCTGTCCAAGCGCTTCGTCGACGCCAGCTTCGAGTTCCGCTCCAAGTTCCTCAACGGCCAGCCGCAGCAGCGCGAGCGGTGGAAGCGGGCCGTCACCTTCGCCGAGAACGCGATGGGCGAGGCGATCGGGCGCGACTATGTCCGCCTCTATTTCCCGCCCGAATCCAAGGCCAAGATGGACGCCCTCGTCGCGAACCTGCGCACCGCGATGGGCGAGCGGATCCGCGGCCTCCAGTGGATGGGCCCGCAGACGAAGGAGGAGGCGCTGAAGAAGCTCGCCGGCTTCAGCGTCAAGATCGGCTATCCGGAGAAATGGCGCGATTATTCGGGGCTTCAGATCGTTCCTGGAGACCTGGTCGGCAATGCCGAGCGCGCCAGCAGCTTTGAATGGGACTATCGCCGCAACCGCATCGACCAGCCGGTCGACAAGGCCGAGTGGGGCATGACGCCGCAGACGGTGAACGCCTATTACAACTCGACCAAGAACGAGATCGTGTTCCCAGCCGCGATCCTTCAGGCGCCGTTCTTCGATCCCAAGGCCGACATGGCGGTCAATTACGGGGGCATCGGCGGCGTCATCGGCCACGAGATCACGCACGGCTTCGACGACCAGGGCAGGAAGTCCGATTATGCCGGCGTTCTGCGCGACTGGTGGACGAAGGAGGACGCCGCCAAGTTCGAGGCGCAGGCGACTAAGCTCGGCGCGCAATATGAGGCCTACGCCTTCCCCAACCTCCCCGGCGTCCACATCAACGGCCGCGCCTCGATGGGCGAGAATATCGGCGACCTCGGCGGCATCACGCTCGGCCTCGCCGCCTACCGCACCTCGCTCGGCGGCAAGCCGGCGCCGGTGCTCGACGGCTTCACCGGCGACCAGCGGGTCTTCCTCGGCTGGGGTCAGGTCTGGCGCACCCTGTTCCGCGACGAGGCGCTCCGCCAGCAGCTCGTCGGCGACCCGCATTCGCCCGGCATGATCCGAGCGATCGCGCCGCTGCGCAACGTCGACGACTGGTACGCCGCCTTCGACGTCAAGCCCGGCGACAAGCTCTACATCGCGCCGGCGGACCGGGTTCGGATCTGGTAGTGACTCTGCCACACGGCGATTTTTCCGTGTGGTATGGAATTGACCTCCATACCACACAAGGTTATTGCTGTGTGGCAAATGACTGCATACCGTCGGCATAGTCACACTGCGCAAGCAGCCTATCACGATCTTGTGTCGCTGTTGCTGGACGATGCCCTCTCCGACATTCGAGGAACGCCGACCCTGCGTCAACGCGACGAACGGGCCTATTGGTATGATCGCTACCGCGTGGGAACTGACATAAAGGAGCGCTATCTAGGCGAGGACAGCCAACAGCTCAGGGACCGGATCGAGCAGCATGAGCGACTGAGGACGGAGGAAGCTCCCCGTCGCAAGGAGCGCGCACGTTTAGTGCGGCTGCTTAGAAGCGAGCGCTTTCTCGGCTTGGACACTGCGACCGGCAGTCTCGTGGCCGCATTAGCCAAAGCCGGCCTGTTCCGTATCGGCGGGGTTGCGGTGGGCACGATCGCCTTCCTGCTCTACGAAGGCGAGCTCGGTCTAAGACTCGCAGCCGACGCGACAGCGCGCACAAGCGACATCGACATCGCCAGCTTTGAAAAGCTCGCCTTGGGGTTGGACGAGTCCGTTCAACCCAAATTGGAGGAAGTTCTCGCCGATTTCAGCTTCGCCCCCGTTCTATCTCTCGAAAAGGACCGGGCATGGCGGTGGAGACAATCGGACGGCGAGTCCCTCCTTGAATTCCTGACACCTTCGTTCCGCGACGACGAAGGAATCCGCGACCTGCCCGAATTAGGCGTCAGCGCGAGAGCCCTTCATCATTTGGAATATCTCATCAGCGACACCATTCATGCGGCGGCGGTCTATCGCGAAGGCATCCTCGTCAAAGCGCCCAGGCCGGAGCGGTTTGCCATCCACAAATTAATCGTCGCCGCCCGCCGCAGAGATGGGCCCGATTCCCTCAAGGCTCGCAAGGATCTGATGCAAGCCGAGCTTCTAATATCGATTCTGTCGGAAGACCGGCCCGCCGATCTCATCGAGGCCTATAAGGACGCGGTATCCCGAGGCCCGCGCTGGCGCCAAAGGATCGAGGCGAGCCTGGATCGCGCGCCCAAGGTCGCGGAACTTCTCGAGAACGCGCGCTAAAACTGGGATTTCAGTGAAGGAAATGCCTCGGCTCGAATGGTCGGCGAATCACATTAGGCTTTCCTGGACGTCGCCAGCCAGATGACGTGCTTCGCGCCGCTGCGGCCCGCATGGGCGCGGACGGCGACCTCCTCGACGGCGTAGCCGGCGCTCGCCAGACGGCGCCGGAAAGCGGGGTCGGGCGCCGCCGACCAGATGGCGAGAAGGCCGCCCGGCCGCAGCGCGGCACGGGCGGCGCGCAGCCCGGCGACGTCGTAGAGCCGGTTGTTGCTCTCGCGGCTGAGGCCGTCCGGACCGTTGTCGACGTCGAGCAGGATCGCGTCGTAGCCTGCTTTTGCCTCGCCGATCAGATCGACGACATCGCGTTCCTCGACACTCACGCGAGGGTCGTCCAGGCTCGCCCCATGCACTTGCGCCATCGGGCCGCGCGCCCACCGCACGATCGCAGGCACCAGCTCGGAGACGACGACGCGCGCGTCCGGCGGCAACGCCCCGAGCGCCGCCCGCAGGGTGAAGCCCATGCCGAGCCCGCCGATCAGCATCGCCGGGCGCGGCCGCCGAGCGATCCGCTCGCAGGCCAGCGTCGCCAGCGCTTCCTCGGAGCCGCGCAGGCGCGTGCTCATCAGCGCGTTGGCGCCGAGCATGATCCAGAAATCCGCGCCGCGCCGGATCAGCCGAAGCTCGCCGCCGCCGGGGACGGGCCCGCTGTCGATCAGGACGCGCGGGATCATGCCGCGATCGCCTCCAGCGCCTCGCTCGCCTCGAGCCACTCGGCTTCCGCCGCGTCGAGATCCCGCTCGGCCCGGGCGCGGCGCTTCATCAGCTCGGTCATGGTGAGGCCGGCCAGATCCTTCGGTGCGCCCGCCGGGTCGAACATCGCCTGGTCTATGGCGCTCCGAACGGCCGTCAGCCGCGCCACTTCCGCTTCCGCGGCCTTGGCCCGCGAGCGAAGCTTCCGGCCCTTTTCCCGCGCCGCCGCCGCCGCGCGGCGCTCGTCCCTGCGATTGGCCTTCTGAGGCCCGCCGGCGGCAGTCGGATCCTTGGCGAGCACCAAAGCCGTGTAATCCTCGAGGCTGCCGTCGAAGTCGCGCGCGGTGCCGCCGTCGACCAGCACCAGCCGGTCGGCGATAAGCTCGAGCATATGCCGGTCGTGGCTGACCACGATCACCGCCCCCGAATAGCCGCTGAGCGCCTGGACCAGGGCCTCGCGCGCGTCGACGTCGAGATGGTTGGTGGGCTCGTCGAGGATGAGGAGGTGCGGCGCGTCGCGGGTGATCAGCGCCAGCGCCAGCCGGGCCCGCTCGCCGCCCGAAAGCCGGCGCACCTCGGTCAGCGCCTTGTCGCCCGAGAAGCCGAAGCGGCCGAGCTGGGCGCGAACCGCGGCCGGCGTCGCCTCCTTCATCAGGCGGGCCATGTGCTGAAAAGGCGTGGCCTCGCCCTCCAGCTCCTCGACCTGATATTGGGTGAAATAGCCGATCCTGAGCTTGGCGCTGCGCACCACCTCGCCCTCCATCGGCGCGAGCTGCGCGGCGAGCAGGCGGGCGAGCGTCGTCTTGCCGTTGCCGTTGCGGCCGAGCAGGGCGATGCGGTCGTCCGGGTCGAGGCGCAGGTTGAGCCGGCTCAGCACCGGGGTCCCGCCATAGCCGACCGAGGCCATGTCGAGCGTCACCAGCGGCGGCCGCAGCGGCGCGGGGTTGGGAAAGCCGAACGAGAGCGAGGGATCGTCGACCAGCTCGGCGATCGGCTGCATCCGCGCCAGTGCCTTGACGCGCGACTGGGCCTGCCTGGCGGTCGAGGCGCGCGCCGAGTTGCGGGCGATATAGTCCTTCAATTTCTCCCGCTCGGCCAGCTGCTTCTCGCGCGCCGAGGCGAGCTGCGCCTGCCGTTCCGCGCGCTGCCGCTCGAACGCGTCGTAGCCGCCCGGATAGAGCGTCAGCTTGCCGCGATCCAAATGGAGGATGTGGTCGACCACGTTGTTCAGAAAGTCGCGCTCGTGGCTGACGACGAGGATGGTGGCGCGGTAGCTCTTGAGGAAATCCTCGAGCCACAGCACCGCCTCGAGATCGAGATGGTTGGAGGGCTCGTCGAGCAGCAGAAGATCGGGCGCCGAGAAGAGCAGGGCGGCGAGAGCGACCCGCATCCGCCAGCCGCCCGAGAAGCTGTCGAGCGGGCGGTGCTGCGCCTCCTCGTCGAAGCCCAGGCCGACGAGGATGCGCGCGGCGCGCGACGGCGCGGCATAAGCGTCGATCGCGATCAGCCGCTCGTGGATCTCGCCGATATGGTGGAGGTCCTCGCACGAAGCCTCCTCGGCGAGCAGTGCGGCCCGCTCCGTGTCGGCGGCGAGCACCGTCTCGAACGGGGTCGCCTTGCCCGCCGGGGCCTCCTGGGCAATGTAGCCGATCCGCGCCCCGCGCGGCATCTCCGCGGCGCCCTCATCCGGCGCGATCAGCCCCGCGACGACCCGCACGAGCGTCGACTTTCCCGCCCCGTTGCGGCCGATCAGCCCGACGCGGCTGCGCGGCGGCAGCGAGGCTGCCGCGCCGTCGAGGATCGTCCGCCCGCCGAGGCGCACAATGATGCCGTTGAGGGAAAGCATGGCCCGCCGCAAAAGGGGAAAATGGTGGGCGTGGCAAGGATTGAACTTGCGACCCCTGCGATGTCAACACAGTGCTCTACCACTGAGCTACACGCCCACGGGCGGCCATGTAGCCGCGCCTCCGGGCCCATGCAAGCCACTGGGAAGGAAGGCAGCTGACAGACGATTGCGACTGTGCAAGCTTGGCCGGGAAAGGATTACGCGATGCGCCAATCCCCTGTTCGCCTCATACTGTCGGCAGCGCTCCTCGCCATGCCCGCGGCAGCCCTCGCCCAGGCGAAAACCGTGGAGATCGACACCGAAGCAGTCGTCGCCGCCTGCGGCGGCGAGTTTTCCGCGGCCGACACCGGGGCAATGTCGAAGGCGGAACTGTCGAAGCGGCTCGCCTGCGTCATCCGTGAGGCAGGGAAGAGCCTGCAGGCGCAATTGCCGATGAAGGTCGACGCACTCACCACTTTGCAGCGGGTGAGCACCGAAGAATTGATGTTCACCTACCATTACGACGTGGACTTGCTCAGGTCGGACGTCGCGGCCGGCGCATTCGAGAGCGTTAGGGCGGCGGTCCGCGAAAAGGTCTGCAACGACCCGAACATGCGTAACACGATCGGTCTCGGCGGTTCATATCGTTATCTCTGGAACGACCGCAAAGGCGAGCAGCTGGGCGAGCTCACCGTCTCCAGCTGCTGACGCGGCCGAAAGGTCACAATCGCCCGTGCTGGTCCTCGCTCTGGAAGAGGCGGTCGACCTCGGCGACGAGGTCGCGGAGGTGGAAGGGCTTGGAGAGGACTTTCGCGGACGGCGCGGCCTTGCCGGCCTTGAGGGCGACGGCGGCGAAGCCGGTGATGAACATAACGCGCATCCCGGGCGCCAGCACCGCGGCCTTCTGGGCGAGCTCGATCCCGTCCATCTCGGGCATGACGATGTCGGTTAAAAGAAGGTCGAAGGCCTCGCTCTCGAGCAAAGGCAAAGCCGAGGTGCCGCGGTCGACCGGGACGACGGCGTAGCCGGCGCGCTCGAGGGCGCGCGCGAGATATTCCCGCATCGTCGCATCGTCTTCCGCCAGCAGGATCCTGATCATCTAAGTCCCCGGAACCGCCGCGCCCGTCGCGCGTCCTTGGCTCTCCTATGCCCGATGGGGAGCCTCTTTTCCAGCATGGCTGAAGCCTCGACCCGGCCGCGCCGGCTTCGAAGTCGATTGCGTGCCAAAACCGGACTACTTACCCTGACAGTGCGAATGCCCGACTCCCCGCCTCCCTTCCGACGCCTCGGACCCGACGAGCCCCCCCTCCCGGTGGTGCTGTCCGTGCCCCATGCCGGCCGCGCTTATTCGGCGCGTTTGCTCGCCGCGGCGCGCCTCCCGCGGGCGCGGCTTGAGAGCCTGGAGGACCGGCTGGTGGACCGGCTGGTCTGGCGCGCCGTGCAGGCGGGCGCCGTCGCTCTGGTCGCCGACGCGCCGCGCGCCGAGATCGACCTCAACCGCGACGAGCGCGAGCTCGATCCGGCGATGGTCCAGCCGCGTCCCAGCCCGGCGGAGACCGTAGATTCCCCTCGGACCCGCGGCGGCCTGGGCCTCATTCCCTCCCGTATCGCCGGCTCCGGTGCGCTCTGGCGGCAGCGGATTCCGGCAGCCGACGTCGCCCGGCGGGTCGAGCAGATCCACCGGCCCTATCACGACGCGCTCGCCCGCGAGATGCGCGCCGCGCGCAGGCGCTTCGGCGCCGCGGTCCTGCTCGATTGCCACTCGATGCCGCCGCGTCGGCCGGGCTCGGCGGTCGCGCCGGTCGTTCTGGGGGACCGCCACGGCTCGAGCATATCGGGCGCGCTGCTGGCGGCGGCCGAGGCCGCGATCCGCTCCGCCGGCTTCGAATCCGCGCGCAACGCGCCTTATGCGGGCGGCCATATCACCGAGCGGCACGGCCGCCCCGAGCGTGGGCTCCACGCCCTCCAGATCGAGATCGACCGCGGCCTCTACCTCGCACCGGACATGCGGGGGCCGGGTCCCGGCTTCGAACGGGTCGCGGCGCTCATCGCCGGCGTGACCGAGGCCTTGGCGGGCGCGCTTCAGCCCCCGCAGTCGATCGCAGCCGAATGAGGGCGCGTCGCGCGGCGAGGGTCTCGAAACCCGATTTCGTGCTGGTCGGGTCGCCGCCCAGGGGGGAGCGGCGCAGGAAATGGGGCCTCGTCCCGTTGTTCGGATGCGCCGCCGCCGCGCTCCTCGGCAGCGCGACGCCGCCCGGCGGGGCCGCGGCGCCGCCCGTGCGGGCGCCTCTTCCCACCGCGAACCCGATTGGGACCGTGCCGACGCGTTCCGTGCCCCTGGCGACCCCGATTCCCACGGCGGCGCCGGCTCCGACGCCCGTGGCGCCGCCGGAGCGGCTGATTCGCGCACCCGCGCCGACGAGAACGGTGGAACGGCCGGCCGCCCCCCAAACGGTGGCGACCGCGCCCGCCTCGCGCGTCGGCGCGCTTCGCGTCCTGGTCAGCATCGCCGAGCAAAGGGCGTATGTGTTCCGAGGCGGCGCCCTGATCGCCTCCTCGCCGGTGTCGACGGGCAAGCCCGGCTTCGAGACTCCGACCGGGACCTTCCCTATCACGCAGAAGAAGGTTCACCACCATTCGAACCGCTACAGCAATGCGCCCATGCCCTACATGCAGCGGCTGACCGACTATGGAGTCGCCCTCCATGCCGGCCACGTGCCGGGCTATCCCGCCTCGCACGGCTGCATAAGGCTGCCGGCGGGCTTCGCGCGGAAACTCTACGCGATGACGGGATACGGGACGCGCGTCACCGTCGTGCGGGGCGCGGCGGGCGTGTCCAGGGCGAGGAAGAAATCAAGAAAATGACCGCCTCGCGGGTGCGAGGCGGCCAGGTTCAGGGAGGAGGGCCCCGAAGGGCCCAACGCGTCGCCGCAAAGGGGGAAATACGTCGGCGCGTCCAGCTAAATGTATGAAAGGCCTTGAAGGTTTCAAGCCGGCGGGGGCGGATTTCCCACTCTCACCCAGGGCGCCATCCGGCCGACCAGGTGGCGGTGCCCCTCGAAATGATGCTTGAGCGCCCCGACGACGTGAAGCGTCAGCAAAGCCAGCATCGCGTAGCCGAGCAGCTCGTGGATCTTCTCGAAGGCCTCGTGGACGTCCCGGGCCCGGGAGACGGGCAGCGCTCCCACGTCGAACAGGCCGAAGAAGCTGGTCGCGCGCGCGTTCGTCGAGACGAGCAGCCAGCCCGAGAGCGGGATGACGAGGAGCAACAGGTAGAAGAGCCAGTGCGCGGCCCGGGCGACCCGCACCTCCCACGGCTTCAGGACCGCGTCGAAGGGCGGCGGCCGGTGGCCTAGGCGCCAGCCGAGTCGCACGAGGGTGAGCGCCAGGATCGAGAGACCGATCGACTTGTGCCACCACATCATCGACGTGCGGACCGGCTTGGCGAAATCCTCGTGGAAAAAGCCGAGCAGCAGGTTCGCGACGATCAGCGCCGCGATCAGCCAGTGCAGCGCCATCGCCGTGCGCGAGTAGCGCAGCGGCGCGTCGCCGCCGAGCGCGGCGGCGCCGGCGCCCGCGGTCACGCGTTCCCGGCGGCCGGAGCGGCCGCGCCGAGGCCCGGCATCTGCGGTCCCTTGCCCTGCTGGACCTGGCGGGAGAAGATATCGCGCACCAGCTGCATCGAGAAGAGGTGGGCGAGGATCAGAGGCAGCATGCCGTTCTGGTTCATCCGGCGGAGCTCGTCGCCGCGCAGCTCCTTCAATTTCTCCTCGTTGATCATCTGGAAGCCGCGATAGACGAACGGCGTCTCGACGCCGGCCGGCTGGATCGAGACCTCGCCCTCCATGAGCAGCTCGGCCTCGCCCAGCTCCTTCATGAAGGAGACGGTGCGCTGCGCCGACATCTCGAATTCCTCGCAGAAGCGCAGGATGCCGTTGGTCGTCTCGCTCGGCTTGTCGCCGTCGAACAGAGGCTGGCCTTCCTCGAACTCGCCGACCAGGCCGCTGGTCGGGTCGAAGCAGAGCGACAATTCCTCGGCGTCCGGCTGCAGGCGCGCGAGCATCCACGGATAGCGGCGGACGTAAGCGGGCATGTAGCTCTCGCCGAGCGGCTTGCCTTCCTCGTCCACGAACGTGTTCACGCCCTCGTTCAAACCCATCAGGGCGAGGGGAACCGGATTTTCGCCGCTCGAGAAGACGATCGGGAAATAACGCTGGACCGAGACGAATTCGTCGATCGTGATCGGAACCGCATGGTTGCCGACGAGATAAGGCGCCCGATCCGACGGCCGGCTGTGATATTTGGCGTGCTGGCTGCTCGACAGCGGCTCCAGGCCGCCATAGAAAATCGGCAGGGGGTTTGACGGCGGTTGGGTCGCCATGTTGCAAGTCTCCGCTAGCGGTGGAAGCGGCCTCTCGGCGGGGCCGCATATGTCGCCGCGCTGTCTATGTCCGAAAGGCGGATTTCGCAAGCATGGAAGCCGGGGCGGACGAGAGGATTAATCGCATGTTCAACGCGCGCGCGGCAACCCGGGTGCGATGGGACCCGCAACGATGATCCGCGCCGCCGCGGCGGCACTGCTGCTGCTCGGCGCGGGCGGTGCGGCTCCGTCGGCCCCGCCGGCGCGGCAATATGCGCAGGTGGTGCGCGAGCGCGTGATGATCCGCTTCCACCAGGTCGGCCCCCCGAATGTCGACTGGAAGGAAGGCAAGGGCCCGAAATGCGTGCCCGCGAGAGGCATAGCGGGCGCCGCTCTGGCCAGCCGGGAGAGCGTCGACCTGATCCTTCGCGACGGCAGCCGGGTTCGCGCGAAGCTCGAAAGCAGCTGCCCCGCGCTCGATTATTATTACGGTTTCTACATCTCGCCGAACCCCGACGGCCTCATCTGCGAAGATCGGGACATCATCCGCTCTCGCGTCGGCGGGGCCTGCGAGATCGACCGCTTCCGAAGCCTGCAGGCGGTCGCTCGGCGCTGACTTCCTTGACAGCGGCAGCGCCTTCGCCCAAGCGCTTGGGCCGTAGCGGCGGCATGTCTGGACGCCCCAAAAACCCGGAACCTGCATGAGTTTTGCCGATCTCGGCCTCTCCGACGAATTGCTCCGCGCCGTGGAGGAATCCGGCTATATGGAGCCCACCCCGATCCAGCGTCAGGCAATCCCGTCGGTCCTCATGAACAAGGATCTGATCGGGATCGCGCAAACGGGAACCGGCAAGACCGCCGGCTTCGTGCTGCCGATGATCGACATCCTGGCGCAGGGCCGCAGCCGCGCGCGAATGCCGCGCTCGCTGATCCTCGAGCCGACCCGCGAGCTTGCGGCGCAGGTCGCCGAGAATTTCGAGAAATACGGCAAATATCACAAGCTTTCGATGGCGCTACTGATCGGCGGCGTGTCGATGGCCGACCAGCAGAAGGCGCTTGCCAAGGGCGTCGACGTCCTGATCGCGACGCCGGGCCGGCTGATGGACCTGTTCGGGCGCGGCAAGATCATGCTCAACGACTGCAGCCTGCTCGTCATCGACGAGGCGGACCGGATGCTCGACATGGGCTTCATCCCCGACATCGAGGAGATCTGCTCGAAGCTGCCGGCGAACCGCCAGACTCTGCTTTTCTCCGCGACGATGCCGCCGCCGATCAAGCGGCTTGCCGACAAGTTCCTGACCAACCCGAAATCGATCGAGGTGAGCCGCCCGGCCTCGTCCAACCTGCTGATCGACCAGCGCGTGCTGAAGGTCGACGCGCGGCGCAAGAAGCAGGTCCTGGAAGATCGCCTCCGCGGCAACGACGTGCGCACCGCCATCGTCTTTTGCAACCGCAAGACGACGGTCCGCGAGCTTCAGCAGGCCCTGAAGCGCGCGGGCCTCAAGGCGGGCGAGATCCACGGCGACATGGAGCAGCCGGAGCGGATCCGCGAGCTCGAGCGGTTCAAGGCCGGCGAGATCAACATCCTCGTCGCCTCCGACGTCGCCGCCCGCGGCCTCGACATCAAGGACGTCAGCCACGTCTTCAACTTCGACGTGCCCTGGCATCCCGACGACTATATCCACCGCATCGGCCGCACCGGCCGGGCCGGCAAGACCGGCATCGCCATCACGCTCGCGACCTCGGCCGACGCGGAGGCGATCGAAGCGATCGAGAAGCTGACCGGAGCGCCGATCCGGCCGGTCGAGGGTCCCGCGGCTCCGGCAACGGCCCACGCCCCCGACGAGAAAGCGCCCGCGTCGAAGCGCTCCGCGGCCGAAAGGCCGAAACGCGCGCCGCGGGCGCCGAAGGCCGAGGCCTCCCCACGAGGGCCGAAGCCCGAGGCCGCGTCCAGGCCGGCGCCAGCCCCGGTTCCGCCGCGCGCCCCCGAGCCCGAGAGCCCGCAGGAGGACGAGGGGTGGAACGGGCCGGTGCCGAGCTTCCTCGGCCAGCGTCTCGGCTAGGCAGCCGGGACGGCCCCGACCGGCTGCACCGGAGCGCTCCGCACCGCTTCCGAAATCGCCGCGCGAAGCTGCTCGGCGGTGAATGGCTTCGAGAGGACGAGGACGTCGGCCGGGCGGCGCGACACCGAGCGCTCGTCGGCGTAGCCGGTGATGATCAGAGCGGGCAGGTCCGGGCAGAGCTCGCGCGCCTGGCGAATCACCTCCGCGCCCGAGACGCGCGGCATCGCATAATCGCTGATCAGGAGGTCGCAGCAGCGCCCCCGCGCGGCGAGCATCTCGATCGCCTGGGTGCCGTCGGAGGCTTCGATCACCTCGTGGCCGAGGTCGCTGAGCGCGGCCGCGGTGGTCGCGCGGACCCCCTCATGGTCGTCGACGAGCAGGATCGACAGCGGCCCGACCTCCGCGCCTTCCTCCGCCTCGGCGGGGCGCCGGGCCGCCTTCGTCTCCGGACCCTGCGCCCGCGGCAGCCAGAGCTCGGCGCGCGTTCCGACGCCGACCTTGCTGTCGATCCGGAAGCTGCCGCCCGATTGCTTGGCGAAGCCGTAGACCATCGACAGGCCGAGGCCGGTCCCCTTGCCCACTTCCTTGGTGGTGAAGAAGGGCTCCATCACCTGCTCGATGATCTCGCCCGATATGCCGCAGCCGGTGTCGGCGACGGTGAGGACGACATAGTCGCCCGCCGGAAGGCCCGCCTCGCCCCGCTCCCTGACGCTGCGATTGTTGGCGAGGACCGAGATGGTGCCCCCGTCCGGCATGGCATCGCGGGCGTTGATGATGAGGTTCATCAAGGCGAGCTCGAGCTGCGACTGGTCCGCGAAGGTGCGCCACAGGCCGTCCTCGATCCGCCATTCGAGCTCGACGAGGCCGCCGAGCGTGTGGCTGAGGAGGTCCGTGACCGCGGCGGAGAGCACGCCGATCTCCACCGCGGCGGGCTCCAGCTGCTGGCGGCGGGCGAAAGCGAGCAGCCGCCCGACCAGTTCGGAGCCCTGCTCGGCCGCGCGGCGGGTCATGTGAAGGATCTTGAGCTGATCCTTCTCCAGAGGCAGGCGCCGCTCGATCAGGCTCAGCCCGCCCAGCACCGCGGCGAGCAGATTGTTAAAATCGTGGGCGATGCCGCCGGTCAGCTGGCCGATCGCGTCCATCTTGCGCGCCTGGATGAGCTGGCCTTCGAGGTCCTTGCGCTCGGTGACGTCGAGCAAAGTCCCGGCATATTCGACCGGCCTGTCGTCGGCGTCGCGCAGCAGCACGGCCTGGTCGAGGAAATGGCGATACTGGCCGTCGGCGCACTGCCAGCGATATTCGACCGCCAGCGACCGGCTCTGCGGCCGTTCCGCGATCGCCGCCGTCACCCGGTCGCGGTCCTCGGGATGCAGCCGCTCGATCCACATTTCGGGGGCGGCCTGGATCTGCTCGAAGGCGAAGCCGGTCAGCGCGGAGAAATTGCCGCTGACGAACTTGGGCACGCGCGGCGATGCGTCGACAGCCTCGAGGTAGAGCACGATCGGCAGCGAGGCGATGATCGCCGCCTGGCGCTGCTCGGCGAGGCGAAGCTCCTGCTCGACGCGAAGCCGCTCGGCATTGGCGCGCAGATTCTCGTCGAGCAGGGCCTGCTCCTGCAGCGCCTTTCGCTGGATCTCCTTGCGCATCGCGAACAGGTCGACGAACACCGCCACCTTCGACTGCAGCACGATCGGGTCGACCGGCTTGAAGACATAGTCGACCGCGCCCATCGAATAGCCGCGCAGCAGATGCTCGGCTTCCTTGTTGACCGCCGAGAGGAAGACGATCGGGATGCGCTTGGTCTGCTCGCGGCTGCGGATGATCTGGGCGGTCTCGTAGCCATCCATGCCCGGCATGTAGACGTCGAGCAGGATGACGGCGAACTCGCCCTTGAGGAGATGCCGCAACGCCTCCTCGCCCGAACGGGCGACGACGATATCCCCGACATCCTCGAGCACGGTGCGGATCGCGAGCAGGTTGCGCTCGTCGTCGTCGACGATGAGGACGCGCGGACGCTCGCCGCCTTGCTCCTCCTGCGCGGGAGGCTCGCCGTCGGGCACTCCGCGCGCCATCCTTATTCGGCGGCCTGCGCGTTTCCAGCGGCCAGCGGCGCAGCGCCTTCACGCGAGCGGGCGATCCACACCCGAAGCAGCGCGAGCAACAGGTCGATGTCGACCGGCTTGGCGATATAATCCGAAGCGCCGGCATCGAGGCATTTCTGCCGGTCGCCCTTCATCGCCTTGGCGGTAACGGCGATCAGCGGCACTTCCTTCAGCGCCCGCTTCTTGCGGATCTCGCGCATCGTCTCATAGCCGTCCATTTCCGGCATCATGATGTCGATGAGGGCGATGTCGATGTCGGGCGTCTGCTCCAGGATGAAGATGCCGTCGCGGCCGCGCTCGGCATGGACGACCTCGACGTCGTAGCTCTCGAGCACGCTGGTAAGCGAGTAGATGTTGCGGATGTCGTCGTCGACGATGAGGATCTTCGCCCCGGCGATTTCCGGCACCGTCCGCGCGGCCGACATCGGCTCGGCCTCGCCGGCCTCGGGAACCGCGGTGAGGAGCGGCTCGGCAGCCTCGATATGCTCGGCCAAGGTGCGGAAGACCTCCGCGAGCGCCTCGCGCTCGGCCGGCTTCTCGGTGACGCCGAACGCGCCCATGTCGATGACCGAGGCGATCTTGTCGGCGCCGGAGATGACGTGGATCGGCACGTGGCTGGTCTGGGGATCGTGCTTCAGCAGGTCGAGCAGCACGAAACCGTCTATGTCGGAAAGGCCGAGATCGAGCGTGATCGCGTCCGGCTGGAGCTTGCGCGCCATGGCCAGCGTGCCCGCGCCGGCCGTCGAGACGACGCCCTTCAGGCCCGCCTCGCGCGCCGCATCGAGGAGGATCGAGGCGAAGGTCGGATCGTCCTCGACGATCAGAACGAACGGATCCTCGCCGAGATCGTCGCGATCGTCGCTGACCTCGAAGCCGGTCGGAAGCGCGGTCGGCACCATCGCGCCGCTATTGTCGTAGCGCGCGCTGGCCCCGCCGCCCTTGGCCGCCGCGGGGGCGACGGCGTGGAGCGGCACGAACAGGGTGAAGGTCGAGCCCTCGCCCGGAGTCGAGCGCACCTGCAGCTCGCCGCCGAGCAGGCGGGCGATCTCGCGGCTGATCGAGAGGCCGAGGCCGGTGCCGCCATATTTGCGGCTGGTCGTTCCGTCGGCCTGCTGGAACGCCTCGAAGATCAGCTTCTGCTTGTCCTCCGGGATGCCGATGCCCGTGTCGGTGACCGCGATCTCGATCGCATGGTCGCCGCTGCGCAGCACGGGGTGGTTCGGGCTCCAGCCGCCGTCCGCCAGCCGCACCGCCAGCGTGACGCCGCCATGGGCGGTGAACTTGAAGGCGTTGGAGAGGAGGTTGAGCACGACCTGCTGCAGGCGCTTCTCGTCGGTGCGGATCGCGACCGGCAGGTTCGCGTCGAAATCGACGTTGAAGTTGAGCTGCTTGTCCGCGGCGAGCTGGCGGAACGTCCGCTCCATATGCTGCTTCAAATGGCTCATCGGCATGTCGCCGACCTCGATCGTCACCGTGCCCGATTCGATCTTCGACAGATCGAGGATGTCGTTGATGAGGCTGAGCAGGTCCGAGCCGGCGCCGTGGATGGTGCGGGCGAACTCCGTCTGCTTCTCGTTGAGGTTGCCCTGAGGGTTGTCGGCGAGGAGCTTCGAAAGGATGAGCAGCGAGTTGAGCGGAGTCCTCAGCTCGTGGCTCATGTTGGCGAGGAACTCGGACTTGTATTTCGACGTGAGGGCGAGCTGCTCGGCTTTTTCCTCGACAGCCCGGCGCGCCATCTCGATCTCGAGATTCTTGGCCTCGACCTGCTTCTTCTCGTTCTCGAGCAGCTGGGCCTTCTCCTGCAGCTCCTCGTTGGTCGCGTGCAGCTCTTCCTGCTTGGTGGTGAGCTCGGTCTGGCGGGCCTGAAGCTCCTGGGTGAGGAGCTGCGACTGCTTCAGGAGGCCCTCGGTCCGCATCGTCGCCGCGATCGTGTTCAAGACGATGCCGACCGATTCCATCAGCTGGTCGAGGAAGCTCTGGTGGGTCTCGTTGAACTCGTTGAACGAAGCGAGCTCGATCACCGCCTTGACGTCGTCCTCGAACAAGGCCGGCAGGATGTTGACGTTGGCGGGGGCGGCGCGACCGAGGCCGGAGCCGATGCGGATGAAGTCGCCCGGGACGTTCTGGAGCAGGATCGGGCGCTTGTCGGCCGCGGCCTGGCCGACCAGGCCCTCGCGCAGCTTGAACTCGCGCTTCAGCTCCTCGGCGCTCTCGGCGCCGTAGCTCGCGACGAGCTCGAGCTTGGTCTCCTCCTCCTCGCGCTTGGTGACGTAGAAGACGCCATATTGCGCGTCCACGAGCGGCGCGAGCTCCGACATGATGAGGTTCGAGACCGTGGCCAGGTCGCGCTCGCCCTGCAGCATTCGGGAGAAGCGCGCGAGGTTCGTCTTGAGCCAGTCCTGCTCCGCATTCTTCAGGGTCTGTTCCTTGAGGTTGCGGATCATCTCGTTGATCGTGTCCTTGAGCGCGGCCATCTCGCCCGAGGCCTCGACCGCGATTGAGCGGGTGAGGTCGCCCTTGGTCACGGCGGTGGCCACGTCGGCGATGGAGCGGACCTGGTTCGTCAGGTTCGCCGCGAGCTGGTTCACGTTGTCGGTGAGGTCGCGCCACAGGCCGGCGGCGCCGGGGACGCGGGCCTGCCCGCCGAGCCGGCCCTCGATGCCGACCTCGCGGGCCATGTTGGTCACCTGGTCGCCGAAGGTCGACAGCGTCTCGATCATGAAGTTGATCGTCTCGGCGAGCGCGGCGATCTCGCCCTTGGCGTCCACGGTCAGCTTGCGCTTGAGGTTGCCCTGCGCCACCGCGGTCACGACGTCGGCAATACCGCGAACCTGGTTGGTGAGGTTGGTTGCCATCAGATTGACGTTGTCGGTGAGGTCCTTCCAGGTTCCGCCGACTCCCGGCACCTGCGCCTGGCCGCCCAATTTGCCCTCGGTGCCGACCTCTCTCGCGACGCGGGTCACCTCCGAGGCGAAGCCGTTCAGCTGGTCGACCATGGTGTTGATCGTGTTCTTGAGCTCGAGAATCTCGCCCTTCACGTCCACCGTGATCTTCTTCGACAGGTCGCCGAGCGCGACCGCGGTGGTCACCTCGGCGATGTTGCGGACCTGGCCGGTCAGGTTCGCGGCCATGGCGTTCACATTGTCGGTCAGATCCTTCCAGGTGCCGCCGACGCCCTCGACCTGCGCCTGACCGCCGAGCTTGCCTTCCGAGCCCACTTCGCGGGCGACGCGCGTCACCTCCGAGGCGAAGCTGTTGAGCTGGTCGACCATGACGTTGATCGTGTCCTTCAGCTCCAGGATCTCGCCCTTCACGACAACGGTGATCTTCTTGGAAAGGTCGCCCCTCGCCACGGCCGTCGTCACCTCGGCTATGTTGCGGACCTGGCCGGTCAAATTGCCGGCCATCAGGTTGACGTTGTCGGTGAGGTCCTTCCAGGTGCCGGCGACGCCCTCGACCTGGGCCTGGCCGCCGAGCTTTCCTTCCGAGCCCACCTCGCGCGCCACGCGCGTCACCTCCGACGCGAAGCCGTTGAGCTGATCGACCATGGTGTTGATCGTGTTCTTGAGCTCGAGAATCTCGCCCTTCACGTCGACGGTGATCTTCTTCGAAAGGTCGCCCCTGGCCACGGCGGTCGTCACCTCGGCGATATTGCGGACCTGGCCCGTGAGGTTGGCGGCCATCAGGTTGACGTTGTCGGTCAGGTCGGCCCAGGTGCCGGCGACGCCGGGCACCTGCGCCTGGCCGCCCAATTTGCCTTCGGTGCCGACCTCGCGGGCGACTCGAGTCACCTCGGACGCGAAGCCGTTGAGCTGATCGACCATCGTGTTGATCGTGTTCTTCAGCTCGAGAATCTCGCCCTTCACGTCGACGGTGATCTTCTTCGAGAGGTCGCCCGACGCCACCGCGGTCGTGACCTCGGCGATGTTGCGAACCTGACCGGTAAGATTGTCGGCCATGAGGTTCACGTTGTCGGTGAGGTCCTTCCACGTTCCGCCGACGCCCGGCACCTGCGCCTGGCCGCCGAGCTTGCCCTCCGTGCCAACCTCCCTCGCCACGCGGGTGACCTCGGACGCGAAGGCGTTGAGCTGGTCGACCATGACGTTGATCGTGTTCTTGAGCTCGAGGATCTCGCCCTTCACGTCGACCGTGGTCTTCTTGGAAAGGTCGCCCGAGGCCACGGCGGTCGTCACCTCGGCGATGTTGCGGACCTGGCCGGTCAGGTTCTCGGCCATCAGATTGACGTTGTCGGTGAGGTCCTTCCAGGTTCCGCCGACTCCCGGCACCTGCGCCTGGCCACCCAATTTGCCCTCGGTGCCGACCTCGCGGGCGACGCGCGTCACTTCCGAGGCGAAGGCGTTGAGCTGGTCGACCATCGTGTTGACGATCTTGCTCGACTTCAGCAGCTCGCCCTTGAGGGGGCGCCCGTCGATGTCGAGGGCCATCCGCTG
>DATAIU010000048.1:0-10157 GCA_036262495.1 Allosphingosinicella sp.
ACCGTCTTCCTCGACGGCTACCGGCTCGACGGCGCGGCTCTCCGCAAGGCGAGCGGCCTTTCCGGAATGCCGAAATAGGCTCCTGGTCGAAGGCATTTAGCGGCCGGGGTCCGCGCCAATCCTTAGCTTTACTAATTGTCGGGAGCGGCCGACGATTAGCAATGCTAACGATGGGTTCTAGACACCGAACGGATAGGTCTCGCCTTCCCCCGCGCGCGGCTCGGGACCGAGCGGGGTGACCGCTTCAGTCTCGTCGAACCAGACCCAAGCGTCGAACTGGTTGGGAAGCACCGCCTGCGAATAATGCGACCAGCGTTCGGTGTCAGGACGGTAGATGACGCCGATGAAGCGCTCCAGGCGCGGCTCCATCAAGGCTTCCGCTACCTCCTCGTTCATGCCGATGCGCAGATCGAGCAGGAACCGGGGCACGCCGCTGTCGTGGCAGAGCCGCTCGTAGCTCTCCTCGAGCGAGGGATTGACCCGCTTCACGTCCATCGGCTCGTCCCAATCGTCGGCCGCCGCCACGGTGCCCGTGTGCGTGCCGAAGCCGATCAGCCGCGCTTCGTCGCCGAAGCGCTCCTTGACGAGCTGGCCGATGTTCAGCTCCTCGCGGACCTGGCCCATCTCGGTATGGGCGGCGTTGCCGATATGGCTGTTATGCGCCCAGACCACCGCCTTCGATTTGGGGCCCTTGGAATCGAGCAGCTGGCAGAGCGTCTCGAACATGTGCGTGTCGCGCAGGTTCCAGCTCTCGGCCGAGCCGTAATACATGACTCGGTAATAGCGCTCCGCATTCTTGACGAGGCGGGCATTAGACGCGGCGTCGAGCCAGTCGTCGCATTCGGGCGAGAGGCAGTCGATGCCGCGCTGGAGGAGGTCGCGCAGCATCTGCACCGCGCCCGCCTCGCAGCGGCCATAGCCTTCGCTGATCGCCATCCGGCCGTAGGCTGCCGGGTCGCGGCTCCACGGTTGGAGGCAGCCGTAGCGCTTGCGGGCGATCCGGGCTGCTTCGGGATCGGCCTCGTCGAGGAAGTCGAGGACGGCTCGGATCGAGCCCGAGAGGTTGTAGAGGTCGAGGCCGTAAAAGCCGGTCATGTCCTCATAAGCCCGGCCCCGGTTATAGCCGCGCAGCCAGGCGACGAACGCCTCGACGTCCGTGTTACGCCACATCCATGTCGGGAAACGCTCGAATGCGGCTTCCTCCCCCTCCCTTTTCGGTCGGTGCCGGGCGTAGCGGTCGATCGCGGCGGCGTCCGGCCAGTCGGCCTCGACCGCGATGATGTTGAAGCCGTGACGCACGACGAGGCGCCGCGTGATCGCTGCGCGGGCGCGGTAGAACTCGCTGGTGCCATGGCTCGCCTCGCCGAGCAGGACGACGCGCGCTTCGGCGAAGCGGTCGAACATTTCGGCGAAGGTGGGAGCGTCGATGCCGGGCAGCGGCTCTGCCGCCGCCGCGATGATCTCGGGGATCGTCCGCGGGGCCGCGCCTGGCTCGTGCCAGCCCTGTGCGCCGATCAGGGGCACGAAGCGGACCGGCCCCAGATCCTCCTGCTCATAGGCCTGGGGGCCGCGCCGCCTCACCTTGACCAGGCGCTG
Organism: Allosphingosinicella sp.; assembly: GCA_036262495.1. GTDB lineage: Bacteria > Pseudomonadota > Alphaproteobacteria > Sphingomonadales > Sphingomonadaceae > Allosphingosinicella. Next base: position 1,597 of record DATAIU010000048.1, read on the forward strand.
GACCGAATTGGGCTCGCCGAGCGGGATGACGAGCGTTCCGCCGACCGCAAGCTGCCCGCGCAGCGCCTCCGGGACGTGGCTGCCGCTCGCGGAGCAGATGATCGCATCGAACGGCGCTTCATCGGGCAGGCCCCCCGAGCCGTCGCCCTCGACGAGCCGGACGTTCGAGCAGCCAAGCCGCGCGAGGCGTTCGCGGGCGAGCCGGACCAGCTCGGGATGGCGCTCGACCGCGACGACCTCGTCGGCAATGCGCGATACCACCGCCGCCGCGTAGCCGGAACCGGCCCCGATCTCGAGCACGCGCGCGCCGGGGGCGACCCCCGCGGCGTCGATCATCATGGCGACGATATAGGGCTGCGAGATGGTCTGATCCGCCTCGATCGGGAGCGGCTCGTCCTCATAGGCGAACTCGCCGAGCTCCGCTGAGACGAACGCCTCGCGCGGAACCTCGCGGAAGGCCGCGAGCAGGTGCGGATCGGTAATCCCCCGGCGCGCGATCTGGCGCTCGACCATCCGTTCGCGAAGGGCGGCGAAGTCTGCCATCTTCCGGCCTCCTCGCTCCGCCAACCCGCGGCGGCGCGGGGCGTTCCGGCAGGCTAGCCGAGCGCCTTCCTGAGCAGCTCGTTGACGATCTGGGGATTGGCCTTGCCGGCCATCGCCTTCATCACCTGGCCGACGAAGAAGCCGAAGAGCTTGTCCTTGCCGGCGCGATATTCGGTGAGCTTGTCGGGGTTCGCGGCCAGCACGTCCGCGATTGCCTGCTCGATGGCGCCCGTATCGCTCGTCTGCCTGAGGCCGCGCGCCTCGACGATCGCGCCGGGATCCTCGCCGGTCTCCAGCATGATCTCGAAGACCTGCTTGGCGAGCGTGCCGGAGAGCGTGCCGTCGGCGATGAGCGCGAGCAGCTCGCCGCCCTGCGCCGGGCTGACCGGACTGTCCTCGATCGACTTGCCGAGCCGGTTGAGCGCACCGAACAGGTCCGAGATCAGCCAGTTCGAGGCGCGAAGGGCGTGCGCGTCGCCAAGCTTGCCGATCAGCGCCTCGAACCAGCGCGCCGTCTCGACCTCGGCGGTGAGGACGGCGGCGTTGTAGGCGGGAAGCCCTAGCGCCTGCTCGTAGCGCCGGCGCTTGGCGTCGGGCAGCTCGGGCAGCGAGGCCCGGCAATCGGCGAGGAAGTCGTCGCCGAGCTCGACCGGCAGCAGGTCCGGATCGGGGAAGTAGCGGTAATCATGCGCTTCCTCCTTGGAGCGCAGGCCGCGCGTCTCGACCTTGTCGGGATCGAACAGGCGGGTCTCCTGGACGATGCTCCCGCCACCTTCCAGGATGTCGACCTGCCGGCTCGCCTCATATTCGATCGCGGCCTGGACGAAGCGGACCGAGTTGACGTTCTTAATCTCGCAGCGCGTGCCGAGCCCTTCCCCCGGACGTCGCACCGAGACGTTGACGTCGGCGCGCATCGAGCCCTGCTCCATGTTGCCGTCGCACGAACCGACGTAACGTAGGATCGAACGCAGCTTGCGGACATAGGCTCCGGCTTCCTCTGGGCTGCGCATGTCGGGCTTGGAGACGATCTCCATCAGGGCGACGCCGCAGCGGTTGAGGTCGACGTAGGACATCGACGGATGCTGGTCGTGCATCAGCTTGCCCGCGTCCTGCTCGATATGGATCCGCTCGATGCCGATCGTCTTTGCGGAGGTCTCGTCCTTCTCGTCGAGCAATATCTCGATCTCGCCCTCGCCGACGATCGGGTGGTAGAGCTGGCTGATCTGATAGCCCTGCGGCAAATCGGGGTAGAAATAATTCTTCCGATCGAAGCGCGACCAGGGATTGATCTTGGCCTCCAGCGCCATGCCGGTGCGGACCGCCTGGCGGATGCACTCCGCGTTGGGCACCGGGAGCATTCCCGGCATCGCCGCGTCGACCAGGCTGACCTGGCTGTTCGGCTCGGCGCCGAATTCGGTGGAGGCACCGGAGAAGAGCTTGGCCCGCGACGTGATCTGGGCGTGCACCTCGAGGCCGATCACGACCTCCCATTCGCCGGTGGCGCCGCGGATCCGGTAGGAAGTTCGGGGCATTCGGGTTTCATGATAGCTGGATCCGGCCTTGTCCAGTCTCGACGTCGAGCGGCCCGATTCCGATGTGGAAACGGGGGTTTGCGGCCAAGCCGGGACCTCGCCGGACGAACGGCCGGGCCCAACGCGCATGCCGATGAATCGAGGACGGGGCGATCAGAAAAGCAGGCGCATGGCTGACCTGCAGACGACGTAGATACCTAAGAGCGCGAACAATATGTTGCTGATAAACGTAAACATCCCATAACGCTCAGGGTCCTCCAAAGAGCTCCTGACGGTATTGGCCAGGCCAATATAAAAGCCCTGGCCCAGCAACAGCGCCAGGTAGATACCGACGGTAATGGTGATTGCACCGCCGAAATCGATCCTGGATCTGGCCAGCTCGGGAATGAGCGCGAGATAAAAGGTCAGGTTGAGCGGATTGGCGAGCGCGACCCCTGAGCCGGCCGCCACTGCCGACCAGAATCCCTGCACGTTCTCGGCGGCGCCGAGCTCCTTGCTGGTTATATTGTCCAGCAGCGCAGTGATGACGATAACGAAACCCGCCACGATCCCGATCACATTAAGCAGGGCTTCTGAAACCACGGCCCAGGAAACAGCGGCGAAGGCGAACCAGAATAAGACCAGGTGGACGGTGTTGTTCCCGAGAGCGATCGCCAGGCCGGTGCGGGGGCCGTGCGAGACCGTCCTGACCAGCAACGTTATAGTATGCGGCCCGGGTTTCAAACCCCAGACGCAGAACATGACGAAGATGGGAAGAATGGAGGTCATCTCTCCGGCCCCCCCTGCGATCGTCCGAAGTTCAGGTGATGAGATTCCGCCATATCCTTGAGTATATTGGCGTAGTCATGCAATATGACCGGGTCCGTGCGGCATATCCAGGCGAATTCCTCGGAGATGACCAGGGGTTCGATGTATATCTCGTCGCGGTATCTGGCCGAGACATGGCGGAGTCGCTCTATGTCGATAAAGGTCCAGCCGAACTCCTTGCACACTGTTTCCGCCGCATCAGGGTTCCAAATGAGTGCGCCGATTGGCGCCGACTTGTCGGGATAGAGCAAGGCGGCGTCGAAACTGACAACGGAGGAGTTTGCGGCAAGCCATTGCGCAAACTCGACCGTCGAATCTAGCGAGCGCCGCGTCGCGTCGTCGGAGCCCAGCCCGAGCAAAACGAATGAAGTATATATTTCGATTCCGGCATCCCTGTAGCGGATCGAGGCGTCCTTGGACGCCTGCAGGGAATGACGGCTGCCTTTCAACAGTTTGAGGACCCGGTCGTCGCCGCTATCCAGGCCCATGTTCACGCAGAATACGTTGAGGTCCCGGAACAGGTTGACCCGGCGCTCGTCCGACTCGAACGCCTGTGCATACATCTTGAACGACACGTCGTTCAGGTCGTCCGGGCGCGCGTCGAGCCATTTCTCGAGAATCGTGGGGGCGCTCGAAGCGCTGTCGAAGGCTTCGTACAAGACGGTAGCGCCGATCTGGTCTCTGGCGGCGCGGACGTCTGCCCAGAAGGCGTCGCCGCCGGAAAACCGCACGCTCAAATCCGCTATGCCGCAATAACGGCACGGTTTCGCATATTGGGCGCAGCCCCGAGCTCGGTTGATCGTCGACACACGCGTGTCGGCCGGAAATCGTCTGAATCGCCTATTCTGGCGCGAAAACCGCGAAGAATATTCCTGCCAGTAACGCTCGGCGAGCAGCTTCCGGTCGGGCGGAGGCAGGCGGTCGAGACTCCGTTCCCGTATCGATGGAGTCCGTATTACGGAGCTCCCCTCGGGATAGGCCAGGCCGGGGACGTCCCGCAACTCCCGCGCACCTCGAATGAATTCCACAAACGGCACAATCGTATCCTCGCCCACGTCCGCAACGCAGATGTAGTCGATGCTGGTTAAGCCGCCGAACAGGGTTTCGGCATGCATGGCGGCATGATCGTTCCCCAGCAGGACTGTGGCATTGGATGCCTTGCCGGCCTCGGAGAGTCGGACCGTGTTCTTGATCGACGTGGAATACATGCTGATGCCGAGGATATCGGGGTTCAGACGTTCGATCTGGCTGATGGCTTCGTCCGTCGTGTCGACCTGGCAATCGATGAGGTGGACCTCCACCGAAGCTCCGAAATGCGCTTCCAGTACCGTACCCAACGAAATGATGCCGAGAGGAGGATAGGCGTTCTCGTTTGCATTGCCACCGATTCCCTCGTCGTTTCCGGAATTGACGAGGACCACGCTAGTCATGCGCGCGAGCTTGGAACGTCGGACTGCGAAGTGGTCCCGCTGCGAAAGGAGTCCAGAATCAGCATCACGGCCGAGAAAAGTATTGGCATAAAAATATAGCTTGCCAATGCCTGTGCAACGACTGCGTAATAGTTGCTGTCATTGGGGTGATATGGTTCCCAACCGTTGCCACAGAAAACCATAGTGGAGAAGAAGAAGGCGTCCCCCGCAGACGGAGTAACCACCTGGCCCGCTCTAATTAGGCCTGTTCCCCCATAGAGCAGGGCAAACGACACCAGCGTATTCCCCACTGCGACGATGCAAACGGCCAAAGCCAGAGTCCGCTCCATCTTTCCCATTCGGGCGACCAGCAGGATTACGGAAACCGTGTAAACGAAGGAGAAAGCCAGAAGAGAATTGAATAGATTTACAAATATGTCTTGATGGCGACCGATCAGGCCGATCATAGCCATATATGCACCTTGATCGGACAGAACCGCGGCCTGCAGAAAGAGCGTCGCCGCTGATATGAACAGCAAATATCCAGCACCTTTAACCGGTCGACCGGATTTTCTCTTATCTTCAGCAGCGATGGCTTCAAAAGGCATTCAGGCCTATCCTACTTCGTTCCCGTGCAGATCTCTTCGTAAATTCAAGCTCTTCGTAATGGCACTGGCGCGGGGCAGCGAAACGGGTCCCGCGAAGGCAAAGCCGACAAGCTCGTCAGCCCGCCAACAAATGCATCGGCGGGCGCCCACAGGACGCACGGGCACGCCTTTGCACCTTCGGCTCGATAAGAATGCACCCCGACCGGCATTGGATACTGCAATATCGCAGCCGGTCCAAGTGTTTCGACCCCGGTAAGGCGGTATGGGCCGCGCGAATAAGGAATGCCTCGGCGAGGCGAGATGATCCGCGTGAAGGGCAAGGACAACCCTAGGCGGCAAGGCCGGATGAACGGTCGCCCCTGTCCGGATCGCCCCCCAGCGAGTTCCCATCAGTCGTCAGGAGGTGATCGCGCGATTTGCAAGGGCTCGCTCGAGGGTCGCCGCGTGCGAAAACAGGGCATCGTCCGCGAGCGCCCGGCCAAAGAGCTGGATGCCCATGGGCAAGCCGTTTTCAGCCGTCGGTCCAGGAATGCTGATGCCTGGAAATCCCGTCAGGTTGAGCGGAACCGTAAAGACGTCCTCGAGATACATCTCGAGCGGGTCGTCTTGATGCCCGCCGATCCCGAAGGCGGGCGTGGGCGCAGTGGGAAGCGCTATGACGTCGACTGCCTCGAGCGCGCAGCGTATCTCGTCGGCAATCTTCCGCCTGACCTTTGCGGCTCGCAGATAATAAGCCTCATAATAGCCGGCGCTCAGCGCGAAGGTTCCCAGCAAAATCCTCTTCTTGGTTTCGCTCGAGAAGCCTTCCGAACGTGTTTCTTCATACATGGAAAGCAGGCATTGCCCGTCGGGGACCACCCGCAATCCGTATTTGGTCCCATCGTATCGGGAAAGGTTGGACGACGCCTCGCAAAGCGCGATCACATAATAAGCCGGCAGCGCGTAGCCGATCGACGGCAGATCGACCTCGACGGCCTCCCATCCGGGAATTGCGCCGACATTCTGGATCGCCTCCCAGCACCTTCTGAGATCCGCGGTTCCCCCCATCGCCAGCAATTGCCTTGGAATACCCACCCGGCAGGGGTTTCCGGTCAGCAGCGCCGCATTTTCCAATCCTGGGTTCGCCCAATCAAGCGACGTAGAATCCTTCAGATCGAGACCGAGGGCTTGATCCGCGATAATCGCCGTATCCAGGACGGTGCGCGCGATGACCCCCGCCTGGTCCAGCGAAGAGGCGTAGGCTATCAACCCCCATCGCGACGCCAGGCCGTAAGTCGGCTTGTAACCGACGACGCCACAGAAGCTTGCCGGCTGCCTTATCGAACCTCCCGTGTCCGAGGCGAGCGAGGCGGCGACCAGCTTGCCGGCGACCGCCGCCGCGGCCCCTCCGGACGACCCCCCGGCAACCACGTCGCCGAGGCCCGAATTCGCCGCGGCCGGGTTTCTCGTCACACCATAAGCGCTGTTTTCCGTGGACGACCCCATGCCGAACTCGTCCATATTCGTCTTGCCGATGCAGATCGCCCCGGCCTCGAGCACAGATTGCGCAACGGTCGCAGTATAGGTCGGAATGAATCCGCGCAGAATTTTGGACCCTGCCGTCGCGGGAACGCCGGCGAGGCAATAATTATCCTTGATGCCGATCGGGACGCCGGCAAGCGGCATGGCACGGCCGTTCGCAACAGCGGCGTCGGCGGCGTCAGCGGCGGCGAGAGCGAGCTCGGGCGTCTCAACGATAAAGGCGTTGAGGTCAGCCGCCTCCGATGCAGCGGCTATGAACGCGGAGGCGACCTCCCTAGCTGTAAAGACCCGATTACGGACGCCGTCACGGATCTCGGCGACGTCGAGACTGGTAATTCCCTTCATTCGATCACCGCACGATCGCGAGCGCGAACCGACAAGGAGAATGGGTCGCTACCACCAAGGCTCCGGCCTTCCGGTGAAGCCGGCCCGCTCCTCGAGTGCGAGACCGGCATTGAGCACGCCCGACTCGTCAAGCGCGCGGCCGATGATCTGCAGGCCGAGCGGCAGGCCATGCTCGTTAAGCCCCACCGGGACAGAGATGGCCGGCAGGCCGGCGAGGCTCGAGGGAACGGCGAAGACGTCGTTCAGATACATGCTGATCGGATCGTCCGATTTCTCGCCGAGCGGGAAGGCGGCGGACGGGGCGGTCGGCGTCAGGATCAGGTCGCACGTCTGCCAGGCCGCATCGAAATCGCGCGCGATCAGGGTTCGGACCTTTTGCGCCCGCATGAAGTAGGAGTCATAGAAGCCGGCCGACAGGACATAGGTGCCTATCATGATGCGGCGGCGCACCTCGCGGCCGAATCCGGCGGCGCGGGTCGCTTCGTACATACTCGCGAGATCGCCCTCGCCTTTGGCTCGCAGTCCGTAGCGGACTCCATCGTAACGGGCGAGATTGGACGACGCTTCGGCGGGTGCGATGATGTAGTAAGTGGGGAGAGCATATTTGGTATGCGGAAGCGAAATATCGACAATCTCGGCGCCGGCGTCTCGAAGCAGAGCCATGCCCTGCTCCCACATCCGGTCGATTTCGCCGGGGACCCCGTCAATGCGATATTCGCGCGGGATCCCGATGCGCTTGCCGCGAAGGTCGCTCGAAAGCGAAGCTTCCCAAGCCGGCACCGAAATATCGAGCGAGGTCGAATCCTTGGGATCGAAGCCGGCCATGGCCTCGAGCAGGATCGCGCAGTCGCGCACGTCATGCGCCATCGGGCCTGCCTGATCGAGCGACGAGGCGAATGCGACGATGCCCCAGCGCGAACATCGGCCGTAGGTCGGCTTGACCCCGGCAATGCCGGTAAACGCGGCCGGCTGGCGGATCGAGCCGGAGGCTTCCGTCCCGGCTGCACCCGCCGCGATTCGTGCTGCGACTGCGGCAGCCGGACCGCCCGAAGATCCGCCCGGGGTCAGAGGCGCGTTGTCGCGGTGCGGGGAGCGCCATGGCGATATGACCGGTCCCCAGGCGCTGGTCTCGTTGGACGAGCCCATCGCGAACTCGTCGGTATTCAGCTTGCCGATCATGCCCGCGCCTGCGGCGAACAGCTTTGCGCTGACCGTCGATTCGTAGGGCGGCTTGAAGCCGGCGAGCATGCGGCTGCCGGCGGTGGTTTCCACGCCCTCGGTCGCGAACAGATCCTTGATGCCGAGCGGCACCCCCGACAGCGGCTTCAGCGCTTCGCCGGACGCGCGCGCGGCATCAGCCGCGTCGGCCGCCGCAAGTGCATGGTCGGGGGTCTCGACGACATAAGCGTTGAGGCTGCGCGCTTTCTCGGCCGCACAGATAAAGGCCGAGGCCACTTCGCGCGCGGAGAAGTCGCCGTCGCGCACGCCGTCGCGGATCGCGGCGACGCCGAGGTCGGTGAGGTTCATGACGTTCCCCCGGCGGGAGCCGGGGCCTCATCGACACCCTGCGAGGCTTTCCGGCCCGGGCTCCCGGCTTTCGGGTCCCCGTCAAAGGCGTATCGTGATGGGAGCCGGCCCGGGAGGACGGCCGTGCGCATCACTCGATCACCTTGGGAACGGCGAAGAAACCGTGCTCGGCGGCGGGCGCGTTGGCGAGGATCTCGTCCCGCCTGCCGCCATCGGTGACCTCGTCGACGCGGAGGCGAAGCTTGTTCGGGATGACCGCGGTCATCGGC
>DATAIU010000049.1:0-15688 GCA_036262495.1 Allosphingosinicella sp.
GGCTTCTCGATGTCGGCGACGGGCGAGCCCCAGCCGTGGAACTCGATCGTCCCCATCTGAACGCAGGCGACGAGGCCGGCGACGTCCTCGACGTAGACATAGTCGACCCTCTCGCCCTTCTTCTCCTCGATCTCGATCTGCTTCACCTGCGGGCCGAAGGTCGCCGTATTGTGCTTCTGGAAGAAACACTTCTTCGCCCTCCCCTGCGGGCAGCGCACCAGCGAGAGCGGCCGGTTCGCCGCCCACTCGGTCATCAGCGGACCGACGCCGCGCATATAGTCGACCAGCTCCTGCTTGGTGATCCCGGAGTCCGGCCAAAGCAGCCGGTCCGGATTGCTGATCTTGATGTCATCGGCCGTTGACGCGTCCGGCGCCGCCTGCGGTAGCTCGCGCACCACTTCCTTCGCTTTCTTGTCGGAACGAAGGCCGAGGAAGGAGGGGTGGCGGACGATACCTTCGGAGGTGAATTCGGTGAAAGCGATCTCCGCGACGAGCTGGGGCTTGACCCAATGGGCGCCGCGGGCGTCGGCGCGGGGAACCGCGGTCGGCGCCTTGTCAACTTCGATCCTCTCCAGCTTGGCGAGCAGTTCCCCGATCAGGCGCATCGAGAAGCCGGTGCCGACCTTGCCGACATAGCGCAGGCCCCCCCCCTCATTCACGCCGAGGAGCAGCGACCGGAAGCCGCGCCCTTTCTTGTCGCTCGGGGTCCAGCCGACGATCACCATCTCCTGGCGCTGGATGCACTTGACCTTCAGCCAGGCCTTGGTCCGGGCGTTGCGATAGGGCGCGTCGGCTCGCTTCGAGATTATGCCTTCCTGGCCCGCCTCGCACATGGCGTTGAGCAATTCCTCGCCGCGACCCACGATATGGTCCGCGTAGAGGAGGGCAGGGGGGCGGCCCTCGCCGATCAGCGTCGCGAGACGATTCTTGCGTTCGATATTGGGGAACCGAGTCAGGTCCTCGCCGTCGATCTCGAGCGCGTCGAAGAGGAAGAGCGTCAGGCCTCGTCCGCCCTCGCTTATCGCCTGCTGGAGCGCCGAGAAGGAGGAGCGCCCCTGATCGTCGAGCCTGACGATCTCGCCGTCGAGAAGGGCCGACCCGACATCGAGCTCCAGCGCGGCCTCGACGATCTCGGGGAACTTGTCCGACCAATCCAGGCCCGAGCGCGTGTAGATCCTCGCCTTACCGCCGCCGATCGCGAGCAGGCAGCGGTAACCGTCATATTTCATCTCGTGGACCCAGCCGGAGCCGGAGGGCACGTGGTCGACGAGCGTCGCCTTCTGCGGCTCGCGGAAGGCGGGGGGCTTGGCTGGCGTCGAAGTCGTACTTCGACGCGGTTTCCCGTCATCCCGGCGAAGGCCGGGGTCCCGGGAGGAGTCGGGCGCCGACGCCTTCGCGTCCTGGGATCCCGGCCTCCGCCGGGATGACGGCTTGTAGGGATCCGTCTTCCAGCCCTTCAATTCCTTCGCCTTCTTTCCCGCCGCTATCTCCTGCATCGTGCGACCGGTCTTGATGCTGGTCAGATAGCGCTCGGTGAGCGCCATCGAGCCGCCGGCATGCGCGTCGGTCACCTTCTTCAGCATCCAGTTCTCGGCGCGCTCGCGGCCCTTGGGCTTCAGGCGGAACATCACCCATTCCCCCTGCATGCGGTGGCCGTGGACGGTGAAGTGGAGGTGACCTTCCTCGAGCGTCTTGCGCGGATCCTTGCGGGGGTCCGGGATCCAGCTTCCCCAGTCCCACAGCATCACGGTGCCGCCGCCATATTCGCCTTTGGGGATCGTACCCTCGAAGGTCGCGTAGCTCATCGGATGGTCCTCGGTGCGTACCACGAGGCGCTTGTCCGCGGGGTTGAGGCTGGGGCCGTTGGGCACGGCCCAGCTCTTCATCACCCCGTCGAGCTCGAGCCTGAGGTCGTAATGGAGGCGGGTGGCGTCGTGCTTCTGCACCATGACGAGCGCCGGCCCGTCAGGCTTGCGGTGAGCGCCGAGGGTGCCCGCCGGCTCGGCCGTCTTCGAGAAATCGCGCTTTTGATTGTAGCGCGCTAGGGGATCGGGGGGTTTGGCCACCTTCATCTTCCGTGTCGCGCAGCGATGGGGATGAACAGGTCGCCGGTCCCCCGGACGGGCTTAGCCCTGCTGGGCAGCGCTAACCTGCTCGTGACCGCGTGGAACGCAATGGGGGGGCGGTCTGCCTCATCTAGCCCCTCCACCATGCTCCGCATGGTCCCCCTCCCCACGCCTTCGGCGCAGGGAGGACGGGGAGTCACGCCCGCTTCCTTGCGGGAGCGGCCTTGGCGGGCGCTTTCTTCGCCGCGGCGGGCTTGCGCGCGGCAGGTTTGGCCGCGGGCTTTTTCGCGCCGCTCCCGCTTCCACCCTTCTCGGAGCCCGGTCGCTCGATCGAACGCTTCAGCGCCGCCATCAGGTCAATGACGTTCGAGCCGGGCGCCGGGGCCTTGTCCTCATCGGCGTGGATCGTCTTGCCCTTGCGCTTGCGCTCGATCAGCTCCTCGATCGCTTCGATATAGCGGTCGTGGAACTGCGCAGGGTCGAACTTGGCCGTCTTGCGCTCGATCAGCGCCTCGGCGAGGTCGAGAAGCTCCTCGTCGGGCTTGGCCTCGGCGATGTCGCGGAAATAATTCTGCGCCTTGTTGACCTCGTCGGCGTAGCGAAGCGTCTCCAGCACGAGGCCGCGTCCGCAGGGCTTGAGGCTGACCAGATATTCCCGACCCCGGAGCGCGAGCTGGCCCAGCGCCACCTTCTTCGTTCGCCGCAGCGCCTCGCGGAGCACGATGAACGCTTCCTCGGCGAGGTCGTCCGCCGGGACGACGAAATAGGGCTTCTCGTAATAGAGGACGTCGATGTCGTCATAATCGACGAACTGGGTCAACTCGAGCGTCTTCTTGCTCTCGAGCTTCACGGCCTCGAGCTCCTCGTCGGTGAGGAGGACGTAGCTGCCCTTCTCGTATTGGAAGCCCTTGACGATCTCCTCGGGATCGACCGGCCCTACGCCAGGGACAACCTTCTCGTATTTCACGCGCTTCCCGGTGGGCTCGTGGATCTGGTTGAAGGCTATCGTCGCGCCGGACTTGGTGGCGGAATAGATTTCGACCGGGATCGAAACCAGGGCGAGCCTGATCTGTCCCTTCCAATAGGGGCGTGCGGCCATCAACGGGCTCCGAGATCGATTCGTTATCGATTCAATCCGCGTCGGCGGCGGCGGTTCCGGTCAGACCGGAATCTCCGTCGTGTACTTAACCTGCCTCAAGGCGAAGTTGCTCGCCGCGTTGGCGACGCTGGAATGCGCCAGGACACCGCGCATGATGAAGCGGTCATAGTCCGCGACGTCTGCGACGGCGATGCGCAGCAGATAGTCCCACTCGCCCGACATGGCGTAGCATTCGACGATCTCCTCGCGCGACTGGATGAAATCCTCGAAGTCCGAGCGCGCCTCGACGGTCTGGCGGGTCATGCGGACCTGGCACAGGACGTTGACCGCGCGGCCGAGCGCCTCGGGATTGGCGATGCGGACGGCGCGGCCGAGCACGCCTGCCTTCTCAAGGCTGCGCACCCGCCGCCAGACCGAAGCGGGGGAGGCGCCGACCCGCTCCGCGAGCGCGGAATGGCTGAGGCTGGCGTCGCGCTGCAGCTCGCGGACGATTCGGCGGTCGACGGCGTCCAGATGCGCAGTATCTTTCATCTGACGACCCTTATTCGCAAATCTATTTCAAATCCAGCCTTCATCCGGTCAAAACTGATGAGGATTTTGATGGCGTCCGCTCTAGGTGTAGCGAGCGCCCGGCGCCGCGCGAAAGGTTCGTTTATGGAAGATGCCGTGCTGGACCGGGACGAGCCCACGCTCTTTGGCCGCCTCGAGGAGCAGAAGTCGGATTCGCTCCTCCAGCTGATCGCGCTTTGCGACGCCGACCGGCGCGAGGACAAGATCGATGTCGGCGTCGGCGTCTATCGCGACGGCTCCGGCGGCACCCCGATACTGCGCGCCGTCAAGAAGGCGGAACGTCGGCTCTGGGAGAGCCAGGACACCAAGGCCTATCTCGGCTCGCAGGGCGACGCTCGCTTCACCGCGCTGATCAAGCCGATCGTCTTCGGCGAGGCGCTCGCTGGGGACGAGCGGATCGTCGGCCTGCAGACGCCGGGCGGCTGCGGCGCGCTCCGTCTCGGCGCCGACCTGATCGAGAAGGCCAATCCGCATGCGCGCATTCTCGTCGGACAGCCGACCTGGCCCAACCACGGCCCCCTGATCGAATGTGCCGGGCTGAAGATGGTCCCCCATCCTTATTACGACGCCGCCCGCCGGGAGATCGAATTCGACCGGATGATGGACGCGCTGGAGGCGGCGCCCGCCGGCGATCTCGTCCTTCTCCACGGCTGCTGCCACAACCCGACCGGCGCCGACCTTTCGCCCGATCAGTGGCGCGAGGTGGCGGGGGCCATGTCGCGGCGCGGCCTCGTGCCGTTCGTCGACCTCGCCTACCAGGGGCTGGGCAACGGCCTCGAAGCCGACGCGGCCGGCACGCGGCTGGTCGTCGAGGCGGCCGAGCAGGCGATCGTCGCGCAGAGCTGCGACAAGAATTTCGGCGTCTACCGCGAGCGGGTCGGCACCCTCTTCGTGAAGGCACCGACGGCCCGGGCCGCGAAGATCGTCTTCGCCAATCTGATGCAGCTCGCCCGCACCATGTGGTCGATGCCGCCGGACCATGGCGCGGCGATCGCGCGCATCGTCCTCGACGATCCGGAGCTGCGCGCCGACTGGGATGCGGAGCTCAAGGAGATGTGCCGTCGCATCCGCTCGCTCCGCGCGCGACTCTCCGGTTTCGATCCGCGCCTGGCCTATATCGACAACCAGAATGGGATGTTCTCGATCCTGCCTCTGAGCGAGAAACAGGTGCTCGAGCTGCGCGAGGAGAAGGGCATCTATTTGGCCAATTCGGGCCGCTTCAACGTCGTCGGCCTCTCCGACGGCAATGTCGATCGCTTCGCGGCGGCCGTGGTGGAGAAGATGGATGGCTGAGGAGAGGCTCGCCAGCCGCGCCGTTTCCGCGCGCCCCGACGCCGGCTACGACTGGCGCGAGATCGCGCGCCTCGTCCAGATCAGCCGCGCTATGGACAAGCTCGAAGAGGAGCGCCTCGTTCCGGAGCGCAAGGTCCTGTACCAGTTCAGCGCCCGCGGCCACGACATGGCGCAGGTCATGCTCGGCTCCCGCCTGACGCACCGCCGCGACGCGACCTGCGGCTATTATCGCTCGCGCCCGCTGCTCCTCTCCCTCGGCGTGCCGATCGAGGACGCGCTCGCGTCCGGCATGGGGCGGGAAGGGGGCTATTCCGACGGCCGCGACATCGGCGTGGTATTCAACTATCCGAACCCCGCCGGAGCGCCGGCGCTCCCGATGTCGGGCGGCGTGGGGGCCCAATATACGCCGACGGTCGGCTGGGCCCAGGCGATCGACTATCACCGGAACGTGCTCGGCGACCGCGGCTATGACGGCGCTATCGCCGTCGTGCTCGGCGGCGACGCCTCCTGCGCGACGGGCGGCTTCTGGTCGGCGCTGACCATCGCCACCACCCAGAAGCTGCCGATGCTCTTCTACGTCGAGGACAATGGCTACGGCATCTCGGTCCCCTCGAGCTTCCAGACGCCCGGCGGAGACATAGCGGCGAACCTCGCCAGCTTTTCGGGCCTCGCCAAATTCTCGGGCGACGGCACCGACCCTGTGGAGGCGGGCGACCTGATTAGCCGCGCCGTCGTCCATGTCCGCTCGGGCGAGGGGCCCGCGCTCCTACGCCTTAACGTCCCCCGCCTGCAGGGGCATAGCTTCCAGGACACCCAAGCCTACAAAAGCGAGGATGTGCTGCGCGCCGAATGGGAGCGCGACCCGCTTCCCCGTCTCAAGGAGCATCTTCTCGGCGCCGTCATGGACGCGGCCGATTGGGAGCGCATCCGCGCCGAGGCCGAAGCCGAGGTCGAGGAGGCCCGCGCCGCCGCCGAGGCGCGCGGCGTCTCCGATCCCGAGCGGGTCCTCGACCACGTCTTCTACGAAGGCGAGATGCAGAGATTCGGGGGGCAATGGACCAAGGGCTATCGCGCCCCGTCGAGCCACGAGGAGCCGAAGCCCGAGGGCCAGCGGATCAACATGGTGACGGCGATCCGCCGAACCCTCGACCAGGAGCTCGAGCTCAACCCTCGAATCCTCCTCTTCGGGGAGGATATCGGGCCCAAGGGCGGAGTCCACGCGGTCACGCTCGGCCTCCAGGAGAAGCACGGCGCCGAGCGCGTCTTCGACACCAGCCTCAACGAGGAGGGGATAATCGGCCGCGCCGTGGGGATGGCGCTGGCCGGACTGATGCCGGTGCCCGAAATCCAGTTCCGCAAATATGCCGAGCCGGCGACCGAGCAGATCAACGATTGCGGGACGATGCGCTGGCGAACCAACAACCGCTTCGCGGCGCCGATGGTGCTGCGCATCCCGGGCGGCTTCTTCAAGTGCGGCGATCCCTGGCACAGCCAAACCAACGAAGTCGCGTTCGTCCATAATCCCGGCTGGCAAGTGGCGGTGCCGTCCAACGCCGAGGACGCCGTCGGTCTCCTCCGCTCGGCGCTCCGCGGCAACGACCCGGTCGTCTTCTTCGAGCACCGGGCGATGCTCGACGACGCGTGGGCGCGGCGGCCCTGGCCGGGCGACGCCTACGTCCTGCCGTTCGGCCGCGCGAAGAAGGTGCGCCACGGCGACGACATCACCATCGTCACGTGGGGGGCGATGGTGCCGCGCTGCGAGGAGGCCGCGAAAGAGGTATCCGCCGACGTCCTCGACCTGCGCACTTTGATGCCCTGGGACAAGGAGGCGGTGCTCGAGAGCGTGCGCCGCACCCGCCGCTGCCTGATCGTCCACGAGGATTTGCGCACGGGCGGCTTCGGGGCGGAAATCGCCGCCGTCGTCGCGGACGAGGCCTTCCTCGATCTCGACGCCCCGGTGGCGCGCGTCACCATGCCGGACATACCGAGCCCGCATAATCCGGTCCTGCTCAACTGGGCGGTGCCGAGCGTCGAGAAGATCCGCGCGAAGATCGACGAGCTGGTCGGATTCTGATGATCGACGTCCTCGTTCCTCTCGAACAGGAAGGCACCAGGGCGGTCGTGCGCGCTTGGCTCAAGCGGGTGGGCGACCGGGTCGAGCTCAACGATCCGCTCGTCGAGCTGGAGACCGACAAGGTCGCGATGGAGGTCCCGGCGCCGGCGGCGGGAGTGCTGCGCGAGATATTGCTCGATACCGATGCCGAGGCTGTGCCGGGGGCGGTGCTCGGCCGCATCGCGACGGAAGAGGAACTGGCCCGTGACGAGCCTCCCTCGTCGTCCCAGCGCAGGCTGGGACCCCAGGGAGGACAGGCGCCGCGTTCTTCACCCCCCGGGGCCCCAGCCTTCGCGGGGGCGACGGGAATGCGTCTCTCGCCCTCGGTCCGCCGCGCGCTCCTCCAGCACGACATCGATCCCTCGCGCATCAAGGGGACGGGCCGCGACGGCCGCATCACTCGCGCCGATGTCGACCGCGCGGTCGAGACGGCGACGCGCGTGCAGCCCAACGCACCCCCGGC
This sequence comes from Allosphingosinicella sp., assembly GCA_036262495.1. Classification (GTDB taxonomy): domain Bacteria; phylum Pseudomonadota; class Alphaproteobacteria; order Sphingomonadales; family Sphingomonadaceae; genus Allosphingosinicella. The sequence continues at coordinate 7,605 of DATAIU010000049.1, forward strand.
CGACGGTGCGACAGGCTCCCGTACCATTCCCCACGACCGGATGCGGCTTCGCATCGCCGAGAACATGCTCGCCTCGGTGACCGAGGCGCCGCACGTCACCGCCGTTTTCGAGGCGGATTTCTCGGCCATCATGCGCCATCGAGAGCGCAACAAGGCGGCTTTCGCGGAGCGTGGCGCGAAGCTCACCTACACCGCCTATATCCTCGCGGCGGCGGCCGAGGCGATGAAGGCCGCGCCGGCGATCAACAGCCGCTGGTACGAGGACCGGCTCGAGCTGTTCGACGACGTCGATATCGGGGTCGGCACAGCGCTTGGCGACAAGGGGCTGATCGTGCCGGTGCTCCGCCGCGTCCAGACGCTCCGCCTGGAGGAGATCGCGTTGGGGCTCGACGCGCTGATCGAAAAGGCGCGCACCGAGCGCCTCACCCGGGACGAGGTTTCGGGGGGCACGTTCACCGTCTCGAACCACGGCGTCTCGGGGTCGCTCTTCGCGGCGCCGATCATCATCAACCGCCCCCAGGCGGCGATCCTCGGCATCGGCAAGCTCGAAAAACGAGTCGTGGTGCGCGAGATGGACGGCGCGGACACGATCGCGATCCGGCCCGTGGCCTATGTCTCGCTCACCATCGACCACCGCGTCCTCGACGGCCATCAGACCAACGCCTGGCTCACCCGCTTTGTCGACCTGCTGCAGTCCTGGCCTCAGGATTGAGCCCTCAAGAGCTTGTATTTTCGAGCTTTCCTGTTATGTCGCAACCACCCATCGAGCGGAGGGAAAGTATGAAGGCGTTTGCTGCACTTATCGTCATGAGCATGGCTGCCCCGGCCGTCCCCGCGGATTCGAAGCCCTCCGATTCGCAGGCCCAGGCCGATACGGACACGCCGAAGAAGGAACGGCAGATCTGCAAGCGCGAGCTGACCGGGACGGGTCTCCATTCCAGCCGGCGGGTCTGCCTGACCGCGGCCCAGTGGAAGGAGCGTAGCCGCAACATCGAGGCGATGGACGACCCTCGCTCGAGGCAGGTTTCCTAAGCGCTGCCGTCTTGCGCGAACAGCGCGCGCAGCTCTTTCTTCATGATCTTGCCATTGGCGTTGCGCGGCAGCGGTGCGTCCATGAACGCGATCCGGACCGGCGTCTTGAAGACTGCGAGGCGGTCGCGCACCCACTGCCTGAGCTCTTCCTCGCTCGCGCTTGCGCCCGGCGCGAGATGGACGACCGCGGCCGGTTCCTCGCCCAGGCTTCGATGCGGGAGGCCGATGAGCGCGGCGTCGGTAACGGCGGGGTGCTCGAAAAGGACGTTTTCGACCTCGATCGAGTAGATGTTCTCGCCGCCGCGAATGACCATGTCCTTGGCGCGGTCGACGATGTAGCCAAAGCCCTCCTCGTCGAGCCGCGCCAGATCCCCCGTGCGGACCCAGCCGTCGACAAAGGTCGCCGCGGTCGCTTCGGGATTATTCCAATAGCCTTTGACGATCTGCGGGCCCTTGGCCCAGAGCTCGCCCGTCTCCCCGACGGGAAGCTCGCGAGCGCCGTCTGGAGACATGATCCTGAGCTCCGCGACGGGGACAGGCGGACCGCAGCTGTCCGGACGGTTGAGATAATCCTCGCCGACATGGCTGGTCACGGTCGCCGTCGTCTCGGTCATGCCCCAGCCGTTGCCGGGTAGCGCTCCGAACTCCTCCCATATCTTCCTCACCAGCTCCGGCGCCGCGGGCGCGCCGCCATAGCTGATCGCCTCGAGGCTGGAGAGGTCGAAGCGGCCGCGCTCGGGATGCTCGATAAGCTGCCAGGCGATGGTCGGGACGCCCCCGGTCAACTGAACCCTTTCGCGCTCGATCAGCGCCATCGCCTCGACCGGGTCCCATTTGCGCATGAAGACGATCGTGTGGCCGGTCACCATCGTGCCCATCAGCATCGCGCTGAGCGCGGTGCAGTGGAAGAGGGGGATGACCATCAGCGACACTTTCGGCTCCGGCGGCGGCGGCGCCTCGCCGCGGCGAAGGGCGGCGCGGGCATTCGAATAGCCGACCGAGAGGATGTTGGTCAGGAAGTTGCGGTGCGTGATCAGGGCGCCCTTGGGCCGGCCCGTCGTGCCGCTCGTGTAGAGGATCGCCGCCTCCTCGTCGGGCTCGAAATCCGCCTCGGGCAAGTCGCGGTCGGGAAGCTGCGACCAGGCCGCCGCGCTTCCGATTGCATCCTCGAGCCGCGCGGGACCGTCGCCGCGGCCGACGAGGACATGCTCCAGAGCGGGGAGGGCGGGGCGATGCGGCTCGATGAGCGCCCAGCGGCGCGCGTCGGCAATCAGCACCGTCGCCCCCGAATCGGCCAGCCCGTATTCGAGCTCGGCGCCGGCCCACCAGGCGTTGAGCGGGACCGCGATCGCGCCGATTGCGACGATGGCAAAGAAGGCGACCGGCCATTCCGGCAAGTTCGCCATAGCGATCGCCACCCGGTCGCCCTTGCGAACGCCGCGGCGCCGCAGCTCGACCGCCAGCGCCGTCGCAGCCCGGAACGAACCTTCGAAGCTCACTCGCTCGTCCTCGAAGATCGTGAAGAGCCGCTCGCCATGCGCGCGACTGGCACGGTGGAGCGTGGCGAGGTCGGGCGGAGCGTTCTTCCAGACGCGGGTGGGGATGCCGCGGATCCGGACCTCCTCGATCTCGAAGCGCGCTCCGGGCGCGGTCAGCACGGCCTCCACCTCGGCGAGGCTCATCTTCGGCCAGCCCGGCGGCAGCTCAATCCCTTCGATCAAGCGCGGCTCCTCTCTCAAGCTCCCCGTCATTGCGAGGAGCGAAGCGACGAAGCAATCCACAGGGCGACGCCTGGAATGCTTCGCTTCGCTCGCAATGACGTTGATTCCGGCTCCGCTCAAGCGCTACCCCGCCGCCTTTCAGGAGCTGAAGCGGATGGAACGGGTCGAGGCGAGGGAAGCGGGTTTCGATCCCGACCGGCTGGCGCGGATCGGTGCGTTTCTCGAGGAGCGCTATTTCGCGCCGGAGCTTTTCTCCGGGGCCCAGCTGCTGATCGGGCGGGACGGCAAGGTCGTCCATTTCTCGACCGCGGGCAAAGCGCGCGCGTCGGGGGAGCCGATGCGCGAGGATGCCCTCTTCCGCATCGCCTCGATGACCAAGCCCGTCACCTCGATCGCCTTCATGATGCTGCTCGAGGAAGGCAAGGTGACGCTCGACCAGCCGGTCGACACCGTCATCCCCGAATGGAAGCGTCTCGGCGTCTATGACGGCGGCGGGGCGGGGACGCCGTTTCGGAGGAAGGCGCCAGAGCGGCCGATGATCATGCTGGACCTGCTGCGCCACACGTCGGGCCTCACCTACGGCTTCCAGCACCGGACCAACGTCGACGCCGCCTATCGCGAGCGCAAGATCGAGGGCTGGCACGGCGGCTACGATCTCGATGGCTTCGTCGGGGCGCTTGCCGAGATACCCCTCGAATTCTCGCCCGGAACGGCGTGGAACTACTCGGTATCCACGGACGTGGTCGGCCTGATCGTGGAGCGCCTCTCCGGAATGAAGCTCGACCGGTTTTTCGAGGAGCGGATCTTCGCGCCGCTTGGAATGGTCGACACCGCCTTCTCGATCCCCGTCGATAAAACCGACCGGCTCGGCGACGCGTGGGCGTTTCAGCCCGGAAAGGGCGCGATGGTTTACGACCAGGGCGAGAAGAGCGCCTGGGCCGAGCCGCCCCGCCTGCTCGCCGGCGGCGGCGGCCTGATCTCGAGCGTCGCCGACTATCACCGTTTCTGCTCGATGCTGATCGGCCGCGGCGAGCTCGACGGCGTCCGCCTCGTATCGCGCAAGACGATCGACCTGATGACGGTCAACCATCTCCCCGGCGGCGCCGATCTGACCGAGCTCAGCCGTTCCCTCTTCAGCGAGGCCGTCAATGCCGGCCAGGGCTTCGGCCTCGGCTTCGGCGTCAATCTCGATCCGGCCAAGACGATGCTGCCCGGCTCGAAAGGCGAGTTCTACTGGGGCGGGATGTTCTCGACGTCCTTCTTCGTCGATCCGGTCGAGCGCCTCCACATGGTCTTCATGACCCAGCTGATGCCGTCCACCACCTATCCGGTCCGTCGTCAGCTCAAGACGCTGATCTATTCGGCGCTGACCTGAAGGGAGTCGTCATGCCGGACTTGATCCGGCATCCGCCTAGTCCTTCCGGCAGCCGGAAAGAAGATGGACCCCGGATCAAGTCCGGGGTGACGACAGGGGGGAGCTCTTATCGCCCCTCGCTCTGATTGTGCTCGCCGCCGGGGTCGGTGATCCCGTCGAGCGCGACGGACGCCGCGTCGCCCTGCTCGGAGCGGCTGATGTCGCCGAGGCTTACGATCCCGACCAGAGTCTCGTCCTCGCGGCTGAGGACCGGCATGCGGCGGACCTGGCGGTCGCTCATCTTCAGCGCCACGGCCTCGACCTCCTCGTCGTCGAAGCAGAAGATCACTTCCTCGGTCATGACGTCGCGGACCGGCGTGTCGGGGCCGCGGCCCGCGGCGACGCCGCGCACCGTTATGTCGCGGTCGGTGACCATGCCGACGAGCCTGTCGCCCTCGCCGACCGGCATCGCGCCGGCATCGGCGCGGAGCATGAACTGGGCGGCTTCGCGGATCGGCTGGTCTGGCGTCACGACCTCGACGTCGGGCGACATGCATTCGGCGATCTTCATCGGGTTCACTCCTGGCTGGGAACTCGACGATCCAACGGAAGGCGGCGCGCGCCGTTCCTTCAGTCCTTCCGGCGCGCCGGCGGCACGAGGCGGATTTCGAACAGCTTGGCCCAATTCTTACCCGTCACGAACAATCGGTCGTTCGCCGCGTCGAAAGCGATGCCGTTGAGGACGCTGTCCGGGTCGCCCGGCGAATGTTCGGCGACCAGCGGCGAGAGGTCGATCCAGCCCTTCACCCGGCCGCTCTTGGGGTCGATCCGGGCGATTCGCGGAGTCATCCAGACGTTGGCGAAAATCTCGCCCTTCACCCATTCGAGCTCGTTGAGGCGCTCGACCGGCTTTCCCTCCCAGGTGACGTTGATCCGCCTGAGCTCGCCCATCGTCTTTGGATCCAGCACGCGAAGCTGCGCGGTGCCGTCGCTCATGTAGATGTTCTTCGAGTCGCGGGTCAGCGCCCAGCCCTCGCCGGGGTAGCGGAAACTGCCGCGCTGCTTCAGGTCCCTGATGCCCCAACGAAAGCCGGTGCCGCCCTGCCAGGTCAGGCTCCTGATCTCGTCCCCCCAGTCGACAATGCCCTCGCCGAAATATTGCGGGGCGATCGAGACCGAGCGCAGCACCTGGCCGTCCTCGAGGCGCACCTCGCGGATCGTCGACATGCGGTTGAGGCCGGTGCTCTCCCAGAGCCGCCCGTCGCGGTAGAAGAGCCCCTCCGTGAAGGCCATCGGATCGTGCGGATATTCGTGCACGATCTTGTAGCCGTAGACCGGCGTCTCGCGCGGCGCCGACGCGGCGCAGCCGGGGAGCAGGACGAGCGCGACGACCGGGATGGCGCGCATCACGGCCGGTTCATCGTCAGGAGGTCGTACGAGGCGACGACCTCGTCCTTCTGATTGTAGACGTAGACGGCCCAGCGCACTTCGCCTTTCTCCTCGTCCCTGACGCTCTTCGTCTTAACCGTCAGCTCGACCCGCATCGAGTCCCCGGGATAGAGCGGGGTCTGGAAGCGCAGATTCTCGAGGCCGGTGTTGGCGAGGACGGGGCCCGGATCGGGGTCGACGAACAGGCCCGCGGCGAAGCTCAGCACCAGATAGCCGTGGGCGACGCGCCCTTCGAAGATGGGCGACGCCTTCGCCGCCTCCTCGTCCATATGGGCGTAGAAGGTGTCACCGGTGAAATGGGCGAAATGCTCGATGTCCTCGAGAGTCACGGTCCGGCTCGCCGTCTTCAGAGTGAAGCCGATCTCGAGCTCGGAGATGCGCTTGCGGAAGGGGTGCGTGTCGCCCTCGGGCTTCGGAGCGCCCGGGAGCCACTGCTTGGCGACGCCCGACAGAACCGCCGGGGAGCCCTGCAGCGCCGTCCTCTGCATGTAGTGGGCGACGCCGCGTATGCCGCCCATCTCCTCGCCGCCGCCGGCCCGGCCTGGCCCGCCGTGGACGAGGACGGGGAGGGGAGAACCGTGGCCGGTCGATTCCTTCGCGCTGGTCCGGTCGAGGATCATCATCCGGCCGTGATAGGCGCCGGCGCCGAGGACGAACTCCTCCGCCACCTGCGGGTCGAAGGTGAAGAGCGACAAGGCGAGGCTGCCCATGCCTCGATTGGCGAGGGCGACGGCGTCGCCGAGGTCGCGATAGGGCATGATCGTCGAGACCGGTCCGAATGCCTCGACGTCGTGGACGGCCGCGGAGCCCCAGGGGTCGTCGGAGCGAAGCAGGATCGGCGAGATGAAGGCTCCGTTGCCTTCGACCGGGGAGCGTTCGGGATCGCCGGAGACGATCCGGGCCGATTTGGCCAGCTCGGCCACCGCCTCGCGCACCGAGCGGAGCTGCGAGCGGCTGGCGAGAGCGCCCATGGTGACGCCCTCCTCGCGGGGATTGCCGATCCTGGCCTTGCCGAGCCGCTCGATCAGGGCCGCCTGGACGGCGTCGAGATGCTCGGCCGGCGCCATGGCGCGGCGGATGGCGGTGCATTTCTGCCCCGCCTTGACCGTCATCTCGCGGGCCACTTCCTTGACGAAGAGGTCGAACTCGGGCGTTCCCGGGGCGGCGTCGGGCCCGAGGACCGAGGCGTTGAGGCTGTCCCGCTCGGCGATGAAGCGGACGCTCTCGCGGGCGATGACTGGGTGGGTCTGGAGCTTCATCGCGGTGTGGGCCGAGCCCGTGAAGCTGACCACGTCCTGAAGCGTCAGATGGTCGAACAGGTCGCCGACCCCGCCCATGATCAATTGCAGCGCGCCGGGCGGAAGGACATCGGCCTCGATCAAGATACGGAACGCCGCCTCGGCGAGATAGCCGGTCGCCGAGGCCGGCTTCACGATCGCCGGGACGCCGGCGAGGATCGTCGGGGCCAGCTTCTCGAGCATCCCCCAGACCGGGAAGTTGAAGGCGTTGATATGCACGGCGACGCCCTGCAGCGGCGTCCAGACGTGTTGGCCGACGAACGTCCCGCCCTTCGACAAGGGCTCCATGGCGCCGTCGAGCAGGATCCGCCCGTTGGGCAGCTCGCGACGCCCCTTGGACGAGAAGGAGAAGAGCGTGCCGGCGCCGCCCTCGATGTCGATCCAGCCGTCGGTGCGGGTCGCGCCGGTCTCGTAGTTGAGCTCGTAAAGCTCCTCCTTTCGGACCATGATCGCGTTGGCGAGGTCTTTGAGCATCCACGCCCGCTCGTGGAAGGTCATCGCCCTCAGCGCCGGCCCGCCGACCTTGCGCGCATGGTCGAGCATCGCCGCGAAATCGAGCCCGCCGCTCCCCGTCTCGGCGACGATCTCGCCGGTCACCGCGCTCTCGACCGGCGCCAGCGCGCCCTCCGCCCCGTACCAGCGGTCCTGCGCGTAATTGAGGAGCTTCAGGGTCTTCATACTCACTCCGTCATTGCGAGCACAGCGAAGCAATCCAGTCCGGCCTGCGTCGAAGGCACGGGCTGGGTTGCCGCGTCGCTTCGCTCCTCGCAATGACGGAAGTCACTTTCCGGTGAAATTGGGTTTCCGCTTGGCCATGAAGGCCGCCACGCCCTCGCGATAATCGTCGGAGAAGCCAAGCTCGCGCATCGCGTCGCGCTGGAGCACCAGCTCCTCGCCGAGGCTGTGCTCCCAGCTCTCGCGGATCATCTTCTTGATGCGCGCGAGGCCCTGCGTCGGCGCGGCGGCGAAGCGCTCGGCGAGCGCGTCGACCTCCGCGTCGAGCGCCTCGTCCTCCACCGCCTTCCAGATCAGGCCCCATTCCGCCGCCTGCTCTGCGGGCAGGGAATCGGCGGTGAATGCCAGGCCCATCGCCCGCGCCTGGCCGACCAGGCGCGGCAGGACCCAGGTGCCGCCGCTGTCCGGGATCAGGCCGATCGAGGCGAAGGACTGGATGAACTTTGCCGATTTCGCGGCGATGACGATGTCGCACGCCAGCGCGATGTTCGCGCC
>DATAIU010000050.1:0-18459 GCA_036262495.1 Allosphingosinicella sp.
GGCCCGGGCCGCCGAGCTCAACGGCGCCCTCGTCACCGCCCGCACCGACGCCAAGCTGTCGGCCCTGGTCGGCCAGGACGCCTTCGAAGTCTCCGCCTCGGCCTTCGCCGCTCTGGCCCGCGCGCGGGCGGACATCGTCGAAACCCACAAGCGCCTCAGCGACACCAAGATCCAGGTCGGCCTGCGGACGGTGGCGATCGGAGACGAGCTTCCCAAGCCCAAGGTAGAGGGTGAGACCCATCTGAAAATCGTAGCTTAGGCGGGAGTGTGCACCGCTTGACCAAGCGCTTCCCTCATGGTCGGCTACGATCATGGTCAAGTTCGTCGCTTTCAATGTCTTGCTCTTTGGCTGCTGGTTTTATTCTCTGGCTAGGGGTGGAGCCCCGGAGCGCGTGGCGTCCACGGTCTTCGTCGTGGGGTCGATTGTCACGGCGCTCGTGGCTAACGAAGCGGCTGCCCGGTTTCGCTCAATCGAAATCGGTATCCTCGCCGTGGATGTCGCAGCTCTTGCGGCATTCCTCGCCGTCGCGCTGTTCGCCGAACGATTGTGGCCGTTGTGGCTGACTGCGCTGCAACTGATCGGAACGGCCGCTCACCTTGTGCGGGTGACGGATCCGGCGATGATTCCGTGGGCGTACGCGTTCGCCCTGGCGTTCTGGAGTTATCCGATGCTGATCATATTGGCGATCGGCACCTGGAACCATCAGAAGCGGCTGGCGCGCTTCGGTGCCGACAGATCCTGGTCGAGCTTCTCCGGCCGCTCGGCGGGCGGGCCGAGGAGTGGGCGGCCCGGCTGATCGCGGGCTTCGGCTCGCTCGCCGCCGCGCTCGCCGCGCCCGCCGCCGCGCAGGCGCGGGTGCTGGGCGACGGCGACATTGCGGTCGCCTATCTCCAGGTCGTCCGCGACGCCTTCCTCCACGCGCTTCGCAGGGACGCCTTTTCGGGTCCCGTCATCGCCGATTCCCAGGCCCTCATCGACTATCTCACCTTCGACCTGTCGCGCGTCTCGACCGAGCGGCTGCGCGTGCTTTTCCTGAACAACGCCACCCGGTTGCTGGCCGACGAAATCATGTCCGAAGGGTCCGTCTCGGAAGCGGAAGTCCCGCTGCGCAAGATATTCAACCGGGCGCTCGAACTGGGCGCCACCGGAATCATCATGGTCCACAACCATCCCGGCGGCGACCCGCGGCCCAGCGAGGACGATATCGCCGCGACGCGGCGAACCGCCTTCGTCGGGAGCTTCCTCGACATCCGCCTCCATGACCATCTCGTCATCGGCAGCTCCGGTTGGTCGAGCCTCCGGGCGCTGGGCTTCATCGCCGCCGGCGACGGCCTGCCCTGATGGCGAGATTGCACTATCTATTCGTCGGCGACTTGTTATTCTCGCCACGGGGAAAAGACCGTGGTCGAACATCGGAACGCCGAATTCGTCGAGGCGGCCCTGGCCGTCATACGCCAGGCGAGGGCACGCATCGATATCATCGTCAACGAAATCTCGGCGGATACCGCCGCTTCGCTGCGCGAAGTGGCTGAGCGGCTGTATTTGGAGCGCCGCCGCAGGGACGAGCATTTTCCTCCCGGCCTCTTCGGCGAGCCGGCCTGGGACTTGCTCCTCGCCATGTTCATCGCCCATGAGGAGGGCCGCAGCCTGTCCCTCGCCCAGGCCTGTTCCGCGGCGAAAGTGGATCCGGAGGCCGGGCCCCGTCTCATCGAGCGGATGGCGGGGGAAGGGCTGGTGGTCCGGACCCGCGCCTCGGACGATGCGCGCCGAAGCGGCATCGCCCTGACCGAGAGCGCCGTCCTCCGGCTCTGCCGATATCTTTCGGACCTTATCTAGTCCGGCGGGCGCCCCGGCTCAGCGCGCGCCCTCGCGCAGAGCGTCCACGACCGCCTCCGCCCGCCTGAACAGCTCCGGGTCGACGGTCGCGCCGGACGCGGCGGCATTCTCCTCGAGCTGCTCGGGCCGCGAGGCGCCGACGATCGCCGAGGCCACGTTCGGCTCGCGCAGCACCCAGGCCAGCGAGAATTGTGCGAGGCTCAGCCCCGCCTCGCCGGCGAGCGGCCGCAGTTTCTCGACCGCCTCGAGCACGTCCTCGCGAAGCAGACGGTCCATGAAGCCGCCCATTTCCTCGCTCGTCGCGCGGCTCCCCGCCGGCGGCGCCGAGCCCGGCCGGTATTTGCCGGTCAGCACGCCCTGGCCGAGCGGCGACCAGACGATCTGCGATATGCCGTTCGCCGCGCAGAGCGGGATGACCCGCTCCTCCGGCTGCCGCCAGAGCAGCGAATATTGCGGCTGGCTCGAGACGAACTTCTCGACCCCCGCCATGTCGAGCGCCTCGCGGATCTTCTCCGCGGGCCATTCGGAAAAGCCGATCCAGCGCGCCTTGCCCGAGCGCACGGCGTCGGTCAGCGCCGCCATCGTCTCCTCGAGCGGCGTCTCCTCGTCGTAGCGGTGGCATTGGTAGAGGTCGACATAGTCGGTCCGAAGCCGCTTCAGCGACGCGTCGAGCTGCTTTTCGATCTGCGCCCGCGAGAGCCCGCGGTCCTCGTCCGACATCGGGAAGAACACCTTGGTCGCGAGCACGTAGCTGTCGCGCGGTCGGTCCTTCAGCACCTCGCCGAGAAACTCCTCCGCCTTCCCCCGCCCGTAGACGTTCGCCGTGTCGATGAAGTTGATGCCGAGCTCGAAGCTCTTGTCGACCACCGCGCGCGCGCGGTCCGCCTCGACGCCGACGCCGAAGGTCAGCCACGACCCCAAAGATATCTCCGAGACCTCGAGGTCGCTCGATCCGAGCCTGCGGTAGCGCATCGGTCCCTCCTGCTTCCAGTGCCCCCAAAGAAGGCGCGAGCCGCCCAAACGTTCCGGCGCGCGGGAAAGCCGGCGCCCTTCGCGCGTTTATGCCTCGATGCCGCGTTATTATTTCAACCTGCGCTCCGACGCCGAGGAGGTCACCGACGTGGTCGGCGAGTCCTGCCGGGACGAGGTCGCCGCCCTCGCTTTGGCCTTCGACAAGGCCGGCGAGATCGCCCGCAAGCGGGTCTTCGGCGACGGCTGGATCGGCGACGCGCGCATCCAGGTCGAGGACGAACGCGCCCGCATCATCCTTACGCTTCCCGTGCGGGCGGCCGCCTATTGAAGGCGGAGCCCGGCGGACGGGACACATCCCTTGCCCTTTGCGCCCTCCAATATCCCCGCCGATCGGCGACCTGAGCGGGCGGGGCGGAACTCGTAGACGCGCGAACCTGACCGCCGCCACATGCGCGATCGCTCCACATGGTGTCGCGCCGTCTCGGGTCACCGCCTGAAACCGCCAGGCTTCCATTCGTGGCCGCCAATAACTATTATCACCGCTGATGTCGGCAGGGAGCAGGATCATGGCCACCAGTGTCAATCTGGGCGAGCAGCTCGAGGCGTTTATCGGCGAGGCGGTGCGCGACGGGCGTTACGGCTCGCGAAGCGAGGTGCTGCGCGAAGGCGTCCGCCTCGTTCAGGAGCGCGAGGCGAGCTGGATGCGGCTGGACGCGGAGTTGAAGCGGGGGCTCGGCGATCTCGACGCGAGGCGATCCGAGGAGGTGTCCGCCGTCGCCGATCGACTGGTCCGAAAATATGAAGGGTCCCTGTCGAAGCGCGAGGCGTGATCGTCCGCCTGTCGGGTGCCGCGGTCGCCGATCTCGAGGAGATCGGCGACCGGATCGCGGCCGATGATCCGGCCGCGGCGCGGCGCTTCGTCTCGGGGCTGACCGATCGGTGCCTCTCGCTCGCGCGTCATCCGCTACGCTTCCCCGTGGTGCGAAGGATCGGGGACGACGCCCTGCGCAAGCTCTCGTGGCGGGGATACCTGATCTTCTACCGCGTCGGGCAGAAGAGCGTGGAAATCGTCCGTATCGCCCATGGCTCCCGCGACTGGGCAGCCTTCCTTGGGTCGAGCGATTGATCCTTCGGGCGGTGCCTGCCCCCTCGGCCGCAAGCACCCCTTGCGGACGCCCCTGCTTGCCCTCCCTCTCCACCCTGCTATATCCCGCGCCGACCGGCGGCCTAAGCGGGCGTGGCGGAACTGGTAGACGCGCCAGGTTTAGGTCCTGGTATCGAAAGATGTGGGGGTTCGAGTCCCTTCGCCCGCACCAGCTGCGCCCGCCCAAACCGTCCGGCGGACGGTTTGGTCAGGCGCAGCTGGTGCGCCCGGACTCACAGCCGTCCGGGGGACGGCTGTGGCCGGGGCACCTCCCGGGCGCCAGCCGCCCGTCGCCATTCACGGGAAAGACGAAGAAAACATCATGCAGACCGTCGAGACGTTGAACCAGGGCCTCAAGCGCGCCTACCGGATCACCATCCCCAAGAAGGACATCGAGGCGCGGATCGACGGCGAGCTGAAGAAGGTCGCGCCGCAGATCCGCATGCCCGGCTTCCGCCCCGGCAAGGTGCCGGCGAACCTGGTCCGCAAGATGCACGGCCCGGCGCTCGAGCAGGAAGCGCTGAACAGCGCGGTGCAGGAAGGCGTCCAGCAGCTCATCGCCGAGCAGAAGCTGCGCCCCGCGACGCAGCCGGCCGTCGAGTTCGAGGAAGGCGGCCCGGGCCAGGACGCGGTCGTCAAGGTCGAGCTCGAGACGCTCCCCGACGTGCCGACGCCGAAAATCGACGGGTTGAGGCTCGAGCGGCTTCGCGCCGAGCCGACCGAGGCCGAGGTGGACGAAGCCCTCGCCCGTCTCGCCGAGGGCCAGAAGAGCTTCGAGCCGGCGCCCAAGGGCCGCAAGGCGGAGCTCGGCGACCTCGTCGTCATCGACTACGAGGGCAAGGTCGACGGCGAGCCGTTCGAAGGCGGCAAGGGGGAGTCGATGCGGGTCGAGCTCGGCTCCGGCCGGCTCATCCCGGGGTTCGAGGACCAGATGATCGGCGCCAAGGCCAATGAGCAGCGCACGATCGACGTCACTTTCCCGGAAGAATATCCGGTCGCCTATCTGAAGGGCCGCAAGGCGGTGTTCGAGGTGACGGTGGGCGAGGTCCAGAAGCCGCGCGAGACGGCGCTCGACGACGCCTTCGCGCAGTCGATGGGCCTCGAGGGCCTCGGTCAGCTGCGCGAGCTGCTGAAGGGGCAGGTCGAGCAGGAGCTGGCCGGCCTTACCCGCACCCACATGAAGCGCAAGCTCCTCGACCAGCTCGCCGCCAGCCACGATTTCGAGGTGCCGCCCTCGATGGTCGAGGCCGAGTTCGCCCAGATCTGGCAGCAGCTCGAGCATGAGGCGAGCCACGAGGAGGATCCGGAGGCGGCGCGGGCCGAGATGGAGGCCGAGCGCGGCGAATATCGCGCCATCGCCGAGCGGCGGGTGCGTCTCGGCCTTCTGCTCTCCGAGATCGGGACGAAGAACAACATCCTGATCAATGACAATGAGATGAACCAGCTGATCATGCAGGCGGCCCAGCAATATCGCCCCGAGGATCGGCAGAAGTTCGTCGATTACGTCCGCTCCGATCCCATGGCCGCCGCGCAACTCCGGGCGCCGATGTTCGAGGACAAGGTGGTCGATTTCCTGTTCGACAAGGCGGAGGTGACCGACCGGGTCGTCAGCCGCGAGGTGCTTCAGGCGGAGATCGAATCGACCGACACCGGCGAGCATGTCCACGGCCCCGGTTGCGGCCACGACCATGCAGAGGCCAAGCCCAAGGCGAAGAAGGCGGGCGCCGCGAAAAAGGCCAAGGGTGCGGCCGAACCCGCGGCCAAGGCGGCGAAGCCGGCGAAGAAGGCCGCCGCAGTGCCCGCGGGGCCAGAGAAAGCCGCTTCCCCAGCCAAGAAGCCCGCGGCTAAGAAGCCCAAGGCCAAGGCATAAAGCCGCCGGCCGCGGCGGAGGGGACAGGGTTGGACGCCACGCGACAGCCGGAAGCGGGGATGCGGATCGCGATCCTCCTTCCTTGCTACAACGAGGAAGCGGCGATCGCGCAGACGGTCGCCGGCTTTCGCACCGCGCTGCCCGAGGCCGCGATCTACGTCTACGACAATAACAGCGCCGACCGCACTCGCGAGGTTGCCGCGGCGGCGGGCGCGATCGTCCGTTCCGAGCGGATGCAGGGCAAGGGCAATGTCGTGCGCCGCATGTTCGCCGACGTCGACGCCGACATCTATCTGATGGCCGACGGCGACGCGACCTATGACACCAGTGCCGCGCCCGAGCTGGTCCGCCGCCTCGTCGAGGAGAAGCTCGACATGGTCGTGGGCGCGCGCAGGTCGGAGGTCGAGGAGGCCTATCGGCGCGGCCACCGGCTCGGCAACCGGCTGTTCACGGGCATCCTGGCAGGCCTCTTCGGGCGCAGCTTCACCGACATCTTCTCCGGCTACCGCGTCTTCTCGCGCCGCTTCGTCAAGAGCTTCCCGGCGCTGTCCCGCGGCTTCGAGACCGAGACCGAGATCAGCGTCCACGCGCTCGAGCTCGCCATGCCGGTCGCCGAGGTGGTCACCGCCTATGGCGCCCGTCCCGAAGGTTCCGTCTCGAAGCTCTCGACCTATCGCGACGGCTGGCGGATCGCCAGGACCATCTTCCACCTCTTCCGCATCGAGCGGCCCGTCCTCTTCTACGGCGGCTTCGCGGCCTTCCTGGCGGCGCTCGCTATCGTCCTCGCCGTGCCCCTTGTCGTCACCTACGCCGAGACCGGCCTCGTCCCGCGCTTCCCGACGGCCATCCTGATCACCGGCCTGATGATCGTCGCCTTCCTCAGCTTCGGGGTCGGCCTGATCCTCGACACGGTCGTCCGCGGCCGCCGGGAGGTCAGGCGCCTGGCCTATCTCAGCTTTCCCCCTCCCGGGGCTCGCGAATAGCCGAACTCTAGTGGCGGCTGGCGGCGAGCACGTTCTCGGCCGGCCGCGAGAGCTCGGCGAGATTGGCGCGTTGCGCCTCGCGCTGATAGTGGCGGGCGAGCTGCTCGAGCCCGCGCCGGGCATGCTCGTTCTCGGCCGCCAGAGCGGCGGTGCGGCACTTTTCGGCCTGCAGGTGGAAGAAACGCGCGTCGTCCATGGCCGCCCGAACGGACTGATCTGGATCAGGTTCCCGATTTATCCGATTAATTTGTCAGACCAGCTTCAGGGCGCGCGACAGCCCGCCGAGCGCCTCGCGGTCGCCGCGCACCAGGCCGAAGCGCACCGCAAGCCAGCTCGACGCGGCCCAGAGCGAGGTCACCGAGACGAAACGCACCGGCCCCCGCGTGTGATGTTCGGCGAGCGCCATCATCGCGACGCCGGCAAGCGCGACGCCGAGGCCGAGGACGAGCTTGACGTCGAACGGAGTCAGCCGCTCGGTGATCCGAAGCTCCAGGGTCGCCGCATAAGCGATCGCCACTGTGGCCGCGCCGACGGCCACCGCTTCACCCTCGGCTCCCCACAGCGGGACGAGGAAGACGCTGAGACCGAGCCATACCGCCGCCCCGACGACGCTGTTGACCAGGGGAAGGATGCGATGGCCGGTCATCTCCACGATCGGAGTGGCGGGCCCGACGATCGCCTCCGCGGCCCGCGCCGTCACCAGGATCCAGAGCAAGGGGAGCGCGGCAATCACTTCCGGGCGGTATACGGAGAGGATGTCGGGCCCGGCGAAGGCGAGCCAGCCGGCCAGCGGCACCACGAGGGCCGTCGAGAGGCGGCTGGCGAAACGATAGAGCGGCGCGATGGCGGCCGGATCGGCCTTGTGCTGGTGGGCGGCGAGCGGCGCCATCACATATTGGAAGGCCTGGCGGACCGCGAGCGGCAGCGTCGCGAGCTTGCGCGCGATCTCGAACAGCCCCGCCGCCGACGCGCCCCGGGCGCCCGGCATGGCGAAGTTGATCAGCAGCGCCGGCGCGTCCACGAGCAGCCGGCGCAGGGCGTTGGAGGGAAGCAGGGCAAGCCCCGTGACCAGGAGCAGGCGATAATTGCGCCCCGTCAGGCGCGCGCGCACGAGGAGCCTCAGGTCGTAATAGCCGGCGAGCAACCGCACACAGAGCAAGGCGGTGAGCGCCAGGCTGGCCAGGTGCGCCGCGACGAGGCCGAGATTGCCGAGGCCGAGCAAGGCGAAGCCGAGCGCGAACAGGATTCGGGCGATCTGCTCCCAGAAGACGCGCAGGCGTATCTCCGGCCCGAACGCCCGCCGCGCCCGTGCCGCCGAGGTCGCGATCTCGACGAACGTCCACAGCGGAAGGCCCCAGGCGAACAGCGCGATCGCGGTCGGCAGGCTCGCTCGGTCGTCGGCCGCCGCAGAGAAAAAGCCGGCGACCCATTCGGCATTCAGCGTGACGAGGAGGGCGATCGCCGCCGCCGGCAGCAGAGCGGTGAGGAGCGCCGCCTTGACCGCGGCGTGCGCGTCCTCGTCGTTTTCCTGCGGCACGAGGCGCTGCAGCGCGCTGGTCAGCGACAGGTCGACGATATTCTCCGCAAGATTGATCGCGGCCCAGAGCGCCACATAGAGGCCGTAGGTGGAGAGGCCGTAGAGCCAGATGAAAACCGGCTGGGCAACGGCTTCGATAAGCGCCGCCGCCCGCGACAGGCCGACGAGCCCCGCGCCCCGCGCGATCTCGCCGCGGGTGACGGTTTCGGACGCCGGGTCGCTCATTCCTCGGTCCGGATGAGCACCGTCTCGCCGATCAGGAGGAAGAGCAGGAACGGCGCCCAGGCCGCGACCAGGGGCGGGTAGGCGCCGAGATTGCCCATCGCCAGGGCGAAATTGTCGGCGACGAAATAAGCGAAGCCGAGGAACATGCCGATGACGGCGCGGATGAACAATTGCCCAGAGCGGGCCAGGCCGAAGGCGGCGACGCCCGCAAGCAGCGGCATGAGGATCGCGGAAAGCGGCCCGGAGAGCTTGTGCCAGAGGCCCGATTCCAGCGCGGCCGTCGGCCGCCCCGCTTCCTTCAGCTCGTGCACCGAGCGCTTGAGGGTCGCGAAATCCTGCTCTTCCGCTTTCACTCGGGCGAGGGTGAACTGCTCCGGGTCGAGGCCCTCGCCGTACCGCATCGACGCCGCCTTGGCGGTCGCGCCGGTGTCGACGTCGAAAGTGGAGGCCTCGTCGAGCCGCCAGGCCGTGCCGTCGCGGAACGCGCGCCTGGCGGTGACGATTCGCTTCAGCGTCTCGAAGGACCGGTCGTAAATGGCGACGCCTCGAAGCTCGGGCGCCTCGCCACTGCCCCGCACCTCGCGCGCCAGGATGAGATCGTCGCCGAACCGGACCCAGACGTTGGGCCTGACGCCGCTGTCGCGCGGCACCGCGCCATATTCCACCTTCTCCCAGTCCGAGAGCGTGTCGGTCGCGCGCGTCACCACCCTTTCGTTGAAGGCGAAGCTCGCCGCCGCGATGAACAGGCTCGCCACGACGAGGGGCGCGATGATCTGGTGCGCGGAGATACCCGCCGCCTTCATGCTGACGATCTCGCTGTTCTGGTTCAGCGTCGCGAGCGTGATCAGGGTCCCGAGCAGCACCGCGAAGGGCAGGAAGCGGGCGATAAGCTGCGGCACGCGCAGGCTGACGTAGCGCCACAGCTCCGCATCGCCGTTGCCCGGATGCTTCAATATCTTGCCCGATTCGCCGAGGAGATCGAGCGTCATCAGGATGATCACGAGAGCCGCGAGGACGGCCAGCACGCGGACCAGGAACAGTCGCCCCATGTAGAGCGCGATCCGCTTCGACGGGAAGAAGTTGAGGTTGATCATTCCGCCGCCGCCGCGTCCGCCGGCCGAGCCCCGCCGCCGCCGAGCCTCAGCAGCCGGCCGATGCCCCCGGCGATCTTCGCAAAGCCTCGCTCGAGCGCTCCGATCGGCTGCCCGCCCGGCTTGTAAGCCAGCGTCCAGTACATCCAGACGATCAGGGCCGCGAAGAGCAGGAACGGCGTCCACAGCGCGATCGCAGGATCGATGCGCCCCTGCGCGCCCATCTGCTCGGCATATTGGTTCACCTTGTGGTAGGTCACCGCCATGACGATCGCGAGGAAGATGCCGAGCCCCGAGGCGCTTCGCTTGGGCGGCACCGCCAGCGCCACCGCCAGCATCGGCATCAGCAGCATCATCACGATCTCGGCCAGGCGGTAGTGGAAATTGGCCTCGGCCGCGTAGCGCGCCTTGGGCGGCACCTTGGGCGCGCTCGAGGTCGCGATCAGCTCGGTCAGCGTCATCTCGTCCTCGTCCTGCCAGCCGCGCGCGCGGAACTTGGCAATGGCGGGAAGGTCGATCGGCAGGTCCTGCGTCTTGAACGAGAGCACTCGCGGCGCTCGGTAATTGGGCGCGTTGTGGACCAGCCGCCCGTTCGACAGCCGCAGCAGGATGACGTCGGGATCGTCGGTGGCGAGGAAGGTCCCGTGGTCGGCCGTCACCGCCAGCGTCTTGCCGTCGCGCGTCTCGGCCCGGACGAAGACGCCGTGGAGAAGCCGGCCCTCATGCTCGCTCTTCTCGACCCTGAGGGTCATCCTCTTGCCCAGCCCGGTGAACTCGCCGACCTTGATCGAGGCGCCGAGCGCGCCGGAGCGAAGGTCGAAGCGGATCCGCTCATAGCCGTAGCGGGTCAGCGGCTGGAGATAGCCGACGACGGCGAGGTTGAGCGCCATCAGCGCCAGCGCGAAGGCATAGGGCACCCTCAGCAGCCGAGTGTAGGAGAGGCCGACCGCGCGCAGGCTGTCGAGCTCCGACGACAAAGCGAGCTTCCTGAACGCCATCAGCACGCCCAGCAGCAGCCCGATCGGTATGCCGAGGCCGAGATATTCGGGGAGCAGGTTGGCGAGCATCCGCCAGACGACGTCGACCGGCCCGCCCTCGGAAACGACGAAGTCGAACAGGCGCAGCATCTTGTCGAGCAGCAGCAGCATCGCCGCAAGCGTCAGCGTGCCGAGCAGCGGCACGGAGATGAGGCGCGCGAGATAGCGGTCGATACGGTTCAAGGCAAAGGCGTCCGGCTGGCTCCGCGAGCGGCTATAGAGGCGCCGGCCGTCTCGGCAAAGGGCGCCTAGCCGCGCCGCTTCCTGCCGCCGTTCGCCGGCCGCCCGACTGCGTCGCGCAGGTAACGCGCCCGCGCCTCGATCTCGGCCCGCTCGGAAGGCGAGAGGCCGTCGCGAGCGTAGAGCCGCGCCAGCCGCCCGATCGCCCGGTTCTCCCGCTCGAGCCGCCGCGCCTCGCGGCCGCTGAGCGCGCCGCTGTCGCGCGCCCGATCGATCTTGCGGTCGATGTCGCGCAGCGCCTTGCCGATCGGCGGGTCGGCGAGCCGGCTGTCGGGAAGGAAGGGGCTGGAGACCGGCACATAGCCGTAATCGTGCTTTCCGGCGATCTGGGCCGCCGCGGGCGCGGCCGCCAAGGCCGGGGCGAGGAGGAGGAGGAGGAGGAGGAGGAGGAGGGGAAGGGCACGCATCGACGGCTCCTGCAGATCCGACGCGCGCCAGTTTCATTCCGGAAGCTGAACGACGCCCGAACGCGGCGTCGCCCGCTCCTTCCGCCCTTGAACCTTCGCGCCGATGCTCCGATGTGTGCAGGGTCACACACAAGCAGGATGCGCGCTCCCATGGACCATGAAGACATCGTCAACGGCCTCGTTCCGATCGTGATCGAGCAGTCGAACCGCGGCGAGCGCAGCTTCGACATCTATTCCCGCCTGCTCAGGGAGCGGATCGTCTTCGTCACCGGCCAGGTCGAGGACCATATGGCCACCCTCGTCACCGCCCAATTGCTCTACCTCGAGAGCGAGAATCCGAAGAAGGACGTCTTCATGTACATCAACTCGCCGGGCGGGGTGGTGACCGCCGGCATGGCGATGCACGACACGATGCAATATATCCGCCCGCGGGTCGGCACGGTCTGCATCGGCCAGGCGGCGAGCATGGGCGCCTTCCTCCTCTGCGCCGGCGAGCCCGGCATGCGCGTCGCGCTCACCAACGCCCGGATCATGGTCCACCAGCCCTCCGGCGGCGCCCAGGGCCAGGCCACCGACATCGAGATCCAGGCCAAGGAGATCCTCCGCATCCGCCACCGGATGAACGAGCTGATGGCCAAATATACCGGCCAGCCGATCGAGGCGATCGAGACCGCGGTCGAGCGCGACAAGTTCTTCAGCGCCGACGAGGCCAAGGCTTTCGGCCTGGTCGACGAGGTGTTCGAGAAGCGCCCCGCGCCGGGGGACGGGGATGCCACGCATCAAGCCGAAGCCGCCTAGCGCAGCGACGCCGGCGCGCAGCGCCGCCGGAGCAGGGCGAGAGTCGGCGAAGGCCGGCCGGCGGGTCCCATAGGGAGCCCGTCCGACGTCACGAGATTCACTCTCGTGACGGCCCCTGCCGAGGCCGCCTAGCGCAGCGACGCCGGCGCGAACGCGCCGCCGGAGCAGCGCTGGAGACGGCGAAGGCCGGCCGGCGAGGCGCGCGGCCGCGAGCCGCGCGAACTCGTCCGACGCCACGGAATTTACTTCCGTGACGGCCCTTCCCGAACCCGCCCCCTTGAAAAGCCGGGCTCCAATGAGAACATAGGGCGAACAACCTCTCGCCGAGTTTGCCCATGCGCCCTTTCACCCCCCGCCAGCAGGTCCAGAATTCCGCCTTCCTCGGTGCCCTCGCCCGCACCGGCAATGCGCGGCTCGCCGCCCGCGAGCTCGGCGTGAACCGCTCGACCTACACCAAGCGCCGCGCGAGGAGCCGCCGCTTCGCCGCCCAGTGGCGCGCCGCGCTCGCCGCCTCCCAGGCCCGGCTCGCCGGCACCCCGGCCGCGCCCCCGCCGGATCCGAAGGCGCTGCGCACCGTCGGCGGCGAGCCCCACCTCGTCCACCGCAAGGACGGCACCCTCCAGCTCCGCCGCGCCCGCACCGGCTGGATGACGCCCGCGGCCGAAACCCGCTTCCTCCAGGCGCTCGAGGGCTCCGCCAACGTCCGCATGTCGTCCGCCGCGATCGGCTTCGCCCACACCACCCTCTACCGCCGCCGCACCCGCTCCCCCGCCTTCGCCGAAGCCACGAGCGCCGCGCTCGACACCGCCTGCCTCCACCTCCGCGCCGCCCTCATGCAAGCCTTCGACCGCCTCGCCGGCCCACAGTACGGCGACACCGAGGAGGGCTGGGAGGAGCGCACCAGGGACTGCCCGCTGCCGCCGATGACGGTCGACGACGTGCTGCAGCTGCTGCGGTTTCACGATCGGCGGGGGGAGGGGTGATCTATTCCGTCCATTTCAGGCGCCGGGGAGGGGCTGCCGACGGCCACATTTTTCGTAGATACAGATATTGACAAATCCGCCGACTTTACGTATATACAATATCGTCGGGACATCCCCGGCCTGAGTCGCTCCGGATGGAGCATTCGATCGCCCCGATCGGGGTATTAGAGGAGGTCCCGAAGGGGGCCAGAGGAGATGCGAAATGAGATCAGGATACTCTTACGAAAGCACTTGTAATGAAGGTTACGTTCGACCCTGCTAAGAGGCGGCGCACCCTTGTGGAGCGCGGCCTCGACTTCAACGATGCACCGAAGATTTTCGAGGGATTTCACCTGACCGAACCGGATCTCCGGAAAGATTATGGCGAAGACCGGGAAATCACCGTCGGGCTTCTTCGCGACGACGTCGTCGTGACGGTCTGGACTGAGCGCCAGGATAGCCGCCGCATCATTTCGATGAGGAAGGCAGACAGAGATGAAAGAGAAGAATATTTCAAGCAACTGGATCGACCCGGATGATGCTCCCAAGCTGACTTCCGAATGGTTCGACACGGCGAGCGCCTATCACGGCAGCAAGCCGATCCGCCGGGGCCGGCCGAAATCGGCTGATCCCAAACAGCTCGTCTCCGTGCGGCTCGACCGCGAGGTCGTCGAACGGCTCCGCGAACAGGGGCCGGGCTGGCAGACGAGGATCAACAGGGAATTGCGGAAGGTAGTCGGCCTCGGCTGACTGCCTTCCCCTCCCATCGGTGCGCCTGGAGGCGCGGGCACACCCGCCCGGGCCTCGACACCGGCGTCCCGCAGCCCACCGCGCCGCCACGGTAAAGCGCCTCGCCGCCGCCGGCTTCTGAAGGACGCTGCGAGAGCCTTCCCGCTATAGGCGTCCGTCAGACCGATACGCTGCCTGGACACGTAACGCTCGCTCGCCTGCACACGGCGAGCTTGATTTCTCCCGGAACAGACGCGAAACCCCTTTACGGGCGGAAGCGTTCCTTATACGTTCTGCGAGACAGGGGATGCCGATGGCCAGCGAAGACAGGGACGCAGAGGTGCCAAAGCGCCGCCGCCCTTCGAAAGCTGATCGGGTCACCGTGCCTCGTCCAGCCCAAAGCCACGGAAATCGGTCGGTCGTGTATGTACCCGTTATCCTAAAGCTGTTTCGTGACAGATATCGGCCCGGCGCATCGTCGATCATATTTTCACTGGATGACGTGCGGAACGCGGTGGAGGCCGTACGTTCGGAGTCGGCTGCGCCGGACCGGATTTCGTCAAGGAACCCTGCCGACGTTGTATACCGGATGCGCTCGCGGACAAAGCTCCCTGCTGAAATTCTCGACAAGGGCTTTCATGTTCTGCGGCCCATCGGGCGCGGGCAATATCAATTCGAGCGTGCCACAACGGGTATCTTCGAAGTGCCCGTCAGCGAGCCAACGGCTGCGATCGATCTCACTCCAACGCCCGTCCGACGCCTCCTGCCCGAAACCATGGCGGAAATGGACGAGCAAGCCGTTCTGACGATCGCCAGCTACTGCAAGCTCCTAGACCACTTTACCGGAATGAAGATTTATCGCCTTCGGTCGCACGTCCGAAAGAGCGTCCCTGGGGTGGGTCAGGCCGAGTTAGACGCGATAGACGTCGGAATAGCTGCCGCGGATGATGAACTCCCGGTCGTTTTCCCGATCGAAGCCAAGGCAGTCGCGGACGCACTCAATCGAGTCCAGATTCACAATATGATCCGCTACACCCAACATTACCTTCCCGGTTTGGCGTTACGTCCGCTCGCCATCAAGGTGGACTATCAGTCCGTAGTGCACATCATGGAATTCAACGTGGCGCAAAAACCGGGTGATCTCCGGATCGTCCGGTCCGCCAGCTACGTTATCGACACCTCGCAGACTCAGCTTGAGGCTATCCACGCCACCAAGGTGCCCCGGCAATGAAAATACCTGTCGGGATCGAGTTGTTCGCCGGCTGTGGGGGCCTGTCCACGGGATTCCTCGACGCTGGCTTGCACGTAGCTGCTGGCTTTGAGTGGGATGAGCGCGCGGTTGATGCTTACAATTATAACCATCGCTATCGCGGCAGCCGCGGAATTAGAGCTGATCTAGCCGGCGGCCGCGGTGAGAGTTTGTTATCCGCTGCGAAAATTGAGTCGGTGGATTTCGTGATTGGTGGCCCTCCTTGTCAGCCTTTTTCAATCGTTGGCAAACGTGGGGGCTCATCCGATGCGCGCGCGAACCTCATGGGGCACTATATTCGATTAATTTCGGAACTCGATCCGGCGGCTTTCTTGTTGGAAAATGTCCCGAATCTCTGCCGAATCGAGGACGGGGCATTCCTCGAATGCGCTTTGGCCCAACTGGAAAATCTAGGGTTTTCTGTCCGCGCTGAAATCGTCTCGGCAGCCGATTTTGGAGTTCCTCAAAATCGGAGACGTTTGGTCGTGGTCGGCCTTAAGGGCGAGAGACCCGTAGATTTCCCCGAGCCTACGCACGGACCCGGGCGTGCACCCTATGTCACCTCAAAGGATGCTATAGGCGATCTGCCCGACGCCGACGAGTTTGGCGCGTGCGGAATCTTCAATCATGAGCCTACGGGGCACAGCCCGGACATGGTTCAGCGCTTTTCAAAGCTTAGCCCGGGCAGGCGAGAGAGAGGATCGTTCCATGACCGAATCCATCCGGAGCGCCTATCGTACACCCTACGAGCAGGATCGGGCAACTTCACTCCTCTTAGGCCGGTTCATTATGCCTACGATCGGGTAATTTCCGTAAGAGAGAGTGCTCGCCTCCAAGGTTTCTCTGACCACTTCATCTGGCCTGACCGGATACCGCGTCTTCAACAATACCGGCAAGTCGGGAACGCGGTCCCCCCGCCACTCGCGAAAGCGTTCGCCCATTCTATTGCCTATCAGTTGGGCTGGCCTCTGACTCCCGAGGCTCTAAGCGGGGATCCGCATTCTCGCGAACGCGCAATGGTCATGAATGATGATGAAAGGCGAGCTAATCGGACGCGTCGAATTCGAGGGGCCTCGTTAGGAAAGGCGGCAACAGCCGCTTAGGGGTTTTTCGTGAAGTGTTTTTGATATTCTATTAAATTACTTATTCGCTCCCTCTGATTTGCCGAATGAATGTTTTTCCTTCTGTTGCTTCCTGTCCACGGTTCGCCAGACCCGGCCGGGTATCGGTAGCGCGTCCTCCCCCAAGCGGTCGAGCGCCGCGCGATGGGCCTGGATATCCGCGAGACTGACCTCACTCGCATTTGAATTCAGACGCACAAGAGACAACTCGATGTCACGTTTTGCGGCCGAGTAGCGTGCTCCGACGCGACGGTACTGATCGGCCCGCTCTGCATCGCGAAGGAAGACTTGGAGACACGCTAATGTTAAGGCAAGAATGCTTCCCACTAAGAGGGCGTAATCCAAAAGAGGCTGGCTCCTTGCTCCTAGGGAGCGGCCGGACAGCACCGTGACAACAATCGACAGGAAAACGAGAAGGCTCCCTGTCCAGTAATGACGCCGTGAAAGCCGCCGGGCAGTTTCGTAGTGCCCATCAAGAGCGCGCCGCGATCTCCAAGACCACGCTTGCAGCATTGCAACGCCCGTCGCACGATCGACCGTCTGCCCGTCCATTGAGACTCCTGTCAGGTAGCCGCTGCGCCTGGGTTAATTTTATGCCGAATACGGGAGATTGCAACTTCCTATCTCAGCGAACGAAAAAGGCCGGAGCTTCGCCCCGGCCCGTCGAAAATAGGGTGGCTCCCGGATCGAGTCCGGGATGACGCGCCCGGTTATTTCACCAATTCCACCTGCTCGAACTCCAGCTCCACCGGCGTCGCGCGCTCAAGATGCTCAAGCCCGCTTTCGCGGCCGTCCGCCCTTGGCGCCGTTGGCGCGCGCGGCTTCGGCCTTGGCGGGCGAGATGGCGCGCCCGGCCCGCGCCGCCATTCAGCGCGCCGTTCCGAACACGCCGTTGACCAGCCCGGGCACGGTGAAATCGACGAAAGGGGGCGGAAAGGGGACACGTACGAGTACGTGTCCCTCGGGGAGGGCCCAACCGCGGCGATGCGCGTAGTCCGGACTTGGTCAAAACCGCGCGTGGGCCTGTCTCAAAGGGAGATGCGGGCCAGGCCCCACTATCCGATGCCGGCCCCCTGTATCCCCGGTCGGCCTCCCGGGGGCCACGTCCGCAAGTGGTACTTGCGGCCGGATGTGCGCGGGGCGCGTGCGGTCAGAAGGAGCTTGAAAACTCTAGCACCGGGTGCTATAGGGGGCAATTCGCACGGGCCATCGGAGCTACAGCCATGACTGACGCCAGACTCAATCATCGAGGCCTCCATGACTCGCACCTACCTTCCCAAGGAATTCGCTCGCCTCGCGCGCCGGAGCAAGCTTCCTGACGACAGCCTCATCGAAGCGGTCGAGCGTGCCGACGATGGGAAGGTCGACGCCGATCTTGGCGGCGGGCTCATCAAGCAGCGCGTGGCGCGGCCGAACCAGGGGCGCGCCGGCGGCTTTCGGGCCGTGCTGGCCTACCGGCGGGGGAAGCGGGCGATCTTCCTGCACCTCTTTCCGAAGGCGCGGCAGGCCAATCTCAGCGCGGTGGAGCTCGAGGTCTATCAGGACCTCGCCAAGCAATATGACGCGCTCACCGACGATCAGCTCGAGGCGCTGGTCGCGACGCGCGGATGGAAAAGGATCGAGAAGAAGGAATGACTAGGAAACGAGCCTATCGCAGCGACCCACTCCGGTCGGCTCATCTTGCCGCGCAGGACCTGCACGCGATCGGCGCCATCGACAAGGCGACGATGCGGCGGTTCGACAAGGCCTGCCTGACCGACGTCGAGGAACTCGACCCGCGAGCCATCCAGGGGATTCGCGCCGCCGCCAACATGAGCCAGACGATCTTCGCTTTGGTGCTCAACGTCACGCCGTCGCTCGTGAGCCAGTGGGAGCGCGGGGAGAAGAAGCCGAGCGGGCCTTCGCTCAAGCTGCTCAATCTCGCCTCGAAGAAGGGCGTCGCGGTCATTCTCTGACGCGTCGGCCAGAGCTTGCTGTCGCCCGCGCGGCGCCGTAGCCTTGCGGCCTTCTCGAGGAGGAGCATTGCCATGGACGACGACGAGCATGTCGAGCCTCAGGACCCATCGCGCAGGAACTCCGCGAAGGCCGGGAAGGTCGAGGAGGCGGATTCGGCGGGAACCGAGGCCGGGCACGAGGCCTGCTACTGGAACGACAAGAAATATTCCGACGGGGCGACGATCTGCGAAGCGCACACCCGCCACAAATGCTGGAACGGCAAGTGGGTGGAGATCGGCCTCTGCTGAGCCGCCGGACGCCG
>DATAIU010000051.1:0-21030 GCA_036262495.1 Allosphingosinicella sp.
TGACCTGGCGGACGGGCCCGTAGAGCGCGTCGACCGGGATCAGGCCGATCGGCGCGTCGGCCGGCCGGTTGGCGGCGGCGGGCTGATAGCCTTTGCCGGTCTCGGCGGTCAGCTCCATGTTGAGCGTCGCGCCCTCGTCCAGATGGCAGAGTACGAGGTCGGGGTTCATCACCTCGATGTCGCCGGTGGTGGCGATCTGGCCGGCGGTATGAGCAGGTGCGGACTGCCCCCGGCAGTCCGCAGCCCTGTGCGGGGCACAGGGCGACCTGCTCATCGCCCGGGCCGGTCGCGGCCAGAGCGAGGCGGCGCGGCGCGTCGCCTTCCATCCGCAGCGCGATCTGCTTCACGTTGAGGACGAGGCCGGTGCGGGCGTCCCACGGACGTCCGCAGTCCCGTGTGGGGCACGGGACGGCCGGCTCACCGGTCATGTCCTCGCGGACGCCGGCGAGGCTCGAGAATTCGTGGAGCACGCCCTCGATCTTGATCGAGGTCACCGCGGCGCCCTGCAGCGAGGAGAGGAGGACGCGGCGAAGCGAGTTGCCGAGCGTGAGGCCGAAGCCGCGCTCCAGCGGCTCGGCGACGAAGGTGGCGCGGCGGCGGCTGTCGCCGGCGGCGGCCTTCTTCTCGAGCGCGTTGGGCTTCTTCATTTCCTGCCAGTTCTTAGCGTTGACGGCCATGTAAGTTCCTCTGGCTTTCGGTGTTCGCGTGGGGACAGCCTATCTGGCTGTCCCCGTTCCGGGGCGGGGACACGCAATAGCGTGTCCCCTCGAATCATACTCTGCGGCGCTTGGACGGGCGGACGCCGTTGTGCGGGATCGGGGTGACGTCGCGGATCGAGGTGATCTGGAAGCCGACCGCCTGCAGCGCCCGAAGCGCGCTCTCGCGGCCCGATCCGGGCCCCTTCACCTCGACCTCGAGCGTGCGGACGCCGTGCTCGGCGGCCTTCTTGCCGGCGTCCTCGGCGGCGACCTGGGCCGCGTAGGGCGTCGATTTCCGCGAGCCCTTGAAGCCCATCATCCCGGCCGAGCTCCACGCGATGGCGTTGCCCTGCGCGTCGGTGATGGTGATCATCGTGTTGTTGAAGCTGGCGTTGACGTGCGCCACGCCCGAAGTGATGTTTTTGCGCTCGCGCCTTTTGATGCGCGCCGGTGCCTGTGCCATTTCGTCCGGTCCTTATTTCTTCTTGCCGGCGATCGGCTTGGCCTTGCCCTTGCGGGTGCGGGCGTTGGTGTGGGTGCGCTGGCCGCGAACGGGGAGGCCCTTGCGGTGCCTGAGGCCGCGGTAGGAGGCGAGGTCCATCAGGCGCTTGATGTTCATCGCGACTTCCCGGCGCAGGTCGCCCTCGACCTGGTGCTCGGCGTCGATCGTCTCGCGGATTTGAAGCACTTCCTGATCGGTCAGGTCCTGGACCCGGCGCTCGGGGGCGATTCCGAGCTTGTCGGCGATCTGCTTCGCCTTGGTGCGGCCGATGCCGTGAATGTAGGTGAGCGCGATCTCGACGCGCTTGTTCGAGGGTATGTTGACCCCGGCGATACGTGCCATAGGCTTTTGCTTCTCCTGCTCCACGGAAGGGCTGGCCACCCCTCCATCTCGACGCGCGATGGGCCCGAAAACAGCGACAGCCGGCGCGCGCACGAAAGCGCCGCCGGACGACCGGTTATCGGGATGGGCGGCAAATAGGATTTGCGGCTCTCGGTGTCAACAGCGGCGCCGAGAGAAAAAAGCCGTTTGGCGACGCCGCCGGAAAGAGGCGCTAGAGGCGGCGCATGGCGCGCTTCCTGCCCTCGCCCGTGGCGGCGTTCAACCGGCTGGTGCCGAAGGATTTCGGGAGCATCCGGGCGGCGGCCGGACTGGCCTATGACGACGGCCCCCGCCATCTTTTCGATCTCTACCGGCCGCGACGCCGTTCGGCGACCGGGCTCCCGCTCCTCGTCTTCCTCTACGGTGGCTCCTGGGCGTCGGGGCGGCGGCAGGATTATGAATTTGCCGGGAGGGCTTTCGCGTCGCGCGGGTTCGTCGTGGCCGTGCCCGACTACCGTCTGGTGCCGGAGGCGCACTTTCCCGATTTCGTCGCCGATGCGGCCGCAGCGGTGACGCAAGCCGCTCGAATCGCCTGCGACCATGGCGGCGACCCGCGCCGGATCGTGCTCGCCGGCCATTCCGCCGGCGCCTATATCGCCGCGATGCTGGCCCTGGATCCGCAGTGGCTTGGCCGGGCGCGGCAGGCGGTGCGCGGTTTCATCGGGCTCGCCGGGCCCTATGACTTCCTTCCGCTCGACGGTCCGGCCACCCGCGCCGCCTTCGGCCGAGCCGAAGATCTGAAGGCGACGCAGCCGGTCCGTTTCGCCGCTCCCGACAGCCCGCCCGCTTTGCTGCTCCACGGCGCCGGGGACCGGACCGTCCGGCCGCGCAACAGCGAGCGGCTGGCGGCGGCGCTGGCCAAGGCGGGGGAGGATGCGCGCGTGAAAATCTATCCGCGTATCGGCCATTCCGACATTTTGACGGCGCTCGCTTTGCCCCTTCGCGGCCGGGCGCCGGTGCTCGCGGATTCGGCCGCCTTCGCGCACGAGGTTTGCAACGACGCCGCTGCGCTCTAGGACGGAAGAATGAAGGGGCGGCTGGTCTTCTACGGCGCCGGCGGGATGGGCCGGGAGATGGTCCAGGCCGCACGGGCGGACGCGCGGCCCAAGGCCTTTCTTTCGGACACGCCCGCCCCCGCTTACCCCGGAATCGAGCCGGTCGGCCTCGCGGATCTGACCGGCGCCGACGAAATCTGCATCGCCGTCGGCGATCCGGCGCTCCGCCGCACCCTCGCGGCGAAATGCGACGGCCTTCGATTCGCGACCGTGATCGCGCCGACGGCGATCGTCGACCCGAGCGCCGGGATCGGCGCCGGCGCCTCGATCTGCGACTTCGTCATGGTCAATTCGCTCGCCCGCATCGGACGCCAATTCCAGGCCAATTATTACAGCCACGTCTCGCACGATTGCCTGATCGGCGATTTCGTGACGTTCAGCCCCCGCGTTTCGTGCCTCGGCACCGTCGAGGTCGGCGACGGCGTATTCGTGGGCGCGGGCGCCGTCATCCGCAACGGCGTTCCCGGCAAGCCGCTTCGAATCGGAGAGGGGGCGGTCATCGGCATGGGAGCGGTCGTCGTCGCCGACGTGCCGGCCGGGGCGACCGTGATCGGCAACCCCGCCCGAATCGTCTAGGCGCTGGAAGGCCGCCGGATCCGGTAGACCACGCTCTCGCGCCCGGACCGCACCGTCCGACCGTCGAGCGCTCCGCCGATTTTCTCGACCGCCCGGCGGGAGCGCCAATTCTCCGGCCCGACGAAGAAGAGCACGCTTTCGACGAAGCGGAAGGCGTGATCGAGCATAAGCCGCTTCATCTCGCGGTTGACGGCCCCGCCCCAATGGCTGCGCGCCAGGAAGGTCCAGCCGATCTCCACTTCGCTCCGCTCCGGATCATAGCCGTGATAGCGGGTCGACCCGATGATCCTCCCGCTAGCGGGGTCGATGATCGCGAACGCGCCGCCCCCGGCCATCGCCTCGGCGAAGAAGCTGCGGAAGACCGGTTCCTGCCATCGGTCGGACGCCGGGTGCAGCGCCCAGATGAGCGGATCGGACGCCACGGCGTAGAGCGCGTCCCAATCCTCCTCGCGCAACGGGCGCAGCTCGACGCCCTCGCCGGTCAGCACCGGCTGCATCTCGAACATCGTCCCGCTTTCCGACAGCCGCTTGCCAACTAAATCGATTCTATCCCCGTTATCCCCGTTATCCACAGGCACAAACCCTGTTTCGGCCTTTGTGCGAATCGATTTGGGCTGGCACATCTTGGGTCGTGGCAGGGAGCGGCCTCTCCGGAAACGGAGCGAATGTTCCCAGCCGCGGCCCTCGCGGAAACGCGGCGGAAGTCTTCGGATGGAAGCCAAGTGAAGCGCGGGTCCGGGCAACCGGAAGGAAGAAGCGCGAGGTGGACGCGAAAGCGGAAGCCGAACCCACTTTCCTTCAAGGGTCCGGCGGATCGGAAGCCTTAGGGCTGAAGAACCGCGAAAGGACGCCGAGGAAGCTTGCTTCTTCGGAGTCCGTCAGGGAACTGGCCATCCTCGCCGCAAGGCGAAGACAGGCGGAACCCGAACGGGAACCGGAAGGAGCAGCGATGCTCCGGAAGGAACCCAGAGGAACCGACCGAGGCCGAAAGGCCTCGGCCGGAACCTTCCCGGAAGGGAGATCCTGCCTTCGGGCGCGATCGAACGACCTGGAGAGTGGGGGCCGGCGGCGACGTCGGCCCCCATTTCCGTTTGGGCGCCGCTCCGGCGAGCCGCGCCCCGGTTACGGTGCGCGCCGGACGAGGCTCAGCCGGTCACTTCAAGCAGCTTGTCCACCCGGTTGCGGGTCACCGAGTGATAGGTCGCCCGCGCCTTCGCATAGATTCCCTCCGCGATCGCCCGCCCCCAACTGCCCTCGCCGATCAACGTCTTGAAAATCGGCGTCACGAACTTGGCCCGGCCCATTGCCGTCAGGAAGCGCTCGGCGGCCGGCACGGCCGGCTCGTAGCGATTGGCGAGCGCCAGCTGCAGCCAGGCGAACAGGGTCTCGGCGTTGCCGCTCCCGTTCAGCCCGAAGGCCTTGTCGAGCTCGGCGAGCCGAACCGCGTCGAGCTTGCGCGGCAGGGCGTTGAGGAAGCGCAGCCGCTCGCCCGTCGTCCAGCCGGCATAAGGGACGGCACTGGCCGGCCCGCCCGCAGCATAGGCGGCGAGCGCCGCGTCGACGCCGGCGAAGGCGGCCGGGTCCGGACCCGCCGCATTGTCGGGCAGGCCGGGCGAGTAGACCCATTCATCGAGCTTCAGGCGCCGCTCCAGCTCGGCGTCGCCGCGGACCAGGTTCGCTCGCAGGTCGGCGAGGAAGCGCCCCGAGGTCATCGGCTGGAAGGCGTGGCGGTCGAAATAGGAGCGGAGATAAGCGTCGAACCGCGTCCGTCCCACCGTCCGCTCGATCGTCCGCAGGAAGGTCGCCCCCTTGTCGTAGACGATGCCGCCCGCGTCCGCGCAGCTCTCGTCGTGGAGGCGCGTCCCCGGCGCGTCCATGCCCAGCTCCTTGAGGCTGGTCTGAAGGTCCTCCCACGAGAGCGCCGCTTCCTGCGCGGCGCGGCGCTCGCCGTAGAGCGCCTCCATGATCCGGTTCTCGAAATAGGAGGTGAAGCCCTCGTTGAGCCAGGAATCCGACCAGACGGCGTTGGTGACGAGATTGCCCGACCAGCTGTGCGCCAGCTCGTGCGCGACGAGGCCGACGAGGCTGCGGTCGCCGGCGAGGAAGGTGGGCGTGAGGAAGGTGAGGGTGGGATTCTCCATCCCGCCATAGGGAAAGGCCGGCGGCAGCACGATCATGTCGTAGCGGCCCCAGCGATAGCGCCCGTAGAGCCGCTCCGCGGCGGCGACCATCTTCTCGGTGTCGACGAGCTCGGCCGCCCCCCTGCCGATCGTCGCGGGCTCGGCATAGACGCCGGTGCGCGGCCCCAGCGGCCGGAAGGCGAGGTCGCCGACCGCCAGCGCGATCAGGTAGGGCGCGACCGGCTTGTCCATCCTGAAACGGAAGGCGCGGCGGCCCGGCCCGGCGCGCTCGCCCCTGGGCGTCAGGCGCAGCCCGCTCATCACCGCGGTCAGCGGCTCCGGCACGGTGATCCTCGCCTCCCAGGTCTGGCGGATGCCGGGGCTGTCCTGCGTGGGGATCCAGCTCCGGTTGAGGATCGCCTGGCCCTGGCTGAACAGGAAGGGGTGGCGCTTCCCGGCGGTCTGCTCGGGCGACAGCCATTGCAGCGCCTCGGCTTCGGGCGCGCTTAGATAGTCGATGCGGATGCGCCGAGCCCCCTGCAGCTGGACGGTCAAGGGCGCGCCGAGCTCCGCGTCCGTGGCGCCGAACGCATAAGGGAGGGGGCGGCCCTTCTCGTCGGCGATCGATCGCACCGCGAGGCCGCGCGTGTCGAGCACGATCGCCGAGGCCTCGGGCGCCGCCTGGATGTCGAGCGTCGCCGTCCCGCTAAGCCGCTTCGCCGCGAAGTCCGCGGCGAGATCGAGTGCGACGTGCGTGACCCGCGCCTGGGCCGGAACGGCATAGCTCGATTTATCGATGGCGTCCGGACCGGCGAGGACGGGCGCGACCATGCCGGCCGTACTCGGTCGATCCGCGGCGGCTGCGCAGGCGGCGACGAGGGAGGAGAAAGCCAGAAGGATGACGATACGCACGGCTACACGGTTCCTTTCGCATGACGGCCGATCGCCCGGGCGCCGAGGTCGACCAGCGCCTCGGCCGCCAGGCCTATGGCGAGGCCGGCGCCTACGTCGGTCGGATAATGGGCGCAGCGCGGGATCTGGGCCAGCGCCAGCGCCCCGCCTGCCGCGAGCGCGGGCGCCGCGTGCTCGGGATAGTCGCGGGCGAAGGCGCGCGCCACGGCCGCAGCGCCGGCGCTGTGGCCGGAAGGGAAGCTCGTCTCTTCCTTGGCGGTGCTCCGCCCGGCGGTCGGGACGTGGTCCTTGCCCGCCTTGCCGAGCGAGCGCGGCCGGGTCCGGTCGACGCGATGCTTGACGAAATCCTTGGCCCAGGTGGCGACGGTATGCGCTGCGAGCATCCTGAGGCCCGCCCGCGCGAGCCGGCCGTTGCCCGACACGATGCCGGCGGCGATCACCGCGCCGCACAGGGTGCGCAGCTCGGGCTGGTCGCCGAGCCCGGCGAAATGCTCGAGCATCCGGACCGGCAGCGTTTCCGCATGCGGGCTCACCGCGTCGACGGTCTTCGCGTCGGCGCGGAGCACTGCCTTGCCGACCCCTCGTGCCTCAGCCACGGCCGAACACCGACGTATCGAACCGGGCGAGCAGATCCTCAGCCCCGTCGTAGAGTTCGCAGGCGCCCGCTTCGCGCAGCGCACCGTCCGGAAAGCCGCCCGAGCGGAATCCGACCGTACGTATGCCGGCCCGCCCGGCCGCCTTCACGTCCCAGGGGGAATCGCCGACGACGACGGCGTCGGGCGGCGGGAGGGGGGCGACCTTGGCGAGGGCCGCTTCGAAAATGTCCGGGCAGGGCTTGGAGCTCTCGACATCGTCCCTCGAGGTCGAAGCTGCGATCAGGTCCTCGCAGGCGATAAGGCCGAGGTGATAATGGACCTCCTCCTTGCCGGACGAGGAAGCGAGGACGATCCGCGCGCCGGTCGCGGCGATCCGCTCGAACAGGGCGCGCACGCCGGGGAACGGCACGGCGCGCGGCAGATAGTCGCGCTTGAACAGCTCGCCGCGAAAGGCGTCGATCTCCTCGACCTGGGTCTCGCTGAGTTGGGGGAAGAGGGTCGGGAGCAGATTGTCGCCGCCCTTGCCGATCTGCCACCGGATCTCGGCGATCGGCCGGTCGAGCCCGAAGTTCAGCAAGGCTTCCCGCCAGGCGGCGGCATGAAGGTCGTTGGTATCGACGAGGGTTCCGTCGACGTCGAAGAGGACCGCCTTCGGGCGCCCTCCGTCGCATTGCATCTTGTGGTCGGTCATCGCGCGCCCAACGGTCGGGGCGCGCGCAGTTTCCCTCAGGCCGGGTCGGCGAC
Organism: Allosphingosinicella sp.; assembly: GCA_036262495.1. Lineage (GTDB taxonomy): Bacteria > Pseudomonadota > Alphaproteobacteria > Sphingomonadales > Sphingomonadaceae > Allosphingosinicella. The sequence goes on from DATAIU010000051.1 coordinate 7,585, forward strand.
CCGATAGCGAAGCAGCGGCCCGTCCGACGCGATGCCGTCCAGCCGCGGATAGAAGCCGATGAAGCGCTCCATCCCGGAGGAGACGGTTAGCGTCCACTCGCCCTGGTCGGCGTCGATCAGGACGAGCGCGACCCGGGCCGGGCCGCAGCCGCTGAAGAACATGGAAGGGTCGATACGCATGAGCCTCACGATGGCATCCAAACCTTCACAAAGGATTGAAGGTCCCTCGCGCCCGGCGCTCTTAATTCGGATTAAAGGAGTTTGCGCCAGAACGCCCGCGTGCCGAGGGGAATGGTTGCTTGATCCACATCGCCGCCAAGTTGCGCGAAATACAAAGTCTCGACCGCGCCGTCGCGGACGAGGTTCGCCGCGCGCTTGTCGAGACCTTGTTCACGTCTTCGACTTCGCTCGGCATCGGCGCCGTCGCCGGCTCGACGATCAGCACCATCATCGCGGTGACGAGCGGCGACCCCTGGCTGAGTGCGATGGCAGTGGCGATCGGCCTGGTCGGCGCGGCGCGCGTCTGCCACGCGGTCTTCTTCCACCGGGCGGGCGATCCGGATTCGCTCGAGAGCGCCCGGTCCGAGACCTTCTACGAAGTCGGCGCCTGGGCCTATTCGCTGCTGCTCGGCATCATGACCTTGCTGACTCTGACCCGCTCGGCCGATGCGCTCCACCATATGTTCGCGGCGACCCTCACGACCGGCTACGTCGCCGGCATCTGCGGGCGCAATGCGGGCCGGCCGGTCATCGCCGTCGGCCAGCTGGCGCTCGCGGCGGTGCCGATGACTCTCGGCCTATTCCTCAGCGGCGATCCGGTGCGCCTTATCCTCGGCGGCGTCTTCATCATCTTCATGATCGGCATGGTCGACATCACCCTCCAGACCTATTCGGCCGTGCTGAAGGCGATGTCGGCGACGCGCGAGCAGAAGCGCCTCACCGACCGGTTCGAGCGGCTCGCCCGCTACGACACGATGACCGGCCTCGAGAATCGCGGCGCCTTCCAGGAGCGGCTGCAGGCCGAGCTGGCGGCGATAGGCGCCGAGGGCGGCGAGCTCGCGGTGCTGTGGATCGACCTCGACAAGTTCAAGGAGATCAACGACCTGCTCGGCCACCCGACGGGAGACCGAGTCCTCTGCACCGTCGCGCGGCAGCTCTCATCCATCGTCGACGGCCGCGGAAGCGTCGCCCGCTTCGGCGGCGACGAATTCGTCCTGCTGGCGCGCGGCGACACGCCCTTCTTCGCCGAGGAGCTGGCCCGCGAGGTGATGCGCGGCCTCTCGCTGCCGATGAAGATCGACGGCGCCGCGATCCAGGTCACCGGCTCGATCGGCGCCGCCGTCGCCCCGGGCCACGGCAGCGAAGCCGAGACCCTGCTCCAGCATGCCGACATGGCCCTCTACCACGCCAAGGAGAACGGCCGGAACGACGTCTGCCTGTTCCGCAGCGAGATGCAGGAGGAGTTCCTGCAGAAGCGCAAGCTCGAGGCCGCGCTCAAGGAGGCGATCGATCGCGGCGAGCTCGAAGTCTATTACCAGCCGATCGTCGACCTGAAATCGGGCCGCATCACCTGCTGCGAGGCGCTGCTGCGCTGGCACCACCCGGAGCTCGGCATGGTCAGCCCGGCCGATTTCATCCCGCTGGCGGAGAGTACCGGCCTCATCTCGCCGATCAGCCACTGGGTCCTCTACGAAGCCTGCGCCGCGGCCGCCAAATGGCCGGGCGAGGTCAGCGTCGCGGTCAACATGTCGCCGGCGCTGCTCAAGGATCTCCATCTCAGCCACATGATCCTCTCCGCGCTCTACCGGTCGGGTCTCGCGGCCCGGCGCCTGGAGCTCGAGATAACCGAGAGCGTGCTGCTGGAGGACAATGCCCAGTCCAACTCGCTGATCCGCGAGTTCCAGAAGATCGGGCTGAAGCTGTCGATCGACGATTTCGGGACCGGTTATTCCTCGCTCGCTTATTTGAAGAAATACAGCTTCGACAAGATCAAGATCGACACCAGCTTCATCGCCGACGTGACGCGCAGCCGCGAGGCGAGGGCGATCATCCATGCCCTGGTCGGCCTGGCCGCCGAGCTCGACATGGAGATCGTCGCCGAAGGGATCGAGACGGAGACTCAGCTCGGCTACGTCGCCGGCGCCCGTTGCACCGCGGCGCAGGGCTTCTTCCTCGGCCGCCCGGTTCCGGAGGAGGTCATCCGGCGCCGGCTCGAGGCGCAGGAGCGCGGCGAGGCCTGGGAGGAGGCGGAACCGACCGCGCCGCCGGCGGCCGGACAGGTGCTCAGGCGGCTGCGAGCCTAGCCTGCGCGTCGACCAGGCGCCGCATCAGCTTGAGATCGCCGGGCGTCAGGCAGAGCGCGCTGTCCGCCCACACCTCGACGATCGCGCTCAATTCCTCGAGCGTGATCGGATCGGCGAGGGCCGAGGCCTGGTAGATACCCCGATGGCCGGAATGGCGCCGGCGGCTCCGCGCAACATAGTCGCGCACCGCTTCCTCGCCGCGGCCCGGCTCGGCCAGCACGTGGACGAGGCCGAGCTCGTGCATCTCCTCCGCGGTGTAGAGCCGGTTGGAGAACATCATCTCTTCCGCGCGGGCGAGACCGACCTTGCGCGAGAGCAGGCTGTGCGCTCCCATGCCGGGGAAGAGCCCGAAGGCGATCTCCGGAAGTCCGAAGCGCGCGCCTTTCTCGGCGACGATGACGTTGAAGGAGAGCACCGCCTCGAAGCCGCCGCCGAGGGCATCGCCCTGGACGAGCGCGATCGTGACGATGGGCAGCTCGAGACGGCGCATGTTGGCGTGGAGGATCGAGACGCAGTCGCGGCCGTACCGCACCAGGCCGTCGCGATCGCCCTTGGCGATAAAGCTCGCGAACAGGTCGAGGTCGCCGCCGAGGTTGAACACGCCCGGGAAGCGGGAGCCGAGGACGAGATATTTGAGGCCTTCGGCCGGATCGTGGAACTCGCGGCGGATCTCGGCCTGCCAGCGCTGGAAGTCGCGCAGCATCGGGCGGTTGAAATTGGGCCTGTCGACCGGCGTCATGTGGGTCCACAGGGTGCCGAGGTCGGCCTCCCAGCGGCAGTCGAGCTGGCCGAGATCGAAGAGACGCGTACCCTGCGCGCGCTCCCGATGCTGCAGAGGCAGCGCCACCGCGATCCCGTCGGACGGAAGCGCCACGGATATCGCTTCGTCCGCCCCGGGAATGTTGAAATGCTGATTCACGTTTGCCCCCAACGCTTTGGTTGACGGGGAAGTAAGCATATTCGAGTCCGCCCCACAATCGGCCCGGATGCGAAAGTGTGCGTTAACCGTGGAGTGTTGCCCGGAAGACCCTTTCTCGGCGCCTCGCGAAAAAAGCGTTTTTCGGCGAGTCGGAAAGCGACAAATGCGCTTGAGATACAAAGATATGCTCTCTAGTTTTCGCGCCGCGGCAGGGGCGCCGCCGAATTCTAGTGGGGGGTGGAATGGGGGAAATTGCGGTTCGTGGCCGTAGCGCCGGCCGGCGCCTGTTGCTTTTCGGGACGGCGGCAGGCCTGATCTTTACCGGCGCCACACCGGTTTTGGGTGCGGGATTCTATCTTCAGGAACAATCGGTTAGGGGCTGGGGCAGGGCGAATTCCGGCGAAGCGGCCGATCGCGGCGCCGCCTCGCTGTGGTGGAACCCCGCGGCGATCGGAGGCCAGGAGCGAGCCGAAGCAGCGTTCGGTGCGACCGGGATATTCCCGCGCGGGAAGATCGACGACGCCGGAACGCTGATCGACCGCCCCGGCCTTCCGCCTCTGCCGGTCGGAGGCCTCTCCAGGCTCGAGGATCCGATCGTTCGCGGCGTCGCCCCCGGCAGCGCCTTCGCGCTCCCGCTGGGCGATCGAATCGCCCTCGGCCTCGCCGTCACCGCACCGTTCAGCTTCACCAGCGATTACGATCCTGCCGGCTGGCAGCGTTACTCGGCGATTCGCAGCCGGCTGATCACGCTCGACGTCCAGCCTTCCGCGGCTGTCATGGCGACCGACTGGCTGAGCGTGGGTGCGGGCCTGAACGTCGAATATGCCGATGCCTGGCTGTCCAACGCGCTCCCGAATCTCGCGGCGGGCTCGGCGGACGCGCGCCTCCGGCTTACCGGCAATGGCTGGGATCTCGGCTGGACCGCGGGCGTGCAGCTCCGGCCGACCGGCGCCCTCACCGTCGGCATTGCCTACAAGTCGGCGGTCGAGCACAATCTGCGGGGCCCCGTCGACATTAGCGGCCTCGCGGGGCCTCTCGCGGTGCGCAACGTCAATGCGCAGACGACGGCCCGCTTCACCACGCCCTGGCAGCTCACCATGGCTGTGCGCGCGCGCGTCGCCACGGGGCTCACCTTGAACGCCCAGGCGGTGCGCTTCGGCTGGAGCCGCTTCGACCGGATCGAGGTCGGCGCTCCGATCAGCAATGCGATCGTCCAGAATTATCAGGACACGTGGAGCGTCGCCGTCGGTGTCGACAAGGATCTCGGCCCCAGGCTGACGCTGCGCGCCGGCGCCCAGATCGATCCGACGCCGACGCGCGATGCGAGCCGCGACCCGCGCGTGCCCGACGGCGATCGTATCGATTACAATATCGGCGCGAGTTATCGCGTCAGCGACCGGATCGCGCTCGACCTCGCGGCTGGCTACACCGACGTCGAAGACGGCCCTATCGCGCGCGACGAGCGCTTCTACGCCGGGACCGCCGCCCAGACCGACGTGCTGACCGAAGGCCGGACGCTGGACCAGCGCGTGCTGGTTTTCGCTTTAGGCGCGCGCTTGGGTTTCTAGACGCCGGCCGCCCTCAACCGCCGCCGTTGCCGACGTGCCGCCGCCGCCCGAGGCGCCTCCGGAGCCGCTGCTGCCGCCCGACGCCGAAGCGCCGGCGCCGCCCCCCTTGCGGCCGCCGCCGCGGCCGCCGCTACCTTTGGCGGCGCCGCGCCCGGAGCTGCCGGTCGAGGCGCTCGCGCCGGCGCTGCTGCCGCGCTTCGTGCCTCCGCCGGCCTTCGTCGCGCCGCGCTTGGCAGTCCCGCCGGTCTTGGCTGCGCCGCGGCCCGTGGCCGACGCCGCCGCCTTGCGGGTGCCCCCGCCGGAAGTCGACGAGGCGGCCGAGCTCTTCCGTCCCCCGCCGGTCTTGGCGCGGGCCGAGGAAGCGGTCGAAGCCGCCGCCTTGCGGCTGCCGCCGCGTCCCGAGCCCGTCGAGGCCGCCTTGGCTCGGGCGCGCGCGCCGGTGCTGCGCGCGCCCGCGCCGCCGCCCGATGCGCCGCGGCCGGCCGACCGGCGCCCGGCCGAGCCGCTGCCGCTCGATCCGGCGCTTTCGCCCTCGCCTCCGCCGAGGATTCGGCGGACCGCTTCGGTCGCCGCCTCGACGATCGCGGCGCCGATCTTGGAGGCGCTGTCGGCGGCCGCTTCCGCGGTGTCGAGCGCGTCGCGGCCGGCGTCGGTGACGGTCTTCCTGACCCGCGCGTTCGCGGTCAAAGCCGCGGCGGCCGTGACGAGGCCCGCGGCGAGCAGGCTGCGCGCGACGGGGTTCTGCGCGAGCTCGGCGGCGCGCTGTCCGGCTTCCTTGAGCGCGTCGGGCAAAACGCTTCCGGCGCCGCGGCCGCGCTGCGAGCCGCCGGAGCCGCCCTGATCGGATTTCTGCTTGGCCATGTCGGTCTCCAAACTAGGCTTGTAACTGGCGCGTAACAGACGAGCGGAGGGCGTTACGGTTCCCTTCCCAAAGGAAAGGGCCGCCCCCGGAATGGGGACGGCCCTTCCCGTCGTTCGCTATTCGCCGCTCAGCGGTCGCGCTCGAACTCTATGTCCGATTGGCCGCGATCCTGGTTGGACTGCTGGTCCTGCTGGAATTCGACGCCTTCCTGGCGGGACTGGCCGCCCTGCCGCTGCTGCTCGAAGCCGCCCTGCTGCTGGCCCTGGCCGCCCTGCTCCTGCTGGGCCGCGCTGCCGCCCTGCTGCCACGATTGGCCGCCCTGCTGATCCTGCTGGGCCGACTGGCCGCCCTGCTGGCCGGCGCCGAGCGAATCGGAATCGCGTCCGCCGCCTTGCTCCTCATCGAAGCTCTCGCCGCGCGACTGGCCCTCGGACGAGCCGCCGCCCTGCCTCAGGTCGCCGCCGCTCTGGCCGCTCTGGCCGCCCTGCTGCTGGTCCTGCGTCGAGCCGCTGCCGCCGGTCCCGCTGCTGCCGCCCGCCTGGTCGAAATCGGAACCTGAAGCGCCGCCGCCCTGCTGGCCGTTCTGCTGCTGCTGGTAGCGCTCGCCGCCCTGCTGGCCGCTGTCGCCGCCGGACTGGGACTGCTTGAGGTCGCTGCCGGACATGCCGGTGCCCTGGGCGCTGCCTTGATCGTTCTGATTCGCCATGACTGATACTCCTTCACGTTGTTCGTGAGCCTGACCAACGCGGCCCGGAGGCGAAGGGGTCCGGCCCGAAGCGCCGAATCGTTTCGCTTCAGCGCCGGAACCGTTCGCCGCGGCCGTTGTCGTCGTATCGATACGGCTCGCCGTCGGGATTGACCGCGTCCCGACCGGACTGGGCGACCGGCTTGGCATCGTCGCCGCGGCCCTTCTCCGCCTCGACGCCTTCCGGAATCTCGTTGTGCCGCGCCTCGTCGCTGTCGGGGAGGGGGTGGCGCGTACCCCCCGGCCCGTGCGGCGGTTCGGCCCCCGCGCCGGCCATCGGATCCTGGTCGTAATCCTCGGACGGATTGCCGCCGCCGCCAGCGCCCGAGCCGCTTCCTTTCACCTCGCCCGTGGCGGGGTCGAAGCCCGCCGGCTTGCCGCGTTCGCTGTCGCTCATCCCGTTTCGCTCCTTCGGCCGGATGAACGTCCCGCCACGCGCGGCCGTTCCGGGGCTCGACTCGCCGCATCGCCCGGCACCTTCCACGCCGGAGCGGCGTTCAGGCGTCGAACCCCGTCAGGAGAAAAGCAATGCTCAACCAAGGCCACGACATAAGCGTGCTCAACAGCCTCATCGAGACGACGATCGACAGCGTCGACGGCTATCGCCGCTCGGCGGAGGAGGCGACGAGCGGGCGCTTCAGCCAAATATTCCGCGAACGTGCCGAGGAGCGCGATCAGGTCGTCGGCCGCCTTCGCGAGCGGGTCCGCGAGCTCGGCGGCACGCCGGAGGACGACGGCAGCGTGCTCGCCGCGGCCCATCGCCAGTTCCTCTCGCTGCGCGACCGGATCACGGGCAGCGACGACGAAGCCGTCATCGCCGAAGTCGATCGCGGCGAGAGCTATCTCAACGCGAAATGGGAAACCGCGATCAAGGACGACCGCCTGTCGCCCGAGACTCGCGACGTCATCGGCCGCTGCTACGATTCGGTGCGCTCGGGCCACGAGCAGTGGGAGCAGGTCCACCGCGCGATGAGCGCCAGTGATTGATCTGGAGGAGCGGGCGCCGCTCAGGCGGCGTCCGTCTTCGCCTCCGCCTCGGACTTCCGAGAAGGGGCGCCGCCGCCGAGCAGGAACGGCCGCTCGCCTGCGGGCGCCGCGGCCAGCATCTTTTCCTGCTGCACGCGCTGCAGCTGCTCGTCGTAGAGATGGGGCGCGCGGCCCTGGCCTGGAGAAAGGATCATAGCGCTGAAACGATCCGCCGCGCCACGCCGTTCCGCCTGCCCCCGAACAAGTTGAAGGGTCGCCGCGCGGTCTGCGCGACGACCCTCCGAACATGGTCAGCGGCCGGACGCTCCAGCCCGGAAGACCTTGGGGAAGGCTAGGCCTTCATCTCCCGAACGAGCGGAACCGACCTCTCTGCTGAACCATGAGACATCGGATCACCTCCTTTCGCTGCGTTGATGGCAGGGCCAGAATGAATCACGCCGAATCCGCGCGCAAGGCTTGTTTTCAACTTTTTGCGCCTTAGTCTCGCCGCTTCGCCTGCGCCGCCGACGCGCCCGCGAATATTTCACTCCCGGCAGTCCTCGATCACCCGCGCCGGCTCCGGCCAGGCGGGAAGGACGAGCCTAGGCCCGACCCCCTCGACGACGAAGCGGCCCCGGCTGAAGGCGATCTCGTCGAGCAAAGCGTCGTTCGCATCCACCGTCGCCTGTGCCGCGGAGCCGATCGCCCGGTCGCGGTAGGAAGTGCGCAGGGTCAAGCTTCCCGCGGCGCCGGGCCGCGTCAGGCGCACCTGGCGCCTGGCCGCCTCGCAGGCGAGGGCGAAGACAGGCGCCTCCTCGGACGGTCCGTAGCGTGCCTCGCTCCCGGCGCTTGTTCTGCGGTAGGTCCAGTCGCCGGGTGTCGGCGGCAGGTCGCGCCAATCGTCCGAAGGCGCGGGGGCCGCGGGCGCGGGTTGGACAGGGGCGGGGGGCGGCGCCACCGGCTCGGGCCGCGCCGGGGCCGCGGTCTTGGCGGCGCATCCGGCAAGGAGCATGGCGCCCGCCAGGGCGACGAAAGGGGAAAGGCCAAGCCTCATGCCGCGGCCCTCAGCACAGCCACTCGCCCGGTGCCAAGCGAAAAGGCTTCGCCTCGCGAACCATTCATGGGCTATTCAATGCCTTGGGCCTAGGCCGGCTCCCGAACAGCAAAGCAGAACCGATCATGCGTGCCCTTGTCCTCTTCGTCGTCGCGTCGCTCGGCGTCGCCAGCCTTGCCGCCCCGGCGGACCCGAAGCCGCGCGACCGCGAGCAGGCCGAGGCGTTCAAGGGCGCCCGCGACGGCCGCATCATCCCGCTGCGCCAGATCGAGGCGCGGATCGTCCCGCAGATGCGCGGCTTCTCCTATCTCGGCCCCGAATATTATGCGGACGCGGGCCGCTACCGCCTCAAGTTCATCCAGCGCGAACGGATCGTCTGGATCGACGTCAACGCGCGCACCGGCGACGTCATCGCCAGGTCGGGCTTCTGAGCGGCTCCCGCCGGAACGGCGATGAAACAATTGGCCTTGGCGCAGGTTGGGCGGCTAAATGACGCCCGACAGCAGCCATAGGGGACGAATATGCGGGTTCTGATCGTCGAGGACGAGCCCAGCCTGGGACGACAGCTGCGCGCCACGCTCGAAGGCGCCGGCTATGCGGTGGATCTCGCCACCGACGGCGAGGACGGCCATTATCTCGGATCCACCGAAAGCTATGACGCGATCATCCTCGATCTCGGCCTGCCGGAGGTCGACGGCCTCACCGTGCTCGACCGCTGGCGCAAGGAAGGCATAGCCGCACCGGTACTGGTGCTGACCGCGCGCGACAGCTGGTCCGACAAGGTGGCCGGCCTCGATGCCGGCGCCGACGATTATCTCGCCAAGCCCTTCCAGACCGAGGAATTGATCGCGCGGCTGCGCGCCCTCATCCGCCGCGCCTCGGGCAATGCCTCGTCCGAGCTCACCGCCGGCGACGTCCGGCTCGACACCCGCTCCGGCAAGGTGACGCTCGACGGCGAGCCGGTGAAGCTCACCGCGCAGGAATATAAATTGCTCTCCTACCTGATGCACCACAAGGGCAAGGTGGTCAGCCGCACCGAGCTGATCGAGCATATCTACGACCAGGATTTCGACCGGGACTCGAACACGATCGAGGTCTTCGTCACGCGCATCCGCAAGAAGCTCGGCCCCGACGTGATCACCACCATCCGCGGCCTCGGCTATTCGCTGGAAGACCCGGGCGCCTGAAATGCCTGATCGCCGTTCCGGCCAAGGCCGGAATCCATGAACGCGGATGCGGAAGGCTTGCCGCCGGCCTCCGTCGATCGATCGCGGCCGAAGTCCGGCACCGTGTTGAAGCTCCCCGGTTTCGTTCGCCGCGCGCCACGGGCGGCCCGCACCGGCTCGCTGACGCGCCGGATGATCGGAGTCTCGGCACTGTGGATCGCTCTGCTGCTCGGCGGCGGCGGCTATGCGCTCGACCGCGTCCTCACCTCGGCGGTCACCAACAATTTCGACGCTCAGCTCGAATATGTGCTTACCGCTCTCCTCGGCTCGGCGGAGGTCGGCCCGGAAGGCGAGGCCTTTCTCAACCGCCCGCCCGCCGATCAGCGCTTCCTCGAGCCTTATTCGGGTCTCTACTTCCAGATCAGCGCCGTCGCCGGAAAGCCGCCCGGCGCCGCCGAAGACATCGATTTGCCGTCCCGCTCCTTGTGGGACCGCAAGCTCCGCGTCAGCGGCAGCCACGAGGATTTCGAGGTGCACACCTACGACAGCCGCGAATTCGCGCGCGAGACGCTGCGAGTCGTGGAGCGCGACGTCCGGCTGCCCGGCTCCCCGGTGCGCTGGCGCTTCCAGGTCGCGCAGAGCCGCGCCGATCTCGACGCCCAGATATCGATCCTCCGCCGAACGCTGGTGCGCTCGTTCGGCATTCTGGGGCTCGGCCTCATCATTCTTGCTGCGCTGCAGGCCGTTTACGGGCTCTGGCCGCTTCGCCGCGTCCGCCGCGCGCTCGCGGCCATCCGTTCGGGGGAGCGCTCGCGCATCGCCGGCCATTTCCCGACCGAGATCGAGCCGCTGACCCAGGAGCTGAACGCGCTCCTCGAGTTCAACGAAACCCAGGCGGAGGAAGCGCGCCGCCATGCCGGCAACCTGGCCCATGCGCTGAAGACCCCTCTCACCGTCATCACCAACGCGGCGACCGCGCGCGCGCCCGACCTCGCCGACACCGTCTGCCGCGAGGCGAAGACGATGCGCCGCCAGGTCGACCACCACCTCGCCCGCGCCCGCGCGATCGGCCGCCGTTCCTCCACTCATGCGCGCGCCCGGGTATGGCCCTCGCTCGAAGCCGTCGAACGCGCCGTTTCCCGACTCTACGAGAACGCCACCGTCGACGCGGCCGGCGACAAGGACGCTTCGGTTCGAGTCGAACGCCAGGATCTCGACGAGATGCTGGGCAACCTTATCGAGAACGCGGCCAAATATGGCGGCGGCCGCGTCTTCGTGACGGTGCGCACCACGCCCGATTGCGTCGAGATCGAGGTCGAGGATGACGGCGAGGGCATACCGGAGGAGGAACGCCAGTCGATCTTCGATCGCGGCGCGCGGCTCGACACGGGCAAGCCCGGCACCGGCCTCGGCCTCGCCATCGTCCGTGACGTCGCCCAGATTTACGGCGGCTCGATCAGCCTCGAGGAAAGCGAGGACCTTGGCGGCCTGCTCGCCCGCCTGAAGCTGCCGCTCGTCTGCTGAGCCCGCCCGCTTGCCTTTCGGCACGCGCGGACGCAGAGGACGCGCCGAGATGACCGCCACCCTCCATTCGCTCGGCCCCGCCCGCGCGCCCTCGCTCGAGCCGATGATCCAGCTCGTCTCGGCCGATCTCAACCACGTCAATTCGGTGATCCTCGAGCGGATGCAGAGCCCGGTCGCGCTCATCCCGGAGCTGGCCGGGCACCTGATCGCGGGCGGCGGCAAGCGGATGCGGCCGATGCTGACGCTCGCCTGCGCGCGGCTGCTCGATTATCCCGGCGCCCGCCACCACAAGCTCGCCGCGGCGGTCGAGTTCATCCACACCGCGACCCTGCTCCACGACGACGTCGTCGACGGCTCGGGCCTGCGCCGCGGCCGGCGCACGGCGAACATCATCTGGGGCAATCCGGCGAGCGTCCTCGTCGGCGACTTCCTCTTCTCGCGCAGCTTCGAATTGATGGTCGAGGACGGGTCGCTCCGCGTCCTCAGGATCCTCTCGCGCGCCTCGGCGGTGATCGCCGAAGGCGAGGTCGACCAGCTCACTGCGCAGCGCCGGATCGAGACCAGCGAGGACCATTATCTCCAGATCATCGGCGCCAAGACCGCGGCCCTGTTCGCGGCCGCTTGCCGGATCGCCGCGGTGGTCGCGGAGCGCGGCGACGAGGTCGAGGAGGCGCTCGATCGCTACGGCCGCAACCTCGGCATCGCCTTCCAGCTCGTCGACGATGCGATCGACTATGCGTCCGACGCGGCGACGATGGGGAAGGGGGTCGGCGACGATTTCCGCGACGGCAAGGTGACGCTCCCCGTCATCCTCGCCCACGCCCGCGGCTCGGCCGACGACCGCCGCTTCTGGCAGGCCGCGATGGTGGGCTCGCGGGTCTCGGACGACGACCTCCGCCACGCCCAATCGCTCCTCGCCGCGACCGGCGCCCTCGACGACACGCTCGCCCGCGCCCGCACCTACGGCCAGCGCGCCATCGACGCGCTGGGGCCGTTCCCCAGCGGCAAGGCCAAGGCGGCGCTCGTGGAGGCCGTGGAGTTCGCGGTGGCGCGCGCTTATTGAGGAGTCTAAAGGTGCCAATTGTCTCGTCAGAAGGATGCAAAATAATTGACAGTGGCGTACTTGTGCCACTGACTAATCAGTCGGGCATCGTCTTTCTTCCGGGGCTTGGGAATATCGAATTTAGATTCGAGCCGGCTGGTGAAGTCAGAATCGATGTCAAAGCAGTGCCTGGAGGCGCAACCGTAACTATCTCGGGATACGAGAACGCGACCCTAGGTGCGGGACTCCTTGAGCCTCTTGACTTCGCTACACTATCAGGGAAGCAGGTTCTTTTGAATTTGAAATGGTACAATGTTGGAGGTTCTGGTCCCTATCTCATATACGCATTTTATCAAAGGCCGTGAAAAATGGCCGACCCCGTATTTGAGCAGACGCTAACTATCACAGGAAATGTTAGCAGCTCATCATCGGTTTCTGTATCGGTAAATATACTCCCAATTACTGAGGACGGTGCCCGGGTTGTTCTTCACGAGCGGCTCAAATTTATTGCTTTAGGCCCCCTCGCGCTAGCTTGGTTTGGCATTTTCATCACAATTGCCCTGACCCTTGTCACGGCGAAGTTCGAAGATCGATTTGGCTTCCCCGCTGCCACCATCCAGGCAGCATTCGTTCTGGCTATGCTTTCAACGCTTCTGCTCGCGGGATGGTACGGAATCCGATTTATAGCCCATCGCCCGAAGTCCAGCGTGGATGGGTTGGTCGCGGAAATGAGGCGCAAAGCCGGGGTGAAATAGGCGCGTTCGGCCGCATGACGGACCTTCCAATCTGCGCCGTCCTCCCGGACCTCCTCGCCACGCTCAGCTCGGGGCCCAACGCCGTTCTCGTCGCTCCGCCCGGCGCGGGCAAGACCACCGCCGTCGCTCCCCCCCTCCTCGCCGAGCCCTGGTGCACCGGCGAGATACTTCTCCTCTCGCCTCGCCGTCTCGCCGCGCGGGCCGCCGCGGAGCGCATGGCGGAGCTTGCCGGAGAGCGGGTCGGCGGGACGATCGGCTACGCCACGCGCCTCGACACGAAACGCTCCTCCCGCACGCGCATCACCGTCGTCACCGAGGGCATCTTCCGCAACCGCATCCAGGCCGATCCGGATCTGCCGGGCGTGTCGGCCGTCCTCTTCGACGAAGTCCATGAGCGCAGCCTCGACAGCGATTTCGGCCTTGCCCTCGCCCTCGACGCGCAGGCGGCTCTACGCCCCGAACTGCGCCTCGTCGCCATGTCGGCGACGCTCGACGGCGAGCGCTTCGCCGCCCTGATGGGCGACGCGCCGTTGATCGAGAGC
>DATAIU010000052.1:0-8655 GCA_036262495.1 Allosphingosinicella sp.
TTCACCTGGTCGCCGATCTCGTAGTCGACGCTGATCTTCTGCTTGGGGGCCTGGGCGGCGGCCTCGTCCTTGGTGTTGAGGATGCGGGCCGCCTCGGCGTCGCTGATCGGCTGCGGCTTGCCGCTTGAGCCGAGGAAGCCGGTGACCTTGGGCGTGTTCTTGACGAGGTGGTAGACGTCGTCGTTCATGCTCAATTTCGCGAGGACGTAGCCTGGGAAGAACTTGCGGTCCGAGGTGATCTTCTTGCCGCGGCGGACCTCGGTCACCTTCTCGGTCGGGACCTCGACCGCCTCGACCAATTGGTCGAGGCCGAGGCGGGTCGCCTCCGCCTGGATCGCGTCGCGGACCTTGTTCTCGAAGCCCGAATAAGCGTGGATGATATACCAGCGGGACATAAGGGATTTTCTACCTGTCTGATCGGTCGTCTCGGGGGAGGCGGTTCGCGGCGCGGCCCGGCCGGCACCGCCTTTAGCGCGGCAAGGGCCCGCTGCCTAGCCGTGCGCGCGCGGGGAGGGGACGGACGGCGTTCGGTGCCGGCGCCTCAGCTGACCAGGCTGACGAGGCCGCGGACGAGCAGGCTGAACAGGCTGTCGACCGAGAAGAAGAAGATTCCGAGAAGGCTCGTCATGATCAGGACCATGAGGCCGGTCATCAGCGTCTCCTTGCGGCTCGGCCAGGCGACCTTGGCGGTCTCGGAGCGCACCTCGCGCAGAAACTTGCCCGGATTCCATGTCGCCACGTCTGTCTCGCCTTTTCGCTTTTCGCGCGCCGCGCGGGGCGTCGCCTTGTGCCTGCTGCCTGCTACTTAGGCCGATCGCCCGCTTCCGCAAGCCTCTCCCGCGCCCGGCCTCGTCCGCGGACTTGCGGGGCGGTTGCGGGAAGGCGAAGGGCGCTGGCAGGAGTGGAGGGGCTCGAACCCCCGGCCCTCGGTTTTGGAGACCGATGCTCTACCAGCTGAGCTACACTCCTAAGCCGCCCCGCCCCTAACTCCCTGTCGCAAAGGGTGCAAGGCGCCTCTTAGCCGAGGCTTCGCCCTGAGCCGAGGCTGAAGATCAGCTGGAGCCCGGCGCCCACGAGGGCGGCGACGACGAGGAAGGCCGGATATTGCGGCTCCTCGCGCTCGACGATCGCGGCCGTGGCGTTTTGCCCGCGCCGCTTCCGCCGCCGCCCGAGGACGATGTCGCGGCTCCAGGAAGCGAAGGGTGTCCGCACCGCCGGGAGGTTCGCGTCGCGGTGGAGGACGGGAAGGGCCCCACTGAGGTCGGGCTCGAGCGAATGGCGCCGGCATCCGCCCCTCCAGACCACGCGGTGCCCCTCCGGCACCATCCGCCACGCCGCGCCGGAGCGGATCATGTCCTCGCCGCAGCGCCGGCAGCGGGCGAAATAATATCCGCCGTTATAGACCTCTCCCGGGGCCGCCTCGTGGCCGCCCAAAGCGCACAGCAAACTCATCTTCCTTTCTCCTCCTCGCTCGCTTGAATTCCCTCGGCCTCGAGCCGGTAGCGGGCGACTTCGCGCACCTCGGGCGAACCTTCGCCGAGCGCCGTCGCCGGGTCCCAAAGCTCGAAATGCGTGCCCGCCCCGATGAAGAGGATGGCTTCCCCGATTCCTCCGCGGCGCCGCGCGAGCGGCGGCAGGAGGATGCGGCCGGCCTCGTCATAGGGTGCTTCCTCGACCAGACCGAACAATCGCCGCGCCCGGGCGTGATGGTCGTTCGCCGCGATGCCGGTTTCCTCGTCGCGGAGGCGCCGCCGCTCGAGCTCGGCGTACAGGCGCGACTTCAGCGAGGCGCCGTAGCCGGTGAGGCAGGGGTCGCTGGAATGGACTCCGAACAGCAGCCGCCCGCGGTCGCCGTGGCGCGCCATCTCGTTCAGGATGAAGGGGGGGAGACGAACCCGGCCGCCTCCGTCGACCGCGCCCAGCGCATTCCCGCTGAAGAGATGCGTGACCTCCACGCTTCACCCCCCGATACGCAACAGTCAGGACCCAAAAAGCGCGTCCTGCGGGGACAAGGTTAACGCCCAGGGTTAAGGCGTTGCACGACAGGAGTTGTACACGCGTAATGCTGCGCGCGCCGATTCGCCGGTTACGGCAAGGGTTCCGCGCCAATCACGACCCGGTCTTGATCTATGTAAACAGCTAAAGCCGCAGGCCGCCGCGTGCGCCGGCGGCGCCGAGAGGGAGGGTCGCCGATCGGGGCCGTCCCGAGGTAAGCGACCGTTCATCGTAATTTCCCTAGGTTGAACATTAACCTGCCGGGTCAGAGACTTGGCGGGCGTGGCCCTGTATTTTGGCCTTTTGGGGAGCGGGCTTATGTCGCACCAACGCACCGTCTACGTGATAGACGGAAAAATTTCGAGCCGGCGGGCTCTCACCTTGGAATTGGCGAAGATCGGCGCCGAGGCCTGGCCTTTCGGAAGTGGCTCCGAGTTCGTCGAGATCTGCTCCCATCTGATGCCCGGGATCATCCTGCTCGACGTCGACGCGGCGGACGGCCTCTCCCTGCTCGAGACTCTGATTGAACGGCAGACGAGCTGGCCGGTGCTGGCGATGAGCGCCGGCGGGCAGGTCAGCGTCGCGGTCGCCGCGATGAAGCTCGGCGCGATCGACTTCCTCGAACGACCCCTCGATGCCGCCACCCTGGCAGCCGCCCTTGCGCCCGCCTGGCAGGCGCTCGAAACGTCGGTTCGGGATGGCGAGGCGCGGCGTGCGGCGCAGGACCGGCTCGGCCGCCTCACCGCGCGGGAGCTCGACATCTCGGCGGCGCTCTTCGCCGGCCATTCGAACAAGACCGTCGCTCACGAACTCGGGATCAGCGTGCGGACCGTCGAAATGCACCGGGCGCACATCATGGCCAAGCTCGGCGTCCGCAGCATCGCCGAGGCGGCCGTGATGGCGACTCAGGCGGGTCTGCCGCTTCAGCCTTCGACGCGGGCGCTACCCGCCGAGCGGCGCAACGTGGTCGGCTTCGCGCGCCCGGTACCGGATTTTCGGTCCGGGCGGCTGGCGGGGAGCGCCGTGTAGGTCCGGAACCCGAGCGCGCTCCGGCCATTGAGTCCGCGGATTCAAGGAGGCGCGCATGACAGACGGCAAGTCACCGGAAAGCGACGGCGTGCTCTCAGGCCGCGGGGGCGGCGGCGATTCGGGGGGCGGCGCCTATCCGAACCCGCACAGCGGCAAGCCAGCGGGCGGCAAGGACGGGCTCCTGGGCCGGGGCGGGCAAAGCGGGATGGCCTATCACGGCGGGGGCGGCGCGCCCGACGCAGAGGCGGACGACAATCCGAACGCGCCGGCCGACCGCTGAAAGCTAAGGGGCCGGCAGCCTGAGCTGCCGGCCCCTCCCTCGTTACGCGACTCGAGGGGCCGGCCCGCGGGCCGACGCCCTGCTTATCCACTGATTCGGTTGATAAAATGCTGAATGGGGGTGACAGCCAATGTTCACCCCCGTCCAGCCTATTTCGATGCGTTGCCGTCGCCGTCGGTCTTCACGTTGACGTCCGGCACCTTGACGTTGTCGGGCAGCTTGACGTCGATCTTGTCGGGAATGCTGACGTTCGGCGCATCGACGTTGACGTTGACCCCGACCTTGTCCGCCGTCTTGTTGAGGCCGCCGCCGAACACGAACCAGAGAATGGCGAGCACGACGAGCAGGAGGACGACCACGGCGATCACGCCGCCACCGCCGCCCCGGCCGCCGTCGGTCGTCACTACCGTCGTGCGGTCCGTCTCCCGTACCGTCTCAGGCGGGGTTTCCCTGATCGTTTCGCGGTCGCGGTCGAAATCGCCCATCTTTTCTATTCCTTATCGTTGCTCCGGCGTCGGCTCAGCTGCTCTTCGCCGGGGCCGAGACGTCGACGTTGACGTCAGTCTTCTTCGAAGCGCCGCCCATCAGCTGGCCGCCGAACAGGTAGAAGAGCAAGGCGAGCACGGCGATCAGCAGCACGACCGCGATGATCGTCCCGCCGCCGCCCCCGCCGTCGGTGTGGACGATGGTGGTTTCCCTCTCTCGGTCGTTGTCGCTCATGGGCTTTGCCTCCAATTGTTACGGGACCCCAACGCTGCGCCCCTTTGCGGGTTCCGGTCAGTCCCGAGTAAGAGCGAGGCGAAGGCCGAACAGCAGGAAGAGGCCCCCGGTGACTCGGTCCAGCGTGCGGACCAGCGCTGGCCGGCGCAGCGCCATCGCGAGGGGGCGCGTCGCGACGACGAGCAGGGCGAACCAGGCAAGGCCAAGGAGCGCGTGAACCGTGGCGAGCAGCAAAGTGAAGAACGCCACGTCGGCGCCGGGGGGGATGAACTGGGGAAGGAAGGACATGTAGAAGATGCCCACCTTCGGGTTGAGCAGGTTGGTGAGGAAGCCGCGGCGAAACCAGGCGGAACCCTCCGCCCGTGGCGCAACCGCCTCGGTATCGAACGCGCCGCGGGGCCGCATGAGCAGGTGAACGCCAAGCCAGAGCAGATAGGCCGCTCCGGTCCACCTGAGAGCCGTATAGGCGAAGCTGGAGGCCCTTAGCAGCAAGCCAAGGCCGAAGGCGGTCGCGACGCCCCAGGCCAGGCAGCCGAGGCAGATGCCGAGCCCCGCGGCAAAGGCGCGCCGCGCGCCGTCGGCCGTGGCTGTCCGCAGCACAAGCGCCGTATCGAGGCCGGGCGTGACGGTCAGCAGCGCGGCGGCAGCGGTGAAGGCGACGAGCGACGGCAGGATCGGCGACATGGTGGACGCCTAGCACGGCGCGCCCCTAAAGGTGGAGCCATGGGGACAAAAGCTTGACGCCGCTCGATCCGGCCTTCTTCCGGCTGCTGCGCCTCAACGGCGCAATCGCGGGTGCGATTCTGATCGCCGCGGCTTTCGTCGTGGAGGCGATCCTGGGCGGAAGGCTGGGATTGCCGCGCGGAACGCTGGCGGCGCCGGCGGTGCTGGCCGCGCTCTATCTGGTCGTCCTCTCGCCGGCCCGGCGCTACCGGGCCTGGGGCTATGAGATGGGCGTGGAGGAGTTGCACGTCCGGCGCGGCGTCTGGACCCGGATCTACACGATCGTCCCGCTCGGCCGGGTTCAGCATATCGACGTATCGCAGGGCCCGCTGGAGCGTTCGCTCGGCCTCTCGCGCCTCGTCCTCCACACCGCGGGGACGCTGCACAGCCAGGTCGTCCTCCCCGGCCTTTGGCGCGAGACGGCGGAAGCGATGCGCGACGAGATCCGGGGCCGCATCGCGCCGGGCGAGGAATGAGCGCCGCCATCGCCGACCGCAGGCTTCATCCCGGCACGATACTGCTCCGGTTCCTCAAGGAAGCGCCGGGGGCCGTGCTTGCTGTTCCTGCGGGCGTCGCCTTCGCCTCGCGCGGCGGATTCACCAGGATTTTCGCGCTCGTCGCAGTGATGACGGCTGTGGTTGTGTTTTCGAAGTGGCTCGCCTGGCGGCGCTTCCGCTACGTGGTGGGCGCGAGCGAGATCGTCGTCGAGAGCGGCATATTCAGCCGCAACCGCCGCACGATTCCGTTCGACCGCGTCCAGGACGTCGACATCGAGCGCACGTTCCTCGCCCGCGTCTTCGGGCTTGCCCGAGTGCGGATCGAGACGGGGGCCGGCGGCAGGGACGAAGGGCTGCTCGACAGCGTCACGCTGGCCGAGGCGCAGCGCCTCCGCGAGATCGTCCGCGCCTTCCACGCCGTCGCGCCGCAGGCCGAGGCGGCCGTCGAAACGGCGCCCGAGGGACGCCTCCTCTACGCGATGGGCGTGCCGCGGCTGCTGCTGTTCGGGCTGTTCAGCTTCTCGCTCATGTATATCGCGGGCTTCTTCGCGCTGTTGCAGACCTTCGACGGCCTGCTTCCCTTCGACATATACGATCCGGCGCGCTGGATGGGGCTGATCGGCGACTATCTGCCCGAGCGGTTCACCGCGGCCGCCATCGCCATCGTCCTCTTTCTCGCCGTGCTGCTCGGGTTGATCGCGGGCGTGGTGCGGACGGCGGCGCGCGACTTCGGCTTTCGCCTGGTCCTCGAAGGCGGGCGTTTCCGGCGCGAGCACGGCCTCTTCACGCGGCGCGAGGCGGTCATCCCGCGGCGCCGGGTCCAGCTCGCCGCGGTCGACACGGGGCCGGTGCGCAACGCGTTCGGCTGGTCGGGCCTGTCGTTCCAGACCCTCGGTTCGGGCGGGGAGCGGAGCGGGCGCCAGGCGGCCGCGCCATTCGCCGAGCGGGATGAGGTCGCCGCGATCCTCGCCGAGGCCGGCGCCTATCGGCTGCCGCCGCCGCCGGAGCTCGCGACGGTCTCGCGGCGCCACATCCTGCGCAGCCTCGTGGGGAAGCTGCTGCCCCTCGCGGCGCTGATCCTGGCGGGCTCGCTGTGGCGGCCGCAACTCCTCTTTCTCCTCCTCTTCCTCCCCCTGCTCGCAATCGGCGTGGCGGTTGAACGGCGCTTCCATCGCTACGCGCTGGACGGCGAGCTGCTGTTCGTCGCGCGCGGCGCCTGGCGGCAGCGGCTCTGGCTCGTCCCCGTCGCCAACGTCCAGGCGCTCAGCCTCAGCCGCGGCCCGCTTCAGCGCCGCCTCGGCCTGGCGACGCTGTCGGTCGACACGGCGGGCGCGCCGGTCGTCAGGGCGCCGCGGATCGTCGATCTCCGCGAGGCCGATGCGGAGGCTCTCGCGGCGCGGATCTCCGCCTACGCCTCGGGCAGGAAATCCGGGACGGAGAGATAGCGCTCGCCGGTGTCGTAATTGAAGGTGAGGATGCGCTTGCCCGGGCCGATCTCCGCCAGCTTCTGCGCGACCGCGGCAAGGCTGGCGCCCGAGCTGATGCCGACGAGCACACCTTCCTCCCGAGCGGCGCGGCGCGCCATCTCCTTGGCGTCCTCCGGCGCGACCTGGATCGTGCCGTCGATGAGGTCGGTCTGGAGGTTGGCGGGGATGAACCCCGCGCCGATGCCCTGGATCGGGTGAGGTCCGGGCTGGCCGCCGGAGATGACCGGCGAGAGCGTCGGCTCGACCGCGAAGACCTCGAGGCCCGGCCATTCCTTCTTGAGCAGCTTCGCGCAGGCGGTGATGTGGCCGCCGGTGCCGACGCCGGTGATCAGCACGTCGATCGGCGAGTCGCGGAAATCCTCCAATATCTCCTGGGCCGTGGTGCGCAGGTGGACCTCGATATTGGCCGGATTTTCGAATTGCTGCGGGATCCAGGCGCCTTCGGTCTGCGCGGCGAGCTCCTGGGCGCGCGCGATCGCGGCCTTCATCCCGCCCTCGCGGGGCGTGAGGTCGAAGGTCGCGCCATAGGCGAGCATCAGGCGGCGCCGCTCGAGGCTCATGCTCTCGGGCATGACGAGGATCAGCCTGTAGCCCTTGACCGCGGCGACCATCGCAAGGCCGACGCCGGTATTGCCCGAGGTCGGCTCGATGATCGTGCCGCCGGGCTTCAGCGCGCCCGAGCGCTCGGCATCCTCGATCATGGCGAGGGCGATGCGGTCCTTGATCGAACCGCCGGGATTGGAGCGCTCCGACTTCACCCACACCTCGGCCTCGCCGAACAGACGATTGATGCGGATGTGCGGCGTTCGGCCGATCGTCTCGAGGATGCTGCCCGCTCTCATGTCGTCGTCTCCATCACCTTGTTCGTGTCGCCCAGATTGGGTGGCTCGAAGCTTCGCGCAAGGCGGAGCTCCGGAAACCATTTCGCCCAGAGGAGGGTCACGGCGATCGCCCCCGCGCCGCCCGCGACGACCGCGACGACCGGCCCGATCAAGGCGGCGAGGAAGCCCGATTCCGCCTCGCCCAATTCGTTCGAGGCCGAGATGAAGAGGGTCGAGACGGCGCCGACCCGGCCGCGCATGTCGTTGGGAGTGTAGAGCTGGATCAAGGACTGGCGGACGAAGACCGAAAGCATGTCGGCCGCGCCGAGCAACACCAGGCAGAGCAAAGAGAGTGGCATCCAGCGCGACAGGCCGAAGACGATGGTCGCCGCTCCGAACACGCCCACGGCGGCGAGCATCTTGGCGCCGACGTCGCGCTTCAACGGCTTCCAGGCGAACCAGATCGCCGCCGCCGTCGCGCCGACCGCCGGCGCGGCCCGGAGATGGCCGAGGCCCGTCGGCCCGGCGTGGAGGATGTCGCGAGCGAAGACGGGGAGCATGGCGGTGGCCCCGCCGAGCAGGACGGCGAACAAATCGAGCGAGATGGCGCCGAGGACGAGGCGGTTCTTCCGCACGTAGTGCAGCCCGTCGATCATCTGCTGCCAGGGGTTGCGCGAGGCGTCGATCCGAGTCCGCTCGATCGGGCGGATCATGAACATGCAGAAGAGCGACAGCGAGAAGAGGCCTGCCGCGACCGCGTAGGGCAGGTAGGCGTGGACGGCGTAGAGATAGCCGCCGATCGGCGGGCCGGCGATCGCGCCCGCCTGCCAGGCGATCGTGCTGGTCGCGATGGCGCGCGGCAGTATCTCGCGGGGCACGAGGTTCGGCGACAAAGCGGACAGCGCGGGGGCGGCGAAGGCGCGGGCGACACCGAGCAATCCCGCGACGAGGAAGAGGGGAAGCAGCGTGACCGCCCCGGTCCAGCTCAGCCAGGCGAGAGTGACCGCGCAGAAGATTTCGAGCGCGATCGAGGCCCGGGCGATCACGCGGCGGTCGAGCCGGTCGGCGACCCACCCGGTCACGAGGGTCAGCGCGAACAGCGG
>DATAIU010000053.1:0-168273 GCA_036262495.1 Allosphingosinicella sp.
GGCTGGGCCTGGGACGACGTCCTTCCCTATTTCCGCCGCTGCCAGAATCAGGAGCGCGGCGCCTGCGACCTTCACGGCACCGGCGGGCCGCTCAACGTCTCGGACCCCCGCGACACTCACCCCGTGTCGGAAGCCGTGATCGAGGCCTGTGAGGCCCTGGGCCTCCCGCGCCGCGACCCGAACGGCGCCGAGCAGGAAGGCGTCGGCTGGTATCAGGTGACGATCAAGGACGGAAAGCGCTGCTCCGCCGCCGTCGCTTACCTTCACGCGGCGATGCAACGCCCGAACCTGCAGGTCGAGACGAAAGCGCTCGCCACCCGTGTGCTTTTCGAGGGCAAGCGCGCGATCGGCGTCGAGTTCGTCCAGAACGGCGTCACCCGAGTGGCCCAGGCCAATGCCGAGATTATTCTCGCGGGCGGCGCGGTCAACTCGCCACAGCTGCTCCAGCTGTCAGGGGTCGGCCCCGGCGAGCTGCTCCGCGAGCACGGCATCCCGGTCGTCGGCGACCTCCCCGGCGTTGGCGAAAACCTCCAGGACCATTTCGTCGTCGGCGAGACGTACCGGCTGAGGAAGGGCGTCGTCTCGGTCAATGAGATGGTCCGCGGCCCCCGTTTCCTCGGCGAGGCATTCAAATACCTGCTGCGGAAGCGCGGCCTGCTGACCCTCTCCGCCGCCCACGTCGCCGTCTTCTGCAAGTCGCGGCCGGACCTCGCCGGTCCCGACATCCAGTTCCACATCCTCCCCGCGACCATGGACCCCGACAAGCTCGCCAACGCCCAGAAGATGGAACTGGAGCGCGAGCCCGGCCTTACCATCGCGCCCTGCCAGCTCCGGCCGGAGTCTCGCGGCACGATCCGGATCAAGTCGCCCGACCCCGTCGCCTATCCGGCGATCCGGCCGAACTACCTTTCCGACCCCCTCGACCAGGAAGTGGCGGTCGCTGGCCTGCGCTGGGGCCGCCTCATCGCGGCGCAGGCCGCGCTGGCGCCCTATGTCGAACGCGAGCTCATGCCCGGGCCCGAAGTCCAGACCGACGAGCAGCTGCTCGAGCACGCCCGAACCTGGGGCACGACGATCTACCATCCGGTCGGCACCTGCGCGATGGGCCGCGGGCCGCAGGCGGCGGTCGACCCCCAGCTCCGCGTCCAGGGCGTGGAACGGCTTCGCGTCGTCGACGCCTCGGTCATGCCCCGGCTCGTGTCGGGGAACACCAATGCGCCGACGATCATGATCGCCGAAAAGGCAGCCGACATGATTCGCGGCAGACCGCTGGCGGGAGCGTGATCAGCGGCGCTTCGCCAGCCTTTTCGCGAGGCCCGTCGCGACCTTGCCCCACGGCGGGCCGAGCTTTTCGAACATGTTGACGAAGCCGACCTTGTAGACGGCGCGGGCATGGGTGAAGCGCTTGAAACCTTCATGGCCGTGATAAGCGCCGATGCCGCTCGCGCCCACCCCGCCGAACGGCAGATTCTCCTGCGCGACGTGGAGCAGCGTTCCGTTGATCGTAACCCCTCCCGAGAGGGCGCCGTCGACCACGCGTTGCTGTTCGCGGCGGCCGTCGCTGAAACAATAGAGCGCGAGGGGCCGCTCGCGGACGCGGATGAAGTCTAGCGCCTCGTCGAGGCTTCCATAGCCGAGGACCGGGAGAACGGGCCCGAATATCTCCTCGGTGAGGAAAAGCGTCTTCTCGTCCGCGCCGATGACGATGGTCGGCGGCACCTTGGCTCCGGACGCTTCGCCATGCTGCAGGACGCGCACGCCCGCGGCCCGCGCGGCTTCGACGGCCTTGGTCAGTCGCTGTCGGTGTCCCTCGGAGATAACGCCCGAATAGTCGTCATTGGCCTCGACTTCGGGATAGGAACGGCGCACCTGCGCCAACACCGCCTGCGCGAAGGCTTCCTCGCGTCCCTCGGGCACAAGCACGTAATCGGGCGCGATGCAGGTTTGCCCGGCGTTGACGAACTTGCCGAACGCGATGCTGCGCGCGGCCTTGCCGAGGTCGTACGTGGGGCAGACAAGGGCCGGCGACTTGCCCCCGAGCTCGAGCGTCACCGGCGTCAGGTTCATCGCGGCGGCTTGGTATACCTTGCGCCCGATCTCGGTCGATCCGGTGAAGAGGAGATGATCGAAGGGCAGCGAGGCGAAGGCCTGCCCGACCTCCACGCCTCCGGTGACCACGGCGACCTCCGCCTCGTCGAAACGCTCGGCCATAAGCCGGCGCAGCAACTCCGAGAAGGCCGGTGTCAGCTCGGACGGCTTCACCATCGCGCGATTCCCCGCCGCGATCGCGTCGACGAGGGGGGAAAGAGCGAGCTGAAGCGGATAGTTCCAGGGCGAGATGATGCCGATGACTCCGAGCGGCTCGTGCCGGACCCAGGCCCTGGCCGGCTGGAACAGGGGATCGACCCGGCGCCGCTCCGGCTTCATCCAGGCGAGGACCTTGCGCCGGGCGTGGCGGATCGCGCTCACAGTCGGGACGATCTCAAGCAATTCGGTTTCGATGCGCGACCGAACTCCGAAATCCTCGGAAATCGCCTCCGCCAGGGCCGCCTCATTGCCTGCAACGACGGTCCGCAACCGATCGAGCCGGTCGCGGCGCAGCTTCGCGTCTGGCGCCGGGCCGGCGCGCGACGCGGCGCGCTGGACGGCGAAAATCCGGCGCGCCTCGCTCTCGCCGCTGCCAATCATCCGTCCCGCGTCGCGATCGGCCATGGAATTTCCTCCTTGGGCCGACCATAACCCAAGCCATGCCCATCCGCATCGCCATTATCGGCTATGGCAAGATCGCCCGGGACCAGCACGTCCCCTCCATCCATGCCGACCCGCGTTTCGAGCTCGTCGCCGTCTCCAGCCGCCGTCCGGTCGAGGCCGGAGTGCCGGCTTTCACCGATCACCGCGAGATGATGCGGAACCTTGCCGGCGAGCTCGATGCCGTCGTGCTCGCGACGCCTCCGACGGTGCGCCGCGCCATTGCCGCCGACGCCTTCGGCGCCGGTCTCCATGTCCTGCTGGAGAAGCCGCCGGCCGCGACCCTCGGCGAAGCGGACGAGATGGAGCGCCTCGCTCAAGGCGCGGGACGCACGCTCTATGCCGGCTGGCACTCGCAGCATGCGCCGGGTGTCGACGCCGCGCGGCGAGCGCTCGCCGGCAAGGCCATCCGCTCCCTGCGCATCTTCTGGCACGAGGACGTGCGCAAATGGCATCCGGGGCAGGAATGGATCTGGGCACCGGGCGGCTTCGGCGTGTTCGACCCCGGCATCAACGCGCTCTCCATCGCTACGCGCATCCTGCCCATGCCGCTCTTCGTCCGTGAAGCGATCCTCTCCTACCCCGAGAACCGGCAGACGCCGATCGCGGCCCGCTTGACCTTCGCGGGCGGGACGGACGCCTTCTGCGCCGATTTGGACTGGCGCTACAGCGACGGCGAGAAGTGGACCCTGGAAGTCGAAATCGAGGAAGGGGCTTCAATCGCCCTCCTCGACGGCGGCGCGCGCCTCATGATCGACGGCGCTGCGGAGCCTCTCCATGAGCGCGGCGAATATCCGGGCATTTACGAGCGGTTCCACGAGCTCATCGACAATGGGCAGAGCGAGGTCGACCGGGAGCCGCTGCGGATAGTGGCGGATGCCTTCCTGGTCGGCCGCCGCGAGCGGGTGGAGCCCTTCCTCTAGCGATTGCCGCTCCCTTCGCCGAGGTATAGCATCGCCCCATGGCTGGGGGCGCGGAGGGAAGAAGCGGAGTGGCGACGCCCGCGCGCAACCTCACCTTCGGCCTGCTCGACTCGCTTGGCCGCGACATCGTCACCGGCGTCTACGAGACCCAGCGGTTCCCGACCGAGGCGGAGCTCGCCGCCCAGCACGGCGTCAGCCGCTCGGTGACTCGCGAGGCGGTCAAGATGCTGACCGCAAAGGGCCTGCTCACGGCCCGGCCGCGCAAGGGCACCACGGTCCAGCCCTCCTCCGCCTGGAACCTCTTCGACACCGACGTGCTGCGCTGGATCCTGGAGCGCAAATTCTCGCTGGAGCTGCTCCGCCAGTTCAGCGAGCTGAGGATCGCGATCGAGCCCGAGGCCGCGGCGCTCGCCGCCCGCGCCGGCGATCCGCAAGCGGCCGCCGCGATCCGCACCGCCTATCGCGACATGGAAGCGGCCGAGACCGGCGGCGAGGACACGCTGGAGGCCGACATCGCGTTCCACATCTCAGTGCTGAACGCCTCGGCCAATCCTTTCTACATGCAGTTCAGGGACGTCGTCGCGACAGCGCTTCGAACCTCCATCCTGTTCACCAACCGCTTCAAGGGCCGCACCGCCAGCCTCCCCGCGCACGAAGCCGTGCTGACCGCGATAGAGGGGCGGCACGCGGATGTTGCGCGCGCGGCGATGGGGGCGATCATCTCGGAAGTGATGGTCCTGATCGACGAAGCCGGCGCCGGCGACTAGGGCCGCGGGCGCCGCCCGCCGCCCGTGAGGACCTTGGGCCAGCCGTCCTTCCAGACGATCCGGTCGATCAGCATCACGCGCCGCGTGTTGACGTCGTCGCTCTCCCGGGCCTTTGGACGGCGCGAATCGACGGCGTGGTACAAGATCCAGTCCTCCCCGTCCCGATCGCGGAAAATCGAATTGTGACCCGGCGCGATCCAGTTTCCGTAGCGCTCGAGGATCACGCTGTTCGTCGCACCGGTCGCCTGCGCCAGCGTCTCGAACGGCCCGGTGGCGCTTCGCGACCGCGCCGCCATGACCGCGTAATGCGCGTCCTTCCCGCAGCAATTGTCGCCCGAGTAGAAGAGGTAATAATAGCCGCCGCGCCGCACCACCCAGGCGCCCTCGACGAGCCGCTGATATTTGGCCGGATCGTCCCTGATCGGATGGACGAGGTCGACCGCGACGCTCCCCGAAGCGAAGGACATGCGGTCCTCGGCCAGCTCGCGGACCTTGATGGGCTGGAACCCCGATCCCCAGTAGAGCAGCCTTTTCCCGGTCGCCGGATCGTCGAAGGCCATCGGATCGATGTTGACGAATTCCCGCCCGCACTGGAGCGGCCTGCCCATGTCTCGGAACGGGCCTTCCGGCCGGTCGGCGGTCGCCACGGCGAGGCAGAGCCCGCTCTTCTTGTCCTCCAGCGCGACGTCGGGCTTGGCGGAAAGATACATGATGTAGCGGCCGTCATGCTCGACCACGTGCGGCGCCCAGAAATCCTGAGTGCGGCTCGCCCAGGCCGGCTTGGTCGGCAGCGCATCGGGAAGCACGTGCCACGTCACGAGGTCGCGCGAACGCGCCGCCTGGATGTTGCGCATCGCCCCTTCCGGGCCGCCCTGCGTCGCATAGACATAGAAATAGCCGTCGCGCGCCTTGAGCACGGCGGGGTCCGGAAAATCAGCGTCGATGACGGGGTTCGAATAGTTCGCGACCGCCGCATGCCGCACGCCGGGAGACGCGCAGCCCGGAAGGACGAAGGCCGCGAGCATCGCACCGAGGAAGAAACCGCGCATGCCGACGGCATAACAGGCTTCTCGGCGGGCCGCGACAGGTCTATCCAGGGACCATGCGTAGCCTGTTCCGCTCCGGCCGCCTCGCCCTCGCGGGCCTCGCCGCCGCCTTCGCCCCGTCCGCCATCGCCGCAGCGGCCGAACCTCTCTTCGTCCCGGTCTTCGAGCAGGATTTCGCCGATCCGTTCGTGGTCCTGAACAACGGCGAGTTCACCGCTTACGCCACCAATCGCGGCATCAACCTGCCGATGGCGACGTCGAAGGACCTCATTCACTGGGATTATGTCCGCGACTCGAGCGGCAAGCTGGTCGACGGGATGCCGGAGCTCGGCCGCTGGGCGAGGAAGGACTTCACCTGGGCTCCGGAGGTGATGCGCGTCGGCACTCGCTGGCTGCTCTATTACACGGCACGCGACCGCAAACGCGACATCCAGTGCGTCGGCGTCGCCGCCGCGGACAACCCGCGCGGCCCGTTCCGCGACACGTCCGAGGCGCCGCTGGTCTGCCAGCCCTCGGAAGGCGGCACGATCGACGCTGACTCCTTCAGGGACGCCGACGGCAAGCTCTACCTCTACTACAAGAGCGACGGGAACGCGGTCGGCAAGGGCACCGTCATCTGGGGCCAGCGTCTTTCGGCCGACGGAATGTCGGTGACGGGCGAGCCGGTGGCGATGGTCAAGGACGACAAGGCCTGGGAGTGGAAGCTGGTCGAGGCCCCCGCCATGGTGCGCTCGCCGGCCGGACACCGCCTGTTCTACTCGGCGGCTTACTACGGCTGGAATCCCGACCAGCGCCTGTCCCCTTACGCGACCGGCTATGCCACCTGCGCCGGCGCTCTCGGCCCCTGCCAGGACGCGCCCGAAAACCCGATCCTGCACAGCTTCAACGACAAGAAAGCGGGCTGCCTGAGCGGCCCCGGCCACCCCAGCATCTTCCAGGTCGGCCAGCGCAGCTTCATCGCCTTCCATGCCTGGGCAGCGACCAAGGGCTGCCGCAAGGCCGTCGACAAGCGCTATCTCTACGTCGCCCCCCTCATGTGGGAGAAGGGCAAGCCCGTGATCGGCCTTTCGCTGCGCCCGCCCAAAGCGAAGAATTGAAGGGAGCCGCCACGCTCGCGCTGGCCCTGCTGGCCGCGGGACCGGGCGCCGGCGAGGAGCTGTTTCGCTATCGCGCCGGCGAGCGGCCGCACTGGGTGAGCCCGGAGAATCCTACGGGTGCCAAAGGCGCGGGCGGCGCCGAGAACAAGGGCGCCAAGGGGCACGCTTTCCAGACGATCCCGATCGGCGGTGCCCTGACGCTGACCGATGTTTCGGGCCCCGGCACGATCGACCGGATGTGGATGACGATCGAGGACCGGTCGCCGGAGGCGCTTCGCGGCCTCAGCCTCGAGATGTTCTGGGACGGCGCCACGCGTCCGGCTGTGTCGGTGCCGCTGGGGCGACGGCGCGCTCGCCTCGCTGGTCGGCACGGGGACCGAGGATTATATCGGCACCGCCTGGGGCCAGGGCGCCTATACCAACCGCTTCCAGGGCGCCCCCGTCGCCGACGAGGGCCAGGGCCGCTGGACCTTCTACCGCTTTCACGTGCCCGACCCGAACTACTTCGCCCGGGACATCGAGGTGGCGTGGCAGCAGATCGGCGGCTGGCCCAAGGCGGAGGTGCTGCGCCTGCAGCGCAAGGGCGCGCCGCTCATTCCGGTCACGGTCGACCCCGGCTCGCGGAACGGCTTCGCCCAGCTCCTGGCCGGCGAGACGCCGCGTCCGTTGAGCGACCCCAAGCTGCCGACCGGCTGGACCAATTTCTACCGCAGCGACGACGTCGCCGCGGTCGCCTATTTCGATCTGGACCGGCCCGAGAACGGGCTGCCGTCGCTCGCCCCGGCGCTTGAGCGCCTTACGGCCCTGCGTGGGCCGGCTCCCGCCAAAAAATAACCGGGAGGCGGTCGCCCGCCCCTCGGCTCAAACAGCCTCCCGCCGCCTCCGTCAGAAGCGGAAGCGGATGCCCCCGGTGAACACGCTCTCCTCGAAACGAACGACCATCGGGAAAATCTCGGTGCCCGTCACGGACTTCTGCGCGAGGTTGTAGTTCACCCGGACGATATCGGACTTGAACGGATTGCCGAGGATGTTCGTCCAGTCGAAGAACAGCGTCAAATTGTCATTGAACGCGTAGCTGCTCGACCAGTCTAGGCGCGAGATCGGGTGGCCGCGTCCCTGGAGCGTGTAACCCCGGTTGGGACCGTCGCCGCGCAGCGAAAGCGCGCCCTCGGGGAACCCCGTCCGCCGGTTGTAGGCGAGCCGCGCCGAGACGCCGCCACCCTCGAACATGCCGACGAGGTTGTAGGTCCACTTCGAAACGTCCGGAATGCGCAGATTCTGCGTTCCGATCGGCGTTTCCTGATCCGCCTTGGCGTCGATGTAGGTCGCATTGGCCTGGACGCCGAAATGCCTCGCCATGTCCGGCAGCCCGCCGAAATCGAAGAAGGTGGTGACCTGCGCCTCCATGCCCTGGATACGTCCCTTCTCGGTATTGAAGGGAGCGTTGATCAGCAGGATAGCCCCGGTCTCCGGGTCCAGCCCCGGCAGCTCGGCCGTGCGGTTTATGATGAAGCCCTTCATGTCGCGTCGGAACGCGGCGATCGCCGCGAAACCGCTGCGCGAGAAATAATATTCCAGGCTCGCATCATAGTTGCGCGAGGTGAGCGGCTTCAGGAACGGGTTGCCGCCACTGCCGGTCCGCTCGCAACGCACATTGGGCGTGCAGGTCTGGGGCTGGGAAAGCCTCAGCGCCGGATTGAGCTGCTGGAAGGTCGGCCGCGTCCGCGTCTCCGTCGCGGCGAGCCGCAGCTGGAGGTCGGGCGTGAAGCGGATTCGCATGTTCGCGTTGGGCAGCCAGTCTGTATATTCGTTCTGGAAATTGACCGGCGTGGTCTTGCCGACGGAGCTGATCGTGCCCTTGATGTCGGACTCCGTCTTGACGACGCGCATGCCGATGGCGCCGTCGATGCTCATCTCCCCGCCGAGCTGGAACTCGTAATTGACCTGGCCGTAGCCAGCGTACGACTTCTCGCCGATGTCGTAGGTGCGCGAGGGGTCGATCGGCGGTCCGTTGATCGAGCCGTTGCCGGAGAGATTGATGTTGAACTGGCGTAGCGCGGTCAGGTTGTCCCAGACGCTGTTGAAGGACGGCCCGAGCCAGCGCATCGGGGAAGGCGGCAGATTGTCGCCGCGGAAGCCGCCGGGCTGGAGAATATATTCGAGCGGCACCGCGCTCAACGGAACGTTGCGGCCGCGCTGGTTCCAGTAGAAGGCGCCGGCGGTGTCGCCCGCATCGCGGTCGACGAAGCGAACGCCCCATTGGATGCGCGGAATGACGGTGATTCCGGGCTCGTATTCGAAGTCGAGCCGGGCCTGAAGGTCGTTGCCGCTCGGGTTCGCATAATCCTCGAAGAAGCCGCGATAATTGTAGATGGCGGGATTGGCCGGATTGATCCCGACCACCTGGAAGGTCGGGCCGTCGCCGCCGGGCCGCCCGGTGAACCAGTTGACGGAGAAATTGTTGGTGTTGAGCTCGTAGTCGACGCTCTCGGTTCTCAGCTTGAACTGGCTGTCGGTTATCGCGACGTCGCCCGAGATGCGCAAAGCGCCGGCGTCGTAGCTGCCTCCACCGGCAACCTGGAAAGTGTTGGTCCAGCGCTTCGTCGCGCCCTGGAAGCCCCAGGTCTCGGTGGCGCTGCAGCACGCGGTCGGCCGGTTGACCGTGCCGCTGATGATGTTGTTACCCTCTTTGACGATGTTGGTGTAACTCGCGCCGCCCCACAGCGGCTGCGCCCACATCCGGTCCGTAATCTCCTCGCGATAGCCCTGCCAAAGCCCCTCGACGTAGAATTCGACGCCGGGCTGCGGACGCCACTGAATCGCGCCGTTGATCGACGGGCGCCAGCGATCGCCCTCGTCATAATGGATTTCGGGCCAGTCGGGCGAACGGCCGCCGGCGAGGTCGGCGATGAAGAAGCCGTGGCGACGGATCGAGTCGCGATAATGGAGGCGGTTGTAGGAGAAGTTTATGAGGGCGCCCATCTCGCCGCCGCCCATGTCCCAGCGGTCGCTGATCAGCAGCTGGGCGTTCGGCGAGAAGTCGCGAGACTGGTTGGGATAATTGCCCCAGACGGAACCGGCGATCTCGAAACCCTTGAAATCGAACGGCCGCCGCGAGCGGACGTTGATGAGGCCGGTGAGACCCGCCTCGATGAGATTGGCGGTCGAGGTCTTGAACGCCTCGATCGCGCCGATGCCGCCGGCCGGGAAGTCCTGCAGCGCCACCGACCGCGTCTCCGCTGTGAAGATCTCGCGGCCGTTATAGGTGGTCGTGTAGAAAGCGTTGTTGAGGCCGCGCAGAAGCACGGAGCCGGCCTCGCCCCGGGCACGCTGGACCTGGATGCCGGGGATGCGCGCGGCCGTGTCGGAGACCGCGATATCGGGGAGCTTGCCGATATCCTCGGCGACGATCGCATCGATCTGCTGCTCGGAATTGCGCTTGAGGTTCTGCGCGGACTGGAGCGAGCGGCGGAGGCCGGTGACGACGATCGTTTCCCCGTCGTCGGCCGCCTCGTCCGCGGTGTCGGCGGGGCTTTCCTGAGCCTCGGCCGTGGGCTCCGGCTGCGCGGCGGGATCGTCCTGGGCCAGCGCCGGCGTTGCGCCGAAGGCCAGGATCGCGAAGGACGACGAGCAGAGCGCGAGCGTTTTGAGACGCATGATGAACCTCCCCTTGCGGCACAGCGGCCGACAGCCCTCTCCCGGGGCCAGAGGCCTCGTATATGCGAGCGTGCGACGCTGACAAGAGATTTGTCCGATTAATGGAACGCTTCGCGCCGCGGTGTGGCATGAACGCCGCGCCCGCTTGCACTTTGGCGGCCGCCGCCGGAAAAGCGGGCCGGCCCGGGCGTCCGTCCGGCGACCGTGAAACTGGGACCCGATGAGCGAGCATTCGATCCGAGACATCGTCATCGTCGGCGGCGGCACGGCGGGGTGGATGGCCGCGGCCGCCCTCGCCCATCTGCTCGACCGCAAGACGATCCGCATCACGCTCATCGAATCCGACGAGATCGGCACCGTGGGCGTGGGCGAGGCGACGATCCCGCCGCTCATCGCCTACAACAACATGCTCGGCATCAACGAGGACCAGTTCCTGGCCGCGACCCAGGGCAGCTTCAAGCTCGGCATCGACTTCGTCGACTGGGGCGCGCTCGGCGAGCATTATTTCCACCCGTTCGGAGTCCACGGCCAGGATTTCCGCGGCGTCCATTTCCACCAGCTGTACCTGCGCGAGCGGGGGCGGCGCGAGATCGGCGACATCAGGCAATGGTCGATGAGCGCGTCCGCAGCGGAGCGGGGGCGTTTCGCCAGGCCGCCACCGGACGCGCGCCTGCCGCTTTCGCAATTGCTCTACGCGTTTCATTTCGACGCGGGCCTCTACGCCCGTTTCCTGCGCAGGCATGCCGAAGCGAATGGCGTCCGCCGCGTCGAGGGCAAGATCGTCGACGCCTCCCTCGACGGCGAGAGCGGCGATGTCGCGTCGGTCACGCTCGCCGACGGAGCAACCATCGGGGGCGATCTCTTCATCGATTGCTCGGGCTTCCGCGGCCTCCTGATCGAGGAGAGGCTCGGCACCGGCTACGAGGAGTGGCGCCACTGGCTGCCGAACAATCGCGCGGTCGCAGTGCCGAGCGAATATCCCGGGGAGCCCGATCCGTTCACGCGCTGCACCGCCCGCCACAGCGGCTGGCAATGGCGCATCCCGCTCCAGCACCGGATGGGCAACGGGCTGGTCTATTCGAGCGACCACATATCCGACGCCGACGCCGAAGCGCTCGTCCTCGCCAATCTCGAAGGTAAGCCGCTCGCACAGCCTCGCCGCCTCTCTTTCACGCCCGGCCGCCGCAAGCTGGCGTGGAACCGCAACGTCGTCTCGCTGGGCCTGTCGAGCGGGTTCATCGAGCCCCTGGAATCGACCAGCATCCACCTGATCCAGAGCGGCATCGTCAAGCTGCTCGCCTTGTTCCCGGACCGCCGCTTCAGCCCTGCCGAGCGCGACGAATATAACCGGCAGATGCAGGACGTGTACGAGGACGTGCGCGACTTCATCATCCTTCATTTCAAGGCGACGCGGCGCGACGATTCCGATTATTGGAACTATTGCCGGACGATGGAGCTGCCGGACAGCCTGGCGGGCAGGCTCGAGCTCTGGCGCTCCAAGGGCCGCCTCTTCCGGGAGGGCCACGAATTGTTCGGCACGGCGAGCTGGGTCGCGGTCCTGCTCGGCCAGGGCATCGAGCCCGAGGAATATGAGCCCGCCGCCGACGCCCTCGACCCGGACTTCATCGCCGACGCGATGGAGAAGATGCGGCTGAGCTACGCGCACATGGCCGAGCACATGCCCGACCACGGCGACTTCATCGCCCGCTCCTGCCGCGCGGGTCCAGCCTGAGAGCGGCTACTTTCGGCCTCCGCCGCGCGAGGCCTCCGCTTCCTCCCACGCGTCGAGCGTCCGGCGAGCGACGTCGATCGCGATGCGGCGCAGGGCGTCGCCGAGCTTCAGCGCCTCCGTTCCGGCCTGCGCCGTACCTGCCGCCGCGGCCTTACGTGTCTTCGGCGGCCCGGCGAGAGACGCCGCCGCCGCCATCAGCGCCGCCGCGACCGTCTCGCTGACGATCGGAGTCTCGGCGATCTTCACCGCAGCCGTGCCCGCCTTGCGCGCGGCGGTCCGGACCTTCGAGCGTCCGCTCCCGGCCGATGCCTTGGTGCCGCCACCGGTCGAACTTTTCGCGCCGGATCCGGCCCCGCCTGATTTCGCCGCGCCTCTTTTCGCGCCGCCCGATTTCGTCGTGCCTTTGGCCATTTCGGTCTGCTCCTAAAAGGTCCCGTTCGCGTAGCGCAACGCACGTCGGCGGTCGATGGTCCCGCCCGCCGTCCCGCGCGATTGGAAGCCGCCGCCCTTCCTGCTACCGCATCCTCATGCCGACCGGTTCCGCCGCCTCCGCCCGCGAGATCCTCACGGGGCTCCACGACGTCATGGCCTCGCGGGCGAGCGCGCAGGCGAAGCTGAACAAGGTCGTCAAGATCATAGCGGAAGCCATGGCGAGCGAGGTCTGCTCTATCTACCTGCTGCGCGACGGAGTGCTCGAACTGTTCGCGACCGTCGGCCTCAACCAGAGCGCCGTCCACGTCACCAAGCTCGCGCTCGGCGAAGGCCTGGTCGGAACCATCGCCCGCGACGTCGACGTGCTCAACCTCGCGGAGGCGCCGAGCCATCCCGAATTCGCCTACCGGCCCGAGACCGGCGAGGAGCTGTTTCACAGCTTCGCGGGCGTACCGATCATTCGGCGCGAGCGCGCGATCGGAGTTCTCGCCGTCCAGCACGCCGAGGCGCGCGCCTATGACGAGCTGGAGATCGAGGCGCTGCAGACGGTCGCCATGGTGCTTTCGGAGCTGATCGCCAATGCCGGCCTCGCCGATAAGGCGAGCCAGGCCGCTGCGGCCGCGCGCGACCAGGGCAGCGCGCGGATTGCGGGCCTGAAGCTCGTCACTGGCATGGCGCGCGGCACCGCGGTCTATCACCAGCCGCGCTTCCTCATCGAGCATACGGTCGCCGAGGATACCGAGGCGGAGCGCCACCGGGTCTATTCTGCCTTCCGCAAGATGCGCGAGCAGATCGACCATATGACGAGCCTCGCCGAATTCGGCACGGCGGGCGAGCATCAGGAGGTTCTCGAGACCTACAAGATGTTCGCCTATGATGAGGGCTGGTCGCGCCGGATCAACGAGGCGATCGACAGCGGCCTCACGGCCGAGGCCGCGATCGAGCGCGTCCGCCAGCGCATGCAGATGCGGATGCGCTCGATCGCCGATCCGTTGCTCCAGGACCGGATGCACGACCTCGACGACCTGTCGAACCGGCTGCTCCGGATCGTCGCCGGCCAGCTCGGCACGGCCGCGCAGATGGGCCTTCCTCACGACGCGATCCTGATCGCCCGCAACCTCGGGCCGGCCGAATTGCTCGAATATGACCGGCGCCGGCTCAAGGGCGTCATCCTCGAGGAAGGCTCTCTGACCGCGCACGTGACGATCGTGGCGCGGGCGATGGGGGTGCCGATGCTCGGCCGCGCGCGCGGCGTCCGCCAGCTGATCGGGGAAGGCGACGAGGTGCTGCTCGACGGCGGCGAGGGCGTCGCCTTCGTCCGGCCCACCGCGGCGGTTGAGGAAGCGTTCAAGGCGAAGCTGATCCTGACGCAACGCCGCCGCGCGGAGTTTGCCGCGCTGCGGGACCTGCCTCCGGTGACGAAGGACGGAACCCGGATCACCCTGATGGTCAATGCAGGGCTCAGCGAGGATGCCGCCGCGCTGGACCTGATGGGCGCCGACGGCATCGGCCTGTTCCGCACCGAGTTCCAGTTCCTCGTCTCGGCGACCCTCCCCCGCAAGGACGCGCAGCAGAAGCTCTACCGCTCCGTGCTCGAGGCCGCGGGGGACAAGCCGGTCATCTTCCGAACCGTCGACATCGGCGGCGACAAGGCCCTGCCCTACATCGACACCAACGACGGCGAGGTCGAGGAGAACCCTGCCATGGGCTGGCGGGCGCTTCGCCTCGGCCTCGAGCGCGAGGGGCTGATGAAGGCGCAGGCACGCGCGCTCCTCGAGGCCGCGGCCGGGCGCGAGCTTTCGGTCATGTTCCCGATGGTATCCGAGCCCTGGGAGTTCGACGCGGCGCGCGCGATCGTCGAGCACCAGAAGCTCTGGCTGGCCGAGCGGCGGCGTGCCGCCCCGACCGCGATACGCTATGGCGCGATGCTGGAAGTACCCGCGCTTGCCGAGACGCTCGACATCCTCCTGCCCAAGGTCGATTTCCTGTCGATAGGCACCAACGACCTCACTCAGTTCCTGTTCGCCGCCGACCGCGCCAATCCGAAGCTCGCGGAGCGCTACGACTGGCTCAGCCCCTCGATCCTGCGCTTTCTACGCCGCATCGTCCGCGAATGCGACGCCGCCGGCGTCCCAGTCGGCATTTGCGGCGAGATGGGCGGCCGGTCCCTGGAGGCGATGGCGCTGATCGGCATCGGCCTCACCCGTTTCTCGATCACGCCGGTGGCGGTCGGCGCGATCAAGGCGATGCTGCGCTCGCTGGACCGCGCCGCGCTCCTTCCGGAGATGGAGGCCTGGCTCGACCGGCCGCACGACAATCTGCGCGCCGCCCTCTCGGCCTGGGCGGAGGCGCGGCAGGTCTCCATCGGCTGATCCGGATTGTCGGTCCGGCGGGCTGCGGCTCGGTCCGGTTGACATCGCGCATCGCGGCCGTCTCTATGCGACAAGGAGCCGAGGGGACGAAAAGGCCGCATGGCGGAATTCGAGCAGAACGAGCCGGTGGAAACGGGCCTCGGCGAGCGCCTGCGAATGGCGCGCGAGGAAAGAGGCGTCAGCCTGGAGGACGTCGCGCGACAGACGCGGATCCCGATCCGCCACCTGGAGCATATCGAGCGGGAAGAATGGGAATCCCTTCCCGCCATCACCTACAGCGTCGGCTTCGCCCGTTCCTATGCCAATGCCGTCGGCTTGGACGGCGCCGCGATCGGCGCGGAAGTGCGACAGCGGCTCGGCGGCGCGCGCAGCGCCGGCGCGGCGACGGCCGCTTTTTACGAGCCGGCCGATCCGGCCCGAGTCCCGCCGCGATCAATCGCCATCGTCGCCGGAATCCTCGCGATCCTCCTGGTCGCGGCCTATCTGTTGTGGCGGAGCAGCGCGGTGCCGTCAGGCTCGCCGGCCGACATCGCCGCCGCGGGGAGCGACGCGCCCGCGCCGGAGCGCGGTGCGCCGAGGCCACGGCCCGCGGCGCGCCCCGCTGCGGCGGGTCCCGTGGTCCTGACGGCCGCCGAGGACGTCTGGCTGCGCATTGATCAGGAGGGCGGCGGCCCGGCCCTGTTCATGGGCACCCTGGCCGCCGGCCAGACCTACACGGTCCCCGCCGCGGCCAGGAACCCACGCCTCCGCACCGGTCGCGCCAACGTCCTCCGTGTCGCGGTCGGGTCGACTCAGATCCCGCCGCTCGGCCCGCCGGAGCGGACCATCTCGAACGTCAGCCTGGCGCCGGCCGATCTCGTCGCGAGAGCGCAGGCCGGCGGTGCGCGCCCCGCGGCGAACCCTGTCGCGCCGGCGCCGACGACTGCGGAATAAACGGTCTTCAACCCCGCGCGGGCCGCGTCTAGGATGTGAAGCGGGACGTAAGGGCGGGGATTTTATCATGCGTTTTCATCTTGTTGCTGCGCTGCTTCTGGCGGGAATCGCGATGCCGGCCGCGGCGCAACGGAGCGAAACGCTCGAGCGCAAGGTCGAGCGGCTCGAGCAGGAGCTGCGCGCCGTCCAGCGCCGCATCTTCCCGAACGGCGCCCAGGTCGCGCCCGAGATCGACCCACAGCGAGGCTCGGCGGATCCGTCCGGCGCCCCGGCGTCGAGCGCGGTCGCCGACCTCACCGCCCGCATCGCCGCGATCGAGAGCCAGCTGCGCGAGCTCACCGGCCAGTCCGAACAGAATTCCAATCGCCTCCGCCTGGTCGAGGAATCGGTGGCGCGGCTGCGCGACAGCACGGGCGCGCGCCTCGACGTGCTCGAGCGAGGCAGCGCGCCCTTGGCGGAGCCGCAACGCACGGCCACGCCCGCGCCGCAGCTGCCACGGCCGTCCGCCTCGATCACGAATGACAACCCAACCACTTCATCGAGCCCGTCAAGCGGCGCAGACGCGGCCGCCGAGGAAGCCTATAATGCCGGCTTCCGCCTCTGGGAGGGCAAGCGCTACGTCGAGGCGCAGCGCGCGCTCGAGGCAGTCGCGAAGAAATATCCCTCCAGCCGCTGGGCGAGCTGGGCGGCCAACCTCGCCGGCCGCGCCTATCTCGACTCCGGCAAGCCGGCGACGGCCGCCAAGGCCTTCCTCGCCAATTACCAGAACAACCCGAAGGGCGAGCGCGCGGCCGACAGCCTCTATTTCCTCGGCCAGGCTTTGGTCGCGCTCGACAAGCCTGCCGACGCCTGCAAGGCCTATGCGGAGCTGCAGGACGTCTATGGCGGCTCGATGCGCCAGTGGCTGAAGGAGCAGCTCCCCGCCGCCCGCCGCCAGGCCGGCTGCCGCTAGTCGGAGCCTTCGGGCTCCCGCTCCCGGGTGAACTTCTCGGTCGTAACCATCGGCGCTCCGCATATGTCGGAGGGCCGTGGCGGCAGGTCGCCGTGCGCGAGCATGTGGCCGAGGCACATTTCGAGGACGAAGGTCGCTCGATAGAGCGCGTCTTCCTCGTCGGTCCCTTCCGCCACCGCTTGGGGGACATCGGGAAAGACCGCGCGGACGCCGCCGCCGCGCATCGGCACGAGTCGGACGGGATAGGCGAGCACTCAGCTTCCTCCACATTGACAGACCGGGAACGCGGCGACGGGCCGCATCTCCTCGTCGTCTACTTCGACCACGGCGTCGGGCGTCGGGGCGCCGGCGAGAAGGGCGGCCCGGGCGATCTCGGCGCCCAGCCGTCCGGCCTCGACCCGCGCGGCGTCGGCGTCGCGCAATTGCTTGCCCGCGAAATCCGGCACGTCCAGCTCGTCGCCGCGAACGTTGAAATAGAAGGTCGGCATGTCTTCACCTGCGCCAAAAGCGCATGATCTGGATCAAGGTTGCCGACGAATCGCGTGCGAAACAAAGATATGCGGCGGGGCGAGGCACAGGCCGTTCCGGAGGCGGAACCCTGCCCCCGGCGCATCGTTCGGCCAGCGTCCCCAAACCAAGGAGCGTACCATGTCCCATATCCCGAACAGCGCAATGCCCCATGCCGGCGGAAACGGCGAAGCGCAGCAGGATCAGAGCGGCGACACCGCGACGCTTGGCGAGCGCGCCCGCGACATGGCGGACGGCGCCATGGAATCGGCCCGCGACATGGCCGGTTCCGCCCGCGATTATGCCCGCGAGAACCCGAAAACGGCGATTGCGGCCGGCGCCGCCCTTGCCGCCGGCGTCATCGCCGCCGCCGCGATTCCCCTTGTCCGCGGCCGCTCGGGGTCGTCGGAAAAGAAGTCCGGGGGAAGCTCGAAGAGCTCGGGCGCCAAAAAGACCTCTGCCAAGAAGAAGAGCTGATCCCGGGCTGATGAATGGCTGAGGCCGACCGCGACGCGAAGCTGCGCGAGGCGGCCGCCAATCGCGGCCTGAAGCTGGTCAAGTCGAGGCGGCGCACTCCGGGCGTCGGCGACTACGGCCGCTACGGCCTCGCCGACGCGTCGGGGCGCAAGCTGTTCGGCTTCGGCGAGGGCGGCCTCACCGCCACGCCCGACGAGATCGAGGCCTGGCTGCAGAAAGGCCTCGCCGCCAACTGGAAGAGCTCGCTCAAGAGCGCGGGCCCGGCCCCGAGGAAGTCCAGGCGCAACGGCGAGCGAGTCCGTGCCGCTCCGGAACCTAAAGCGGAACCCGAGCCGGAAGCCGCGCCCGAGCCGACCCCGCTGCGCATCCGCGAAGCGAAGCCCCGCGATGCGGAGGCGATGTCCGCGTTGCTTGCCGAGCTTGGCTTCCCCGCCGAGCCTGCCGAGCTGAAGCGCCGCCTCGCCCGCCTCGTGAAAGCGGGCGAGCCGCCGCTCGTCGCGGAGCGTGAGGGGGTGATCGGCCTCCTCACCTGGCACGTCACCCCGGTGCTTCACCGCCCGAATCCGGTCGGGCGCATCACGACCATGGTGGTCGCCGGGGACGAGCGCCGCGCCGGCGCCGGCCGGGCGCTCGTCGAGGCCGCTGCCAGGCGCTGCGCGGCCAAAAGCTGCGGACTGATCGAAGTGACGAGCAATATCGATCTCGGCCCCGCCCACGCTTTCTACCGGAGCCTCGGATTCGAGCGGACGAGCTACCGCTTCGTCCGCGAACTGGCGGAAGCGGGGGAAAGATGAGCGCCACTCAGCGTGAGCAGATCCACGTTCCCTCGATCTTCTCGATCTCGCGCTCAGGGTCGCCGGCGAGAGTCGCCGTCGCTGTCCAGCCAGAGGCATAGACGTCCGCACCGGGCGCGAACGGCGCGGTCCGGCCCACGCTGATCGTGACGCGAGGCGCGGTCAGGAAGCCCCCTGTCGGCCCGACCGGCGCGGAGAGGGCGAGCGCCACCCGTCGCCCGTCGATCCGCGCCACGGCGCCGCGGGCGTTGACCACCAGGACCAACTTGCCCTGCTGATGCAGACGGCATGAGGGTGTGGCCCTGAGCTCCGGCGTCAGGTCCCCGACCTGGAGATAGGAGAGCCGAGGCTTCTCCTCCTCCGTTTTGCCCTGGGAGAGCCGATCGAGCCGGTTCTCAAGCTCCTCGGCGCTATTCGCCCGAGCGGTGATCGTATCGTCCCCGCCGCAGGCGGTGGCGAGGAGCGCAAGGGCGGCGAGCGGTGCGAAGCGCATGGCTGCCCAACCCCCGCCGCCGCGACTCGATCCCTTCCCTCCGCTTTGCTACACGAGCGGGACCTGCCGACGGAGATGCCGATGCGCCGCCTGTCTCTTCTCGCTCTCCCTTTCCTGCTCGCGTCCTGCGCGACGACGACGGACCATAACGAGGCGCTCCGGGCGGCGGCGGCCGAACCGAGCCCGGCGGAGCTGGTGGGGGCGCGCCAGGCAATGATGCACATGGCCGCGACCCTGCTGTTCCAGAGCGTGATGCCGGCCGCGAAGATCGGCTCCGACGTCAAAGCCCAGCAGCATGCCGCGGACGGCCTTGCCCGCTTCGGCCATTCGCTGCCCGGCCTGTTCCCGCCGGGAAGCGCGACGCCCGAGAGCCGGGCCCTCCCCGCGATCTGGGCGAACAAGGCCGATTTCGACGCCAAGGGCCACGCCTTCGGCGCCGCCGCCGAGCGGCTCGGCGAGCTCGCCGCCGCCGGCGACACGGCGGGCTTCGCGGCGCAGGCCCCTCTCGTCGCGAAGGCCTGCGGTGGGTGCCACACCCTCTACCGCTCGGAAGAGAAGAAACCCTAGCGCAGCCGCGGGGGCGCGGGCGCGAACGACCAGCGGCCGCCCCGCGGCTCGGCCTTGACGCCGGCGAGAGTGCCGGCGCGTCCTTCCTGGAGCGCCTCGATCAGGACGGAGAGCTTGTCGCCGCGCGGGGCCGCGTCCGGATTGATCCCGCGCAAACAGGCCAGAACCAGCCGCCTCAAAAGCTCCGGCGGGACGCCCACGGCGCGCAGCGAGATCGCGTCCCTTCCTACCTCGGCACGCTCACAAAACAGCTCCTGAGCCGCCCACGTCAGGGCCTCATCGGCCTCGCCCACCAGTGCCGCGCTCTTCGCCAAGCCCGCCCGGTTGAGCCACTCTGCGCCTACGATGCCGGCCCTGAGCCG
This sequence comes from Allosphingosinicella sp., assembly GCA_036262495.1. Lineage (GTDB taxonomy): Bacteria > Pseudomonadota > Alphaproteobacteria > Sphingomonadales > Sphingomonadaceae > Allosphingosinicella. Next base: position 19,860 of record DATAIU010000053.1, read on the forward strand.
CGCCCGATCGTAAGCGGGATCGAGGTTCGAGGGGTCGGTCGCGGTCTCGATCCCCGCGCCACCAACGACCTCGGCCAGCTCGTCGCGCCGCCAGCCGAGTAACGGCCGCGCGAGGCGAAGATGCGGCGCGCCCGGCACCGGCCCCTGCTCCCTGATCCCCGCGAGGCCGCCAACGCCGGAGCCGCGGTTGAGCCGCATCAGCATCGTCTCCGCCTGGTCGTCTTGATGATGGCCGGTAACTATTAGGGCGAGGCTTTCTTCGTCCATCCACGCGGCCAGAGCGCGGTAGCGGGCATCGCGCGCGGCGGCCTGGAGGCCCTCGCCCTTCCGCTGGACGCGAGCGCTGAGGATGGCATGCGGGATGGCCATGATCGCGCAGAGCGCGGCCACCGCTTCGGCTTCGGCTCGCGCCTCCGGGCGCAGCCCGTGGTCAACCGTCGCGGCCCGCACCTTGCCCGGAAAAGCCGCCCCCGCGAGAAGCAGCAGAGCAAGGCTGTCCGGTCCACCCGAGACGGCCACCGCAAACGGCTGCCCGATCCGACCGGCTGCCGCTTCCACGTCGCGCCGGAAGCGCGAGGCCAGATGAGGATCGATCATCGCTTCAATCTAGGCCATCGCGGCGCTAGTGCGAAACGGGGCGATACAGGACGCGTTCAGCCTCGCCGCGCCAACCGGCCCGCCGCCTCTCGAGACAAGAACAAGAAGGTATCTCCCGCGTGACCGCTCGCCAGGCTTTGCTCGCCGCTCTTATCGCCGGCGTGCCCGCCCCGCTCCTCGCCCAAGCGCCCCCGCCTGCGGGTCCGCCCGTCCCGGCACCGAAGGCGCAGAGGCAGCCGCCTCCCGTCGACCCGGACGAGGCGCTGGACGAAGAGGATAATCAGACGATCATCGTCACCGGCCAGCGCCCGCGCGGCTCGGTGATCGGCGACATCCCGCCCGAAATCCAGCTCGGCCGCCGGGACATACGCGCGCTAGGCGCGGGCAGCATCGCCGAGCTGCTCGACGCGATCGGCCCGCAGACCCGCAGCGGCCGCGGCCGCGGCGAGGGCATGCCGATCATCCTCCTCAACGGCCGCCGCATATCGGGCTTTGCGGAGATCCGCGACATTCCTCCTGAAGCGATCGTGCGCATCGACATCATGCCGGAGGAGGTCGCGCTCAAATATGGCTACCGCGCCGATCAGCGCGTCGTGAACTTCGTCCTTCGCCCCCGCTTCCGCGCTTATACGGGCGAGCTCGAGGGGGGCCTCGCCACCGACGGCGGGCGTGCGACCTACGGCATCGAGACGAGCTTCCTGCGCATCTCGAAGAACGGCCGAGTCAACCTTTCGTCCGAATATCAGCATTCGGGCTCCCTGCTCGAGAGCGAGCGCGGCATCGTCCAGGCCAATCCCGCCCCCGGCATCGAGCTCGGCCGCTACCGGACGCTGATTCCGGAGACCGACCAGCTCAATCTCGGCGCGACGGTCAACCGCCAGCTCGGGGACGTGTCGGCGACGCTGAACGGCCGCTTGGACCTTACCGGCAACGAGGCGTTGCTCGGCCTGCCGCGGCCGAGCCTCGCGCCGCCGGCGCTGCGGCGAATCAGCGAGGGCCGCAACGGGCATCTCGGCTTGGCGCTGAACGGCGTCGTCGCGCCGTGGCAATGGTCGGTCACCGGCAATTACGACCGCACCCGGAACGAGACGCGGACAGACACCGACATCGGCCGCGACCGCTCGGAATCGACCAGCCAGGTCGGCAGCCTCGACGCGGTCGCCAACGGGCCACTGCTCAAACTGCCTGGTGGGCCGATCTCGACCACGGTGCGAGCCGGCTTCGACGCGCGAAGCCTCGACAGCGAATCCACCCGCGGCGGGATCGTTACGCTGCGTGATCTCTCGCGCACGCACGAATCCGCGCAGGTCAATGTCGACGTTCCGATTGCGAGCCGGCGCCGCGCCGTGCTGAAGGCGGTCGGAAACCTCTCGGCCAATTTCAACGCTGAGGTCGAGAACTTCTCCGATTTCGGCATGCTCCGCACGCTCGGCGCCGGGCTCAACTGGTCGCCCCTCGCCCCGCTCAGCCTGATCGCTTCGGTGACCGACGAGGACGGCGCGCCCGCAATGCAGCAGCTCGGCGATCCGGTCATCGCGACGCCGGGCGTCCGCCTGTTCGATTTCGTGCGCGGCGAAACGGTCGAGGTGACTCGCGTCGAAGGCGGCAATCCGGCGCTGCGCGCCGACAATCGCCGCGTCTGGAAGCTCGGCGCGACGCTTCGGCCGCTGAGCAAGCAGGACCTGACGCTCAGCGCCAATTACACGGAAAGCCATATCGTCGATCAGATCTCGTCCTTCCCCGCCGCGACCGCGGAGATCGAGGCGGCCTTCCCCGAACGCTTCGAGCGCGACGCGAACGGCCGCCTGGTGCGGATCGACGCGCGGCCGGTCAATTTCGCCCGCGCCAATCGATCCGAGCTGCGCTGGGGCGTCAATTTCTCGATGCCGGTCGGACCGCAGCCCCAGCCCGGCCAGTTTCGCGGTCGCTTCGGCCAGGGCGGCAGACCCGGGGGGCCGCGGGGCGACGCGCCGGGCCAGACTTCCGGTACCTCCCCGCAGGGCCAGCCGCAGGCTCAGCCTCAGCCCGCTCCCGAGGGCGGAAGGCAAGGCCGCGGCGAGGGCTCCGGCTCGCCGAGGGGGGCGGGCGGACCGGGCGGCGGCTTCAGGGGCGGTTTCGGTGGCGGCGGCCGGGGCTTCGGCGGCCCGGGCGGCGGTCGGCTCCAGCTGGCGCTCTACCATACGTGGCGGTTCACCGACCGCGTCCTCATCCGCCCCGGCGTCCCGGAGCTCGATTTCCTCGCCGGATCGGCCGCCGGCAGCCGCGGCGGCCGGCCGCGCCACGAGCTCGAATTCCAGTCGGGCCTCTTCAAGGATGGCCTCGGCGCGCGCCTGACCGCCAACTGGCAGAGCGCGACCCTGGTGCGGGGCGGCACGACGACCGGCGCCGGCACCACCTCGAGCGACCTCTTCTTCTCGAGCTTTGCCAGCGTTAACCTCCGGCTCTTCGCCGATCTCGGCCAGCAGCCGGCTGCCCGCAAGCATCCCTTTCTGCGCGGCCTGCGAGTCTCGCTGGCGATCGACAATCTGCTCGATTCCCGCCAGCAGGTCCGGGACGGTTTCGGCGCGGTTCCGCTCAGCTACCAGCCCGGCTATGTCGACCCGCTCGGCCGCTCGGTGCGGCTCAGCATCAGGAAGCTCTTCTTCTAGCTTGGCCGGCGATTTGCCGGCGGCGCGCCTTTCTGCGACCCTGGCGCCATGATCGAAGCCGCCTTCCAGCACCGCTCGGGCCGAGTGATCGCGTTCGGCCGGGCGGCGCTCGCACTCTTCTTCCTCACCGCGATCTGGCTCGACCGCAGCCAGCCGATGCTCGCCGCCCCGGAGACGTACGGCCTCCTCGCGCTCTACGTCCTCGCTTCTGCGGCGCTGCTTGCCCTTACCTGGGACAATTGGTGGCTCGAGGCGAAGCTCGCCGGCCCGGCCCATGTCGTCGACATGCTCGTCTTCCTGTGGCTCAACTATGCGACGCAGGGCTATACGAGCCCCTTCTTCACCTTCTTTGCGTTCCTCATCTTCTCGGCTTCCATACGTTGGGGGTGGCGCGGAACCGCCGCCACGGCGGCAATCATCGTCATTCTCTATATCGCCTCGGCCGTTACGGCGGCGAGCTGGGGCACCCAGGCGTTCGAATGGCGCCGCTTCGTGCTGCGCGGCTCCTATCTGGTGGCGCTCTCCGCGTTGATCATCCTCTGGCTCGTCGCAACCCGCGCCTCGGCGGCGCCCGCGCCGGACCTGCCCGGGATGGAGCAGGGCCGCGATCGGCCCGACATGGCGCCGCTCCTCGCCCTCGCGGCGGCGCGCTTCCGCGCCCCGCGCGCACTCTGCGTCTGGTCGGAGCGCGAGGAACCCTGGACCTGGGTCTCCGTGCTCGAGCCGGCGGGGTTCGACGAAGTGCGCCTCGACCCGGGCCGCTTCGACCCGCCGATATCCCCCGACGCCGGGGAACGACCCTTCCTGTTCGATCAGCAGCCGGGGCGCACCCTGGCCCGGGCCGGCCCCCGCCGGCGCGTCGCGCGGCTCCTTCGGGATCCGGTCCACCAAGCCCTCGCCCGCGAGCATGGCGCGCTGCGCGGTCTGCGCATACCCATCCGATCGGAGTCGGTCTCGGGTGAGCTGCTCGTGATCGATGTCCCGGGTCTGTGCTCGGACGATCTCGACATTGCCGAGGAGACGGCGGCGCAGATCGCCGCGTTGCTCGAGCATGCCAAGCTGTTCCACGCGACCGAGGAAGCCGCGGGCATGCGCGCGCGTCTGTCGCTGGCGCGCGACCTCCACGACAGCGTCGTCCAGTTCCTTGCGGGCCTCGCCTTCCGCCTGGAGGGCGTGCGCAAGAGCGCCGCGGCCGGCCGCGACGTGGCCCGCGACATCGACGCGCTCCAGGCCGAGCTCGGCCGCGAGCAGCAGGACCTGCGGCGCTTCATCGCCGAACTCCGCGCCGCGCCCGCAGGGCTCTCCGGCGAGCGCGCCGAGCTGGCCGGCAGCCTTCGTGAGCTGACCGGGCGTATCGGGGCGCAGTGGAGCGTCGCGTGCAGCTTGGTCGCTACGCCGCAGCGCATCGACGTCCCCCCTCCGCTCGAGCGCAACGTCCGCCAGCTCGTCCGCGAAGCCGTCGCGAACGCGGTCCGCCACGGCGCGGCCACGGAAGTGGAGACGCGGCTCCGGCGCTGCGACGACGCGCTGGAGCTTGTGATCAGCGACAACGGGGCGGGCTTCGCGGTCGCCGGAGATTTCGACGACGAGGAGCTTGCCCGGCACGGCCCCTCGTCAGTGCGCGAGCGCGTCCGCAACCTCGGCGGCCGTCTGCGCCTCGCCTCGAGCCCGGCGGGTTCCCGCCTCAGCATCACTCTGCCCATCAGAGAGGCGCCGTGACCCGCATCCTCATCGCCGACGACCATCCGATCATCGTCTCCGGGCTCGAAGCGGTGCTGGCCGACACGGGCTATGAGGTGGTCGGCTCCGTCGCCGATGGTCTCGACGTCCCCGAGGCCGTCGATCGGACTCAGCCGGACCTTCTCCTCCTCGACGTCAGCATGCCCGGCTGCGGCGGCGTGGAGGCGTTGCGAACGCTCCGCGCCCGCGGCGACGCCAGGCCTGTGGTCCTGCTCACCGCAGGCCTCGAGGACAAGGAGCTTATCGAGGCCGTCCAGCTCGGCGTGGACGGCATCGTCCTCAAGGAAGGGGCCCATAAATATCTGGTGCCGTGCCTCGACTCGGTCCGCGCGGGCGGGCGCTGGATCGAGCAGAGCCTGCTCCAGCGCGCGCTCGACCTCAGCCTCGGCGGGGGCATTCCTGCGGATCCCTTCCACCCGCTCACCGAACGCGAACGGGCGATCGCGCGGCTTGTCGCCGAGGGGTTGCGCAACCGCGACATAGCGGGGCGGCTGGCGATGAACGAGGGCACAGTGAAAGTCTATCTTCACCGCATCTACAAGAAGCTCGGCGTCGCCAGCCGAACCGAGCTTGCAATCCGCGCCCGAGCCTGAAAGTAACTTTCGTTAGTCATTCAAAGTAACTTTGTAATACAGCTTCAAAACCTTTAGTCACGCCATCTAACGAACGGTATGTGTTCGGGAAACAACATCTGTATGGAATAAAATAAACGCCTTCTTCTGAGGTTGTTCTGTCCGGATTTTTCTCCCAATCGGGACCACGCGACTCTCGGGGCCGAGTCGAGCATTCACGGCGCCGCGTGGTGGCGCTCTCCGGGGGGAAGACATGAGCATTTCCAGCAGCCGCCTTCTGATTTCCACGAGCCTGCTCGCCGCCGCTACTGCCTTCGCAGCGCCGGCCTGGGCCCAGGTCGCGGAGCCCGTCGAGGGGTCGGACGTCGAGACCAGCGCGGACGTCGCCGCGCCCGACGAGGACGAGGGCGATATCGTCATCACCGGTTCGCGCATCGCTCGGCCCGACCTCGAAGTGTCGAGCCCGGTCAACGTCGTCAGCCAGCAGGAGATTCAGGACCGCCAGCCCAATACGGCGGAAGACCTGCTGCGCGAGCTGCCGTCCGTGCGCCCGAACCTCGGCCCGGCGGTCAATAACGGCTCCAACGGCGCCGCCAACGTCGACCTTCGCGGTATCGGGGCCAACCGCACGCTCGTCCTTCTCGACGGCCGCCGGCTCGTGCCGTTCGGCCTCGACGGCACGGTCGACCTAAACGTCATCCCCGTAGGCCTGGTCGAGCGCGTCGACGTTGTCACTGGCGGCGCCTCGTCGGTCTATGGCGCAGACGCCGTCGCAGGCGTGGTCAACTTCGTGACGCGGCGCAATTTCACCGGCCTCGACGTGCAGGCCAATTACCGGATCGCCGAGCGCGGCGACGCCGCCCAGTTCCGCGCCGACGCGCTGCTCGGAGCCAATTTCGCCGACGACCGCGGCAACGTCGTCCTCGGCCTCGGCTATTCGAAGCGCGATCCCCTCCTGGTGACGGCGCGGGACATCGCCGCCTTCCCGATCAGCTCGACAACCGGGCTCTTCGCGGGTTCGCAGGCGTCCGTGCCGGTGTTCATCACTTCGCCCAACAACACCCAGCTCGGACTGCCCAACCTCGGCTTCGGCGCGGTCTACGATCCGACGCTCGGCAAACTGCGGGCCGCGACCGCTGCCGACACGTACAACACCAATATCAACACCTATTTCGTGACTCCGCTCGAACGCTACAGCGTCTACGGCGCCGGCCGCTACGAAGTCGCGCCGGGCATCGAAGCCTATATGCAGGGCATGTTCACGCGCAACGACGCGCGCATCCAGCTCGCCTCGAGCGCCACGTTCACGAACACCTACCAGCTGTCGCTGAACAACCCCTATCTCCCCGCCGCCGTGCGCAGCCAGCTCTGCGCCGGGCGCAGCATCTCGGTCGCCAATTGCAACGCGGCGGCGGCAGTGGTGGGGGGCCCAGGGACTCCGGGCTATGTCGAAATCCCCGTCATCGCGCAGCGCCGCTTCACCGAATACGGGCCGCGCGGCAATCCGATCGAATCGCAGATGTTCCAGACGATCGTCGGAGTCCGCGGCGACATCACCAAGGACCTCCACTTCGACCTCTCGGCCCAGTACGGCGAGACCTCGCAGCACCAGACGCGCGAGAATTGGGGTTCGTTCAGCAAGGTCCAGCAGTCGCTGCGAGCGTTTCGCAACGCCCAGGGCCAGCTCGTCTGCGCCGACCCGGCGAACGGCTGCGTTCCGCTCAACCTGTTCGGGCCGGAAGGCAGCATCACGCCGGCGATGCTGAACTTCATCGATCTCGACGCCCAGATCAACCGCCTGGTCAAGCAGACCGTCGTCAACGGCTCGGTCAACGGCGACCTGTTCGGCATCCAGAGCCCGCTTGCCGACAGCGCGATCGGCTTCGCCCTCGGCGCCGAGTATCGCAAGATATCGGCCGCCGCGAACCCGGACGCGCCGTCGCAGATCCAGGGCGAGGTGCTCGGCACCGGCGCGCGCACGCCGCCGGACTTCGGCCAGTACGACGTCAAGGAGGCGTTCGGCGAGATCATCATCCCGCTGATCACCGACCGCTTCATCCACAGCGCGACCCTCGAGGGCGGCATCCGCTTCTCCGATTATTCGACCACCGGCAAGAGCACGACGTGGAAGGCGGGCGGAACGCTCGAGCCTATCGACGGCATCCGCTTCCGCGGAATGTATCAGGTGGCCGTGCGCTCGCCCAACATTCAGGAGCTGTTCCAGTCACCGGTCCAGGGCCTCAGCAACCTCACCATCGATCCCTGCCAGGGCGCGGCTCCGAGTGCGTCGAAGGTGCTCTGCGAGGCGACCGGCGCGCCGGCGGGCAGCTACGGATCGATTCCGACGCCCTCGTCGGGCCAGATCAACGTCACCACCTCGGGCAACCCGAACCTCGACGTCGAGAAGGCCAAGACCGCGACCATCGGCGCGGTCTTCCAGCCGAGCTTCATCCCGCGTCTGGCGGTGACCCTGGATTGGTGGCGCATCCGCGTCACCGACGCCATCTCCAGCCCCTCCCAGAACGACATCCTGAACGGCTGCTACTCAACCACGCTCAATCCCTCGCAGACGCCGAACGCCTTCTGCGAGCTCATCCAGCGCAACCCGCTGAACGGCAGCCTCAACGGCGCCGGCGAGACGAAGGGCGTGATCCTTGCAAGCTCGAACCTCGGCCGCATCGCCACCGCGGGCTGGGACCTCGGGATCACCTACAAGATCGATCTCGGAGACTTCATCGGCGGGACCCCCGGGTCGCTGCGCCTGGGCTTCAACGGCACGCGCCTGAATTACTATCACTTCCAGGCGACGCCGATTTCGATCAACCGCGACTGCACCGCTTATTACAGCACGAGCTGCACCAACCCGCGGCCGCGCTACAAGTGGAACGCGCGGGCGAGCTGGGACATGGGCGCGGTCGAGACGACCCTGTTGTGGAACCACATCAGCGCTGTCAATTACGAGCCGATCGCGCCGGTTCCTGCGCCGCCGCTCAGCCAGGCTCAGCCGGGCAGCACGGCGGCGGCCTTCAACGGTCTCTGCCCGAACACCAGCGGGCCGAACGGGACCAATACTTGTGCAGCTGGTTTGAACTTCAAGTCGATCCCTGCCTTCGATTACTTCGATCTCGGCGTCCGGTTCGACGTCAGCGAAGACTTCGAGATGGGCCTGCTCGTCGAGAACCTGTTCGACAAGAAGCCGCCGCTGGTCGGTTCCGGCGTCGGCGGCACGGCGTTCAACAACGGCAACACCTTCCCGACGGTCTACGACGCGATCGGGCGGACGTTCACGGTCAGCGGTCGGCTCAAATTCTAACCGGCATCGTTTAGCGGCCGCGATCCCTTAGACGGCCGTACTCGGCCGCTCCGGCACCATCCCGCCGGAGCGGCCATTTTCTTCATTGGCCCATGATGTCGCGGATGCGGCCGAGCTTCGATTTCTTCTTCTTCGGCTGCGCCGGGTCGCCGGGGCCCTGACCGGCACTGTCGTCGATGCCCGGCATGGTCATGCCGAGCAGACCCATATGGGTCGATTTGGTGCGCAGCTTCGCGGTCCAGGCCGGCCGCCACGAAGCGGGCGTGCCGGCGGGCTTGGGCTGGACGAAGTTCGCCTCGCCTCCGAAGGCGATGAGCATCAGCATCGATTGCGGCGCGGCCCTGGCGACTTCGGCGGGGACGGTGCAGCGGTCGGCGCTCGCCGGCATCAAGGCGCGCTGCTGGATCAGGCGCGGCAGATCGGCCTCGGCGACATAGTCGACCGCCATCGCCGCGGCCTGGGCCTCGGACGAGCTCCACATCACGAAATCGCCGTTGGCGCCCGACCCCATCGTCGCCGCGAACCAGGCGCGGGCGCCCGGCACCGGCCGCCAGACGAGCGGGACCGAGCCGCTCGGCGCCGGCGCGTTGGCGGTGAGGCCGACCGGCGCCAGGAAATCCTGGCCAGGCCCGAGCGTGAAGCGCATTTCCGGAGAATAATTTCCCCGCACGACATGCTCGCCGACAAGCGACCCCGCTTTCGGGACGCGCGACTTGGTCCGCTCGTTCGGCCATTCGCCGTAGGTCGTGAAGGTCGCGCCGGAGGGCGGCGTCATCGGCTTCAGCATCGCGGACGCGAAGGCCGGCGGCATCTTGCCCGCGCTCAACGACGCGAAGTCGATCACGGCCGGCTGGCCGGGCCGGGCATGCTCGCCGCATCCCCAATAGATCAGCATCCGCCCGCGCGGCTTCTCCATCTGGCCGGACCAGGGCTGAGCAGGGCCGACCGGCCGGGCGACGCCCTGAGGAGTGATGAGCGGCAGGCTCGGACCGGCGAGGAGGCCGCCGGGCGGGAGATGCTCGGCGCTTGGCGCGCCCGCCGGCCGCTGCGGGCTGCCGAGCTGGAGCGTGAGGGTCCGGCTGTAGGAAGCGCCGCCGCCGCCGCCACGCCCCATCATCGCCCCCATCACCGCGCCGGCGCTCGGCCGGCCGCCGTCGGCCGCGAGCGCGCCGAAGCCGGAGACGGTGTCGGCGCTCATCCAGTAGACGGCGGGACCGCCCTTCGCCTGGCCGAAGGCGGCCGCGCCGAGGACGGCGGCGCCGATCGCCGCGCCGGTCAGAAACAGAGTTCGCAAAGCCATGTCCGATTCCCCTTCAAGCGTCGCGAGCGATCATAGCGCCGCCGTTGCCAGGCGCAAAGGAACCGTATCGGTTGCGAAAGGTCCGCCGTGAGAAACCGCATGGCGCATCGGCAGGAACGGGCACCCTCCCCCGCGCGCTCCCTTTCCGCCTGCATTACGAGGGAGGGCGCGCAACCCCCGCGAGCGCGCCGCTGCGACATGACCGAAACCGCGGAATATCTGAGGGAGCAGGCGCGCCGCTGCCGCCGACTCGCCAAGAGCGTGATTACCGCCGACGTCGTCAAGACGCTGACCGGCATGGCCGAGGAATATGACAGCCGCGCCGCCCGCATCGAGGCGGAGGCCGAAGCGGGCAAGGAGGGCTAAACGGCCACGCGTCCGATCGCCGCGACCAGCGCGGCCTCGAGCTGGCGCGCGTCATAGGGCTTGCGGACGATCTCGAACTCGGACCCCGCCGGCCCGAGTATCTCCTCGCTGAAGCCGGTGGCCAGCAGGACGGGCAGATCGGCCTGCTGCTCGAGCGCGGCGCGCGCCAGCTCGACGCCGCTCATCCCGGGCATGACGACGTCGCTGAACAGCAGGTCGACGGGCTGCGCTTCCAGCCGCTCGAGCGCTTCCTCGGCCGAGGCGGCGCTGGTCACGCGGCAGCCCATCTCCTTCAGCAACTGCTCGGCGAAGCCGCGGACATGGTCGTTGTCCTCGACGAGGAGGACGCAAAGCCCGCTGGGCAGCCGCTGCTCGGGCGGCGGCTCGACCGGCGGGGCCGGCCGCTTGTCGGAGGCCGGCAGGACGATCCGCACGATAGTTCCCTCACCCGGCGCGGACCGTATCTCCGCGCGTCCGCCGGCCTGGGCCGCGAAGCCGTGGATCTGCGACAGGCCGAGCCCAGTCCCCTGGCCCACCGGCTTGGTCGTGAAGAATGGCTCGAAGGCGCGGCCGAGCACCTCGGGCGTCATGCCCGGGCCGTCGTCGGCGATCTCTATCGCGACCTCGCCCCCGCCTTCGCCGGGCAGGCAGTGCGTCGAGAGGCGGATGGTGCCGCCCTCGGGCATCGCGTCGCGCGCGTTGAAGGCGGCGTTGAGCAAAGCCGTCTCGAGCTGGGTGAGGTCGACCTCGACCGGCGGCAGGGCGGGCGCGAGCTCCAGCTTCAGCTCGATATGGCCGCCGAGCGTCCGCCCCAGCATCTCGCCGAGCGCATCGAGGCGGAGGTTGAGATCCGCCACTTCGGGCCTGATCGCCTGGCGCCGGCCGAAGGCGAGGAGATGGCTGGTCAGCGCCGCCGCTTTGTCGGCCGTGTCGATGATCGCCTGGACGTAACGCTCCCGCTTCTCGTCGGTGAGGCCGGGACGGGTAAGCAGTTCCGCCGAGCCCCGGATCACCGTCATCAGGTTGTTGAAATCGTGGGCGACGCCGCCGGTCAGCTCGCCCAGCGCCTGCAGCTTCTGCGATTGGAAGAGCGCCGCGCGGGTCTCCTCGACTTCTTCGGCCGCCTTGCGCTTCTCGGTAATGTCGCGGGTGATCTTCGCAAAGCCGACCAGCTTGCCTTCCTCGTCATAGATGGGATCAATGACGACGCTCGCGAAGAAGCGCGTGCCGTCCTTGCGCACCCGCCAGGCCTCGCGCTCATATTTGCCCTCGGCGACGGCCGTCGCCAGAGCCCGCTGCGGCTCGCCGTTGGCGCGATCCTCCTCGGTGTAGAAGCGGGAGAAATGCTGGCCCACTATCTCCTCTGCCGAATAGCCCTTGATCGCCTCGGCGCCGGTATTCCAGTTCGAGACCCGGCCCTCCGGATCGAGCATGTAGAGGGCATAGTCCTTGACGCCCTGGACCAGGCGACGGAAGCGGAGCTCGCTCTCGCGCAACGCGACCTCGGCGGCGCGCTTCTCGCTATTGTCGCGCGTGATCTTGGCGAAACCGATAAGCCGCCCTTCGGCGTCGCGGATCGGATCGAGCACCGCATTGACCCAGAAGCGAGTGCCGTCCTTCCGGACCCGCCAGCCCTCGGCCTCGAACCGCCCTTCCGCCTCGGCGGTCCTCAGGGCCTTTTCGGGCAGGCCCGCCGCTCGGTCCTCCTCGGTGAAGAAGGTCGAGAAGTGGCGCCCGATAATCTCCTGTTCCTCCCAGCCCTTGAAGCGCCGCGCACCGGGGTTCCACGTGGCGATATAGCCCTGCGCGTCGAGCATGTAGATCGCATAGTCGGTGACGGCGTTGACGAGCAGCTGGAGGCGCTCGGCTGTGACGTGGGTGTCGAAACGCGTACCGTCCGCCATTCGTCCGTCCGTTCGAGCCCCCCGGCCCAAGCCGCGCGCACTACGAAAGCCGGACCGTTCCGACAACCTCAATTTGGATTGGTCGGCGGACTTAGAGCAGGAAGTCCGGCGGAACGAGCAAGTGCCCGTCGGCGACCGTCACGAGGATTTGGAAATCCGCATTTCCATCGCCATCCACGTCGCCGGATACGGTCCAGAGGTTGCCGCCCGTGTTTATCGCCTGAAGCTCGCCGGCTTGGCCGCTAAATGCATTGCCGCCGATGTAGAGGAACGCCTGGTCGCCCTCCTGGCGGCTGTCCGCGTCGATCAGCGAGAAGTCGATCCGATCGCCGCTTGTGAAGTCCAGGATGTGGTCGGGCGCGGCGGCGGTGGATTCGGATACGCTGCGGTAGCGGAAGCTGTCGCTGCCGAGGCCGCCGGTAAGCATGTCGGCGCCGCGATTGCCGATCAGCGTGTCGTTGCCGGCGCCGCCGATGATCGTGTCGGCCGCCGCGCCGCCGGCAATGACGAAGAAGCCGTCGCTCTCGGCGCTGCCGTCGAACTTCAGAACCTCACCTGACGTGAGCTGGCCCGCGTCGACGACGAGCCGCTTGCCCGAAGCGACATTGTTGTCGTGCATCTTGAGGTCGTAGCTGAAATTGCCGACGACCGGCCCCCACCAGCTGCTGTTCCCGGACAGAATCGAGATCACCTCGATGTTGACCATCGTGGCGCCCTGGAAGACGATCGCGTTGCCGCCGCTGTAATTGCCGCGCAGGGCCAGCTCGTCCGTCCCGGCGCCGCCGTCGACCGTGTCGCTCGCCCCGTAGCGGCCCTCGTCCCTGAACAGGAACAGGTCGGCCCCGGCGCCCCCGGTCAGATGATCGACCCCCTTGCCCCCGCCGACCGTGAACGCCCCGTCCGTCTCGGCGGACCCGTCGAACGTCACGTTCTCGCCGACGACGAGGTTGGTGAAGTCGACCGTCAGCCGGGCGCCGGCCGCCACATTGGCGTCCACCGTCTTCAGATTGTAGCTGAAAAGGTCCGTCCCCGGCCCGCCGAACACAGTATCGCTGCCCGAAAGAAGCGACAGCACCTCGGAATTGACGAGCAGATATTGCGGAAGCACGGTCAGCGCCGAATAATCCCCCTGCAGGATCACCTGGTCGTTGGTCCCGGCGCCGCCGTCCGCCCCGTCGCCCGAGCTCAGCGCAGCCCCGAACAGGAAACCGTCGTTCCCGGCGCCGCCGCTGGCGAAATCATTGCCCCCGTCGCGCAGGTCGATCACGTCGACCCCGGCGCCGCCGACGATCAGATTGCCCTCCGAATTGCCGCGCAGATAAGTCTGTGCGGTCGACGTGCCGACATAAGTGAGGAAATCGACGTTCGCGGGCAAAGTGTAGGTGGTGAGCGTGGTGCGCACCTCGTCGCCGCCCTCGCCGACGAGTTCGATGATCACGTCCGTGGCATCGCCGACGAGGTAGACGTCGTTGCCTGTGCCGCCCTTTAGCACGTCCGCGCCGCCGCGGCCGTCGAGAAGGTCGTTGCCGCCGAGGCCGTTCAGCTTGTCCGCGCCGGCGCCGCCGGTGATCAAATTGCCGATCTCGTTGCCCGTCAGTTCGTGCGGATTGTCGTCGCCGGCGGTCAGCTTCTCGAAATTGGCGTCGGGTCCGGTCGGGAGGGCGTAGCTGGCGAGCGTCGTCCGTACCTCGTCGTTGCCGTAGCCGAAATAATCATATTCGTACGCGATCCGGTCGCCGGGATTGTCGACTACGTAGACGTCGTCCCCGGACCCGCCGTCCATATAATCGGCGCCCGGTCCGCCATCGAGATAGTCGTTGCCGTTGTTGCCGCGGAGATCGTCATTGCCAAACCCGCCGCGCAGCGTGTCGTCGCCTTCCCCGCCGTCGAGTATGTCGAGGCCGTCCTCGCCGTCGAGAAGGTCGTTGCCTCCAAGGCCGTAGATCTGATCGTCGCCGGCGCCTCCGCGCAACGTATCGGCACCGCCCCAGCCGTAAATCTGGTCGTTGCCGCCGCGGCCATCCAACGTGTCACCCGCAATACCGCCGTCGAGGCGCTCGCCGGCATCGGAACCGGTGAGGACGACCGGCGGGATCGGCGAGCCGTCGGGCGGAATGCCGTCTAGGTTGTACGCCGTGAAGGCACTCGCCTGGACGTTGCGAAAGATGATCAGCCGCGAGAAATCATATTCCAGCCGGCTGCGGATCAGCAGCACGGTGTCGGCCCCCTGCTGCTCGAGCTTCATGAAGCCGGCCGCGATCGGGCTCGTCTCGCCGTCCCACGACGAATAAGCCAGATAGCGCTCGATCCAGCGCTGGATCTCGATCCTGTCGCCGCCCGCCCCAGGCTGGAAATCGCTCAGGTCGAGCCCTCCGCCGTTCCCGAAGGTGTAGATGTCGTAATAGCTGTAGTAATAGCTGGGCGTCATCAGCGCGACCGTGTCGGCGCCGGCCCCCAGCGTGATCTTCGCCATCGTATTGACGGTCTTGAGCTCGATCCGGTCGTTGCCGGGGCCCGCGTCGAGGATGATGCCGGCGTCGTAATAGCTCGGACCCGGCCCGTCCCAGTTGATGTCGAAGAGATCGTCCCCGTCGCCGCCGATCAGCTGCGCGCCCGAGGAGGTCCAGTTACCGGTCGTCGCGACCTCGAAACGGTCGTTCCCCGCGCCGCCCTCGAGCCGGTCGAAACCGCCCTGCGCCGAGTCGGAATGCGTGTAGCGGAGCACGTCGTCGCCGGTGCCGCCGACGACCAGGTCGTCTCCCCCGCCCCCGTCCAACGTATCCGCGTCGCCGCCGCCGTCGAGCCGGTCGTCGCCGGCGCCGCCGCGCACAGTGTCGAGCCCGTCCCCGCCGAGAAGGACGTCGTCGCCGGCGCCACCGTCGATGAAATCGTTGCCGCCCAGCCCCTGATAATCGTTCGGCACGGCCGTGCCGGTGAAGTTGTCGGCGCCGCTGCCGCCGCTCGCCTCGCTGACCTGGACGAGGTCGAGGATCTTGACCCTGAGGCCGAGGATCGGCGCTGGAAAGGGCAGGTCCCGGCTCATCCACACGGCGGCGAGGCTCCCATCGGCCAGAGTCGAAAGCTGCGGCGCGAATTGATAGCCGGCCTTGGCGCTGTTCAGCGTCACCTCGTCCCCGATCTTCTGGCCGGCGGAGTCGAACACCTGCGCCTTGATCGCGCTTGCCCAGATGTCGAGCCCGCCACTGCCCGGCCAGGCGATGGCGAACTCGCCATTGGCGAGCGCGGAGACGGACGCGGCCTGGGAATTTGTGATGCCCGAAGGGCCGACCAGGAACGAATCGGCCGTCGGATTGCCTGCACTGTCGAAGACGCGTGCGCGGATGTCCCATCCGGCGGCCGTCTTCTCGTTCCAGGTGACGACCAGCCCGCCATTGCTCAGCACCGTCAGTTGGGGCACCACCTCCATCGCCGACGTCGCGGCGACGGCGATCTCGGGCCCGAGCGGCGCGCCGGCCGAGTCGAACAGGCGGATCTGGATGTCGTAGCCGGCTCCGACCGTCCCCCAGGCCATGGCGAAGCCGCCGCTCGGAAGCGCGGCGAGGATCGGCGTGCGGTCGGACACGAAGGGGGAGGAGCTCAGCTGCAGCTCGGGTCCGACCGGCTGGCCGGCCGAGTCGAAAATCCGTCCCGCCAGCTCTCCCGCTCCGTTCCCTTCGTGGACGACGACGAATCCGCCCCCGGCGAGACCGGTGACGGTCGGGACCCAGGTGACGGAGCTTATCGAGGCGGTGGAGCCGAGGATCGGCGTGCCGCTCGGCGCGCCGGCCGCGTCGTATATCTGGATCTTGAGCTGGGGAGTCTTGGTGCCGGCGGCATAGTCGATCCAGCTGAAGACGAAGCCGCCCCCGGTCAGCGCCGCAACGTCGAAGCCCGACGCGTCATAATCCACCTTGGCGATGGTGAAATCGCCGCTGCCGAGCGGCACGCCGTTCGCGTCGAACCGGCGCCCCATGAGCGAATCTTTGAAGAGGTCGTACCAAGTAACGACGAAGCCGCCGTCCGCGAGCGCCGCCATGTGCGGGTCGAAATAATAAGCGTTGACGCCGTTGCTGACGGTGAACTCGTCAGCGGCCGCCTGCAATCGCCGCGCCATGCGCTCGTCCCTCCCCGGCCCCACCGGCACTCGCGCGCGCATCACCGCTTCAGAGTGGCCATTCGCGAACTTAGCACAAGCCGCGAAGCCGGGCGAATCGCGGAAAAGCTGAATTTATCCAAGGAACGAACGAGTCAGGCGACAGGCGAGCGCCGGCGCTGGACTCGGCGCGAAGGTCGGAGCAGGAAGGCGCTTTCGCCAGGGAGGGCCCTTCGCATGCCGCAATTCGTGATCGAACGAGAAATGCCGGGCGCCGGCAAGCTCAGCGCGGCGGACCTTCAGGGCGCCTCGCAGGGCTCGTGCAGCGTACTCCGCGAGCTGGGTCCCGACATCCAGTGGGTCCACAGCTACGTCACCGACGACAAGATCTATTGCCTCTACCGGGCGCCCGACGAAGAGCTGATCCGCCGCCACGCTGAGACGGCCGGATTCCCCGCGAATTCCATCGCCCGGATCCGCGCGGTGATCGATCCGACGACGGCGGAGTAGACGGACGGGACGCTTCCTATTTCGGCCTCCGGAGCATCCAGACCAAAGGCGCGGCGGCGAGGCTCAGCCACATCATCGCGTAAAAGTCGTCGAGATAGGCGATCATCAGCGCCTGGCGCGTCACTTCGGCGTTAAGGACGGCAGCGGCGCTGTCGCCGATCGCGCCCAGGCGGTTCAGGATCACCGGGTCGAGCAAAGGCAAAGTCGCCGGAGTCATCTGCTTGGCGAGGTCGGCATGGCTGGTCTGAAGGTTGCGGGCGAGCAGAGCCGTCACCAGGGAGATGCCGATCGAGCCGCCCACGTTTCGGGCGAGATTGAGCAGGCTCGCCGCCGTCGTCCGGTAGCGGACCGCGAGCGCGGCGAAGGCGAGCGACTGCAGCGGCACGAAGATGAGCCCGAGCCCCAGCCCCTGGACGAAGCCCGAGACGATGATCGGCCTCGACCCCATGACCAGAGCGAAGCCCGACATCTGCCACAGCGACAGCGCCATGAAGCCCACCCCGATGAAGATCAGGAGGCGCGCGTCGACCCTCCCCGCCACCCGCCCGGCGACCATCATCGAGATCAGGGTCCCTACCCCGCGCGGGGCAGTGAGGAAGCCCGAATCGAGCACCGAATAGCCGTAGAGGTGCTGGAGGAGCGGCGGCAGCAAAGCGAGGCCGGCGAGGAGCAGCACGCCCGTCACCGCCATGAAGGCGAGCGAGAAGGCGAAGGTGCGGTCGGCGAACATCCTGGGGTCGAACAGCGGCGCGCGCGCCGTCGTCAGGTGGACGACGAACATCCAGAAGGCGCCGGTCGCCAGCCCCGCCTCCAGGCAGATCTCCCAGCTCTCGAACCAGTCCAATTGCTGGCCGCGGTCGAGCATCATCTGCAGGCTGCCGAGCGCCACGGCGAGCAGGCCGAAGCCGAACAGGTCGAAGCGGCGCAGGCTCTTCTCCGTCTTCGGCATGAAGCGGATGAGCAGCAAGGCGCTGACCACGCCGACGGGAAGGTTGACGAGGAACACCCAGCGCCAGCTGAAATTCTCGGTCAGCCAGCCGCCGAGGACCGGCCCGAGGATCGGCCCGATCATCACCCCCATGCCGAACATCGCCATCGCCCGCGGATGCTTCTCGGGCGGGTTGATGTCGAACATCACCGCCTGGGCGATCGGCACCAGGAAGGCGCCCGAGACGCCCTGGACGGCGCGGAAGGCGACCATCTGCGGCAGGTTCTGCGCCATCGCGCAGAGCACCGAGGCGATGGTGAAGGCGATCACGGACAGAACGAACAGGCGCTTCCGCCCGACCCGGTCGGCGAGCCAGCCGGTGATCGGGATGGCGATGGCCGAGGCGACGATGTAGCTCGTCAGCACCCAGTTGATCGTCTCCTGGGTCGCCGACATCGATGCCATCATGTGCGGAAGCGCGACGTTGGCGATCGTCGTGTCGAGCACCTGGAGGAGCACCGCCATCATCAGCGAGACGGTGACGACAGCATGCTCGAACCGGTCGAGCCGGATTCGCAGCGGCGGCGCGGCGGCAGCGGTCGCCATGGCTCAGCCTCCGCGCCGGCTGCTTACTTCAGCGGGACGCGGCATGCTGCTGTGCGGGGCCCGGCGGCGCCTGCTCCCGCGTGTCGACCTTCACGTCGGCGGAGAGGCCTGCGATCAGCGGCCGTCCGGGATCGCTGTCGAGCGCGATCCGCACCGGCACGCGCTGGGTCACCTTGACCCAGTTTCCGTTGGCGTTCTGCGCCGGCAGGATCGAAAATTCCGAGCCCGTGCCGCGTCCGATCGAGGCGACGTGGCCGCGGATCCTGGCGCTCGGATAGGCGTCCAACCTGACCTCGGCGGGCTGGCCGGGCGCCATCTTCTGGAGGTCGGTCTCCTTGTAATTGGCCTCGATCCAGGTCTCGCCGCTGCGCACGATGGTGACGACCGCGAGGCCGGGCAGGACGGCGTTCCCCGCCTGCATCCGATCGGCCTGGGCGACATAGCCGTCGGCGGGGGCGCGGACCTCGGTGCGCTTGAGGTCGAGCAGCGCCTTCTCGCGCGCGGCGATGGCGGATTCGACCGCGGGCTGGGCGGCGGCGGGCGCGTCGGCGAGGGCGGCGCGCTTGATCTGCGCTTCGGCGCGGGCGTTGGCGAGCCGCTCGTCGGCTTCCTGCACGGCGTGCTGCGCCTCGTCGTAGCGCGCGCGGGTCGTGAAGCCCCGCTCGAGCAGCTCCGCCTGCCGCCGGAGCCCACGCCGGGCGAAGGTCAGGTTCGCCTCGGCGCCCCTGATGTCGGCGCCGGTGCCGGCCGTCTCGGCCTCGAGCTTGTGGACGGTGACGCGCGCGGCGGCAATCTGCGCCTCGGCCTGCTGCAGTGCGATCCGGTACGGGCGCGGGTCGATTCGGAAGAGGAGATCTCCCTTCCTCACGCGCTGGTTCTCGCGCACGTAGACGTTGGAGATGGTGCCGGCGATCTCGGCCGTCACCGCGACTTTATCCTGCTGCACATAAGCGTTGTCGGTGGACACATAGCGCCCGGAGCCCAGCCACAAATAGAGACCCAATGCGGCGAGAAGGAGCGGAAACGACAACATGATGGCCACATTTCGCCGGCGCCTTTTGGGCGCGGCGATCTCGGCGCTCGGGGCGGTCGCCGCGGCGCTCACGAGGCCCTCCTCCGGTCCCGGCCGCCACCGCTCCGCGCCACGTTCGAGCGCACCCGCTCCAGCGCGGAAAGCACGCGCGCCTGCTCCGCTTCATCCACTCCGTCGAGCGCCTCCGCCAGGAACGCCTCGCCAAGGGCCCGCAGATCATCCAATAACGGCAGCGCTTCAGGCGTGAGGTGGATGCGCCATGCGCGCCGGTCGCTCTCATCGGCGCGGCGCTCGACCAAGCCTGCGTCCTGAAGCCGGTCGATCATCCGGCAAAGCGTGATCGGCTCTAGGTCGAGCGCGTCAGCCAGCTCGATCTGCCTCAGCCCGTCCTTCCGACCGAGCCGCGCCAACACCCGCCACTGCGCCCGCGTCACCCCGAGCGCCGCCGCCCTGCGGTCAAACGCGCGGCGAAGGGCCTGCGCCGTCTCGTTGATCTCGAAGGCGAAATTGCGGTCCACGCCACGCACATAATAAGCATGCTTACTATCCGCAAGCCGCGTTGCGCGCGACTTTCGCTAACATCCAAGTCTGCGGTGGAGCGGGTGAAGGGAATCGAACCCTCGTCGTAAGCTTGGGAAGCTTCTGCTCTGCCATTGAGCTACACCCGCGCGGCTTTCCCTCTAGGAAAGCCGGCTCGCCTTGTCGAGACGGCTAGCGCCGCCGATAGGGCGCGAATCCCTCCAGCGGGCAGAAGGGGCCCGGCTGCCGCCCCGGCTCGATCGCCCTGATCCGGTCGCCCCGGCAATAGCGGCCGGGATCGCTGTCGATCGCCACCGCGACCGCAGGATCAAGCCCCGGACAGTCGGCCTCGAGCCGGCTCACCCAGAGCGTGCGCCCCTCCTCGACGACGATTGTCCGCCGGTCTCGCGCCACCAGCCGCGCCGTCGGCCCTGCGATCACGCACGCCTGCGCTTCGCCGGCGGTCAGCCCGGCCAGCTCGCTCGCAGCGTCCCGGTGCGGAGCGGCGCAGGCCCAGGCGCAGAGGAGGAAGGCGAGCGGGACAAGGCGCATCAGACCGAAACGCTCGAGCCACGCCGTCGCTCCGTGGGGCTTGCGGCGGCGCGGCGCGGAGAGCACGGTGGTCCGCAAGGGGAGGAACAGCATGGCCGAAGGCAAGCGGGACTGGGCGAAGCTGGCGACGCGCGTCGCGATCGTCCTTGGCATCGGCGGCGTCGCGGCGGCGTTTGTGGCCGCGCTCGGCGCCGGCCAGGGCCTCTGGCATTTCCGGTCTGCCTTCTCCGTCCTTCGCTACGCTTTCTTCGCCGCGGCGGCCGGTGCGGTGATCGGCCTCGTCGGCTTGTTGCTCTCGCGGCGCCGCGCGAAGCTCATGCTGACGAACCTCATCGCGGTGATCGTCGCGCTCGGCTTCGTCCTCTATCTCGGCAGCCTCGTCCGAACCGCGCGCAGCGTGCCCGCCATCCACGACGTGACGACCAACCTCGACGACGTCCCTCAGTTCAGCCGCCTCGAGGTGCGCGTCGACAATCTCGAATCGATCCCGGACGAGGGGAAGGCCGAACTGAAAGCCCTGCCACCGGAGGCGCGCTGGAAGGCGGTCCACCGCGAGCATTACGGCGACCTGCGTACGCTGGTACTTCCCTTCCCCCCGCAAGCGACAGTTCGAAAGGCGGCGGCTCTGGCGCGCGACCGCGGCTGGCAGATCGCCTCGGTCGACGCCGACGCGGGCGTCGTCGAAGCCACCGCTACCAGCCGCTTCTTCCGCTTCAAGGACGACGTCGTCATCCGCGTTCGCCCCGGGCCGAACGGCGGCAGCCTCGTCGACATGCGCTCGATCAGCCGCGTCGGCGCGAGCGATGTCGGGGTCAATGCCAAGAGGGTTCGCGCCTTTCTCGCCGACCTCAGGGCCTAGCGCACCTCGTCGGTCACCTCCCGGCCTTCGCCGCGCAGCCGCGCGACGAGATCCTGCTCGCAGCGCGCGAGCGCTTCGGGGTCGGTCGAGCGGATGACGAAGTTCGCCCCCGGCCGCCCCTCCCGGAAGAAGGGGTAGGATCCGATCTGGCACTCCGCGTGGGCGCTCTCGACCTCGGCGAGCAGCGGCGCGACCTCGCTTTCCGGCGTCCAGCAGCCGATCGCACGCGAAAGCAACGGGCGGCCGCCTTCGAGCTTTCCCGAAAGGGCCTCGAGCATCAGCGTCGCGATATGCGGGACGCCGGCGAGGACGAAGATATTGCCGAAACGGATGCCCGGCGCTCCCGACATCTTGTTCTCGATCAGCTCCGCGCCTTCGGGCACGCGGGCCATGCGCAGCCGCGCTTCGTTGACCCCGCCGCGGTCGGCATAATAAGCTTCGAGCATCGCCCGCGCGCGCGGATGCACGACGACGGGGACGCCGAGCGCGGCGGCGATCGCGTCGACTGTGATGTCGTCGTGGGTCGGGCCGATGCCGCCGGTCGTAAAGACGTAATCGGTTTCGGCGCGAAGCGCGTTGAGCGCCGCGCCGATCCGGTCCATCACGTCGGGCACGACGCGCACCTCAGAAAGCCTGATCCCCTGCAGGTTCAGCCAGCCCGCGACCTGCGCGATGTTCCTGTCTTGCGTCCGGCCGGAGAGGATCTCGTCACCGATGACGAGCAGGCCCGCCGTCCAGATCCGCTCCTGCGCCATGGCGCGCGGCCTTACGCCCCGGCCCGCCTCTCGCCAATAGCGGGCGGCACGACTATATCGGCGCCATGACCCAGTATCAGGCCGTCGCCGCGTCCGAAACCGCCACCCGCTCGGGCGCGATCAAGCTCCACGGCCCCGACGCGTTCGAGGGGATGCGCCGCGCCGGGCGAGCCGCCGCCGAGGTGCTCGACCTCCTGGTTCCCCACGTCCAGCCGGGCGTTACGACGCAGGAGATAGACGACATTGTCTATCGCGAGATGCGCGCGCGCGGCGGCGTTCCGGCCACGCTCGGCTATCGCGGCTTCACCGGCAGCTGCTGCACCTCGATCAACCACGTCGTCTGTCACGGAATCCCCGGCGAGCGGGCTTTGAAGGACGGCGACATCGTCAACATCGACGTGACAATCCTGCTCGACGGCTGGCACGGCGACTCGAGCCGCATGTTCCTGGTCGGCGACGTGCCGATCCGGGCGCGGCGCCTGGTCGACATAACTTACGAGTGCATGATGCTCGGCATCGAGCAGGCGCGGCCCGGCAACCATCTCGGCGACATCGGCCACGCCATCCAGGTCCATGCCGAGAAACATCGCTACGGCATCGTCCGCGACTTTTGCGGCCACGGCCTCGGCCGGCTCTTCCACGACGCGCCGGAAGTCGTCCACGCCGGCCGTCCCGGAACCGGGCCGGAGCTGAAGCCCGGCATGTTCTTCACGATCGAGCCGATGATCAACCTCGGCAAGCCCGGCGTGAAGCTGCTCGACGACGGCTGGACGGCCGTCACCCGCGACCGCAGCCTCTCCGCCCAGTTCGAGCACAGCGTCGGCGTCACCGAGGACGGCTGCGAGGTTTTCACGAAGAGCCCGGCGGGGCTCGATCGCCCGCCTTACGGCTGAATCGCGCGCCGCGCCCATTTGGAGATAACTCATGCGGATTATCTTTCCGTGCCTGCTCATGCTCGCCGCGTGCGGCGGCGACGGTGGCAACTCGCTCGCTTCAGGCACAGACGTCGCCGCCGGCGCGGCCGCGTCGACCGCTTGCACGATCCTCACCGAAGCCGACGCGGAGAAAGCGCTCGGCCACAAGGTTACCCGGCTCCCCGCCACCGGCGGGCCGGCGGGCCTCGACATCTGTCAATATGGTTGGGAGGGCGAGCGGATCGCCGAAACCGGCAATGTCAGCGTCACCGTCCATCCCAACCCTATCTCCGACTTCCGCAAGAGCGTCGCCGAGGCGGGGATGGGCGTGGAGACGGTGAGCGGCGTCGGCGATGATGCGTTCTGGGCGAAGGAAGCGGGCCTCTACGTCGGAAAGAGCAACCGCACCGCCATCTATCTGATCGGAGGCGCCGGCATTTCCGACAATCGCGCCGCCGCGGTCGAGCTCGCCCGGGAGACCGCACGCCGGCTCTGAACCCCCCACATCGGCTTGCGCGTAGCTCCGCTGCGTCTATCCTAGGTCCCGGGTTCCGGGGAAAACGCCGTGAAGAAGATCGAGGCCATCATCAAGCCGTTCAAATTGGACGAGGTGAAAGAGGCGCTTCACGACGTCGGGGTGTCGGGCATCACCGTCACCGAGGCCAAGGGGTTCGGCCGTCAGAAGGGCCATACCGAACTTTATCGCGGCGCCGAATATGTCGTCGACTTCCTGCCCAAGGTGAAGCTCGAGGTGGTCGTCGAGGACGGGCTGACCGACCGCGTCGTCGAGGCGATCGCCACCGCCGCTCGGACCGGGCGGATCGGCGATGGCAAGATCTTCGTCAGCACCGTCGAGGAGGCCCTGCGCATCCGCACCGGCGAGCGAGGCTCGGACGCGATCTGAGCATACCCGTCACCCCGGCGGAGGCCGGGGTCCCGTAGGGTGAAAAACACGGCGCCTTTGCCGGCCTGGGATCCCGGCCTCCGCCGGGATGACGGTTTGGGCCGAGCCCGCTACAGCACCGACCCGTGGACGACCCGCGCCTCGCCTCCATGGCTCCCGACGAGCTTCGCGCCGCGATGCGGACGCTCGGCTACCGCACGCAGAACGAGCTCGCCAGCGCGATCGGGGTCAGCCGCTCGGCGGTCAGCCTGTGGCTGGAGGGCAAGGTCGGCGTGCCTCGGCCGGTGGCGATGCTGCTCCGAATGCTGATCGCCGCGCAACGCCGCTCCTACTGAGCCTCATCCACGTGAAATCTTCACAGGGCGCTGGACGCCCGGCCGGGACGGGCCAAGGCTTGGCCGAGACGCCGGCCGGATTCGGCGGGCGCAATCCGACATTTCGAGCGAGGGCATAATGGCGAGCGACGCGGGCAAGATTTTGAGCCGGATCAAGGACGAGGAGATAGAGTGGGTCGACCTGCGCTTCACCGATCCGCGCGGCAAGTGGCAGCACCTCTCGATGGTGGCCGGCATCGTCGACGAGGACCAGCTGACCGACGGCTTCATGTTCGACGGCTCATCCATCTCCGGCTGGAAGGCGATCAACGAAAGCGACATGATCCTGAAGCCGGACCTCGACGCGGTCTATCTCGATCCCTTCAGCGCCACGCCGATGCTGGTCATGTTCTGCGACATCGTCGATCCCGGCACCGGCGAGCTCTATGCGCGCGACCCGCGCTCGACCGCGAAGCGCGCCGAGACCTATCTCAAGGGAACCGGCATCGGCGACACCGTCTTCGTCGGGCCGGAGGCCGAGTTCTTCATGTTCGACGACGTGCGGTTCGAGGACGGCTACAATTCCTCCTTCTTCCGCATCGACGACGTCGAGCTGCCGACCAACACCGGCCGCGAATATGAGGTGGGCAACCTCGCCCACCGGCCGCGCGCGAAGGGCGGCTATTTCCCCGTCGCCCCGGTCGACAGCGCGATGGACATCAGGGCGGAGATGGTGTCGACGATGATCGAGATGGGCCTGCCGATGGACAAACACCATCACGAGGTGGCCGCAGCGCAGCACGAGCTCGGCCTTACCTACGGCCGCTTGGTCGAGACCGCCGACCGCATGCAGATCTACAAATATGTCGTCCACATGGTCGCCCAGGCCTATGGCAAGACGGCCACCTTCATGCCTAAGCCGGTCAAGAGCGACAACGGATCGGGCATGCATACCCATATGTCGATCTGGAACGGCGGCAAGCCGCTCTTCGCGGGCAACGGCTATGCCGGCCTCAGCGAAACCGCGCTCTACTTCATCGGCGGCGTCATCAGGCACGCCAAGGCGCTCAACGCCTTCACCAACCCGACGACGAACAGCTACAAGCGGCTCGTTCCGGGCTTCGAGGCCCCGGTCCTGCTCGCTTATTCGAGCCGCAACCGCTCCGCCTCGTGCCGAATCCCCTACGGCGCCGGCGAGAAGGCGAAGCGCGTCGAGTTCCGCTTCCCCGACGCGCTCGCCAACCCCTATCTCGCTTATTCGGCCATCCTGATGGCCGGCCTCGACGGAATCCAGAACCGCCTCCACCCCGGCGATCCGATGGACAAGAATCTCTACGATTTGCCGCCGCAGGAGCTGGTCAACGTTCCCACCGTTTGCGGCTCGCTCCGCGAGGCTCTCGTCTCGCTTCAGAACGACCGCGCCTTCCTGACCAAGGGCGACGTCTTCAGCGACGACCAGATCGACGCCTATATGGAACTCAAGTGGGAAGAGCAGATGCGCTGGGAGACGACTCCGAGCCCGGTCGAATACGACCTTTATTATTCGAGCTGAGCTAGCGCGCGCCCCCCGCCTTCTTCGCCAATGGCGAAGGTCCGGCGGGCGCGGCTTCGGGGACGGGAGGCACGTAGGAGGATTTGCGCGGCTTGGGAGCGCCCGGCGAGGTTCGGGCGCGGCCTAGGC
Source organism: Allosphingosinicella sp. (assembly GCA_036262495.1). Taxonomy (GTDB): domain Bacteria; phylum Pseudomonadota; class Alphaproteobacteria; order Sphingomonadales; family Sphingomonadaceae; genus Allosphingosinicella. The sequence goes on from DATAIU010000053.1 coordinate 45,968, forward strand.
TGGCGAGCTCGAAGGTCTTCGCGAACTGCAGGCCGATCTGGCCGTGCTGGCACCAGCGCACCTGCGCTTCGAGGCATCCCGCATCGTCGAGGTCCAACTCGACCGGCGTGCCCGGGACGAGCTTCTCGTCGCATTCGGCCATGGCTCCGCCGGCCGAGATGTTGCGCAGGCGGGCGTCGAGATCGCGGCCGCCGAAACGCAGGGTCCCCATCCGGATGAGGCGGTGGCGCGGCGGGCGGCTGAAGCCGACCACGTCGGCCGTCGGCTTGCTGAGGGTCGCGCGCTCCAGCGCCTCCACCGCCGAAACCGGCTTGCCGAAGATGAAGCCCTGGACCTGGGAGCAGCCGAGGCGGCGGATCAGAGCGACCTCCTCGAGCGTCTCGGCGCCTTCCGCGGTCGTGTCCATGCCGAGGCTCTCGGCGAGCACGACGATGGCGCGGACGATCGCCGCGTTGCGGTTCCCGGGCACGGCCGCGCCGCGCACGAAGCTCTGGTCGATCTTGATCTTGTCGAGCGGCGCGTCGCGGAGATGACCCAGCCCCGAATGGCCGGTGCCGAAATTGTCGAGCGCGAGCCTGACTCCGATGGCGCGCAGCCGCTTCAGCGTCTGCTCGGTGACTGCGCCGTCGGCGAGGAACACCTCCTCGTTGATCTCGAGCTCGAGGCGCTCGGGATCGAGGCGCGAGGCGGCGAGAGTCCCGGTAACGGTGGCGGCGAGCGCGGGATCGGCGAACTGGAGGGGCGACAGGTTGACGGCGACCCGAATGTGTCCGGGCCACTTGACCGCCTCGGCGCAGGCTGTTCGCAGCACCCATTCGCCGATCTGGGGCATCAGCCCGCATTCCTCGGCGAGCGGAATGGTGACGGCCGGCGGCACCACCCCGCGGCTCGGATGGTGCCAGCGCAGCAGCGCCTCGAACGCGACGACCTCCTCGGTCACCGAATCGACGAGCGGCTGGTAGAGCAGCCGCAGCTGACCGCCGGCGAGCGCCTGGCGAAGCTCCCCGGCCAATATCTGCCGCTCGGTCGCCTGGGTGTGCATCGCCTTGGCGAAGAAACGGAACGTCCCGCGGCCGTCGGCCTTGGCCGCGTAGAGGGCGAGGTCGGCGTCCTTAATCAGGCCTTCGGCCAACGCCTTGCCAGGCCGAGCCACGGCGATTCCGATCGACGTACCGATCCGGATCTCGTGCCCGTCGATCCTGTAGGGCTTCGACACCTCCTCGATCATCCGCCGAGCGAAATCCGAGAGAATGCTCTGCTCCTCTATCCCCGGCAGGATCGCCTCGAACTCGTCGCCGCCGAGGCGCCCGACCCGGCCCTGGCCGGCGAGCACGTCGGAGAGCCGCTTGGCGACCTTCTTCAGTAAGCGGTCGCCGACCGGGTGGCCGAGCGTGTCGTTGACCTGCTTGAAGCGGTCGAGGTCGATCATCATCAGCGCGCAGCCGTGTCGCCTGGCGTCGGCATTGGCGAGCGCTTCATCCAGGGTGGCTCGCATCATCGCGCGGTTCGGCAGGCCCGTCAGCATATCGTAACGGGCGAGCTTGGTCGTCTCCGCCTCGCTGCGACGCTGCTCGGAAAGGTTCGTGCCGAGGCCGCGGAAGCCCAGGAAACGGCCATAGTCGTCGAAGTTCGGGCTGCCGGACAGAGACCACCACACCTCATCGGAAGCCGGCGCCCGGACGACCACGTCCGAGAAGGGGAAGCGCGCGGAAAGATGAAAGCCGAGGGTGCGCCGCTCGTCCTTCTCGCCGTCCCCGCTGCCCAGCATCAGCACATCGTCGAAGCGCCGGCCGATCAGCTCGCCCGCGCCGAGGCCGAGGTGGGTGGCGAGCGGCTCGGACGCGTAGGTGAGCACGCCGTCGGCGTTCGTCTCCCAGAACCACCCGCGCCCGCTGGCCTCGAAATCCTGCACGAAGCGCTGCGCCTTCTTGGCCTGCCACTGGAAGGCGACGCGTTGCCGGGCGCTGAGGATGAGGTGACGCGAACGGCTGATGCAAACGCAGAAGAGAAACACCAGGATCGCGCCGCCGATCTCGAGCAGGGGCTGGTCGGTGCGGATCTGGGAAACCAAAGCGAGCGTCTCGATCCCGGTCAGGGTGAGCAGGAGCGGAACGCCGTTGAAGACGGGAATCCCGGAAGCGGTTCCGGCGATGAGCGCGGACTGGACGAGAAGCGTCCCGGCGTTCGGATCGGCCGCGGCGCTTCGAGCGGCGAGGACCCACAAGGCGCCGGTGGCGAGGCCCTGGACCGCGGTCAGCCACAGCATTCGATGGGACTTCCAGGGCAGCCGGCGAAGGGCGAGCCAGAGCGACCCGTCGAGGATGAGGATGGTCGCCAGAAGGGCAGCGACAGGGACCATGCACTGCTTCGCGCCGGCGGCGGCGAGCGCTCCGAGCAGCACCGTTCCCCAGAGGAGATGACCCCCGGCCAGGAGCGGGAAGGCGAGCTCGAGCGCACGGCGCCGGTCGGCGGCGACTCGGTCGCCGTCGCCGTCCGCGGCAGGCATGAAATCGAAGAGGAGGAGCTCGGCCAGGCGCGGTGGGCTGACGGCGCCGAGGGCCCTTTCGCCTAGCCCTGCAAAACGCCCTTTGCGCATCCCGCGTCGTTTCCCGAACTAGAGACCGGCCGCCTCGCGCGACGGCTCGACGGACCCTAGAGTGATCGAGGTTAAGAAAGGCCTTCCGAAAGGTCTAAATCTTCACGCCGAAGCGCACCCTTTGCGGATCGGAAGGGCCGAGAGGATTTCACGCCTCAGCTGCGCTTCCGCGCGGCCCCGGCCGACCCTCTGCGCCGAAGCGCGTTCGACGAGCAGGCGGGCCAGCGGATGGCGGCGGCGGCCACCCAGGTTCCAACTGCAACGCTCGACCGGGATCGGCGCGATGAACCGCGCGCCGAACTGCGACCCGCGCTGCCATTCGACCTGTGCCTCCACCGCCCCGATACCCGGCACGTCGAGGGAGACGCAGCCGCCGGGACGGACGCGGGCGTCGCATTCGGCCCGGAAGCCATCGGTGGAAAGGTCGACCATCCGGATCTGGAGGCTGCTCCAGCCGTTCGGCCGCAGCCGCGTTTCCGCATCGACGGCGACCCTTTCGGCGCGGCGCGCCCCTTCCAGCATGTTCCGGTCCTGCGACCCCATAAATCCCCGTCCCCAAATTGAGGCCTGGGCGTTAATAGCGCGTGCCCGTTAACGAAACGCTGCCGCCCGCTCAGTGGCGAAGCCCGCCGACCTCGTCGGCGCCGAGCAGCCGGATCATCCGGGCCGCTTCCCGCCAGCGGCAGAAATGAATGAAGTTGCCGAGGTCGCGGCTGCGCCGGGCGCGCATCGCCGCTTCGATATCCGCGCTGTCGCCGAAGCGCTCGATGAGCTCGGCCGCGTCCGCAAAAGCGTCGCGCCCGGCGAAGACTTGATGGTGCACTCGCTTCCCCTGTCGTTCTGGCGCTCCCCTTATCCGACAAGGGTTCAAAAGGGGGCAAGCGACGTGCTTGACGGCCCGTTCACCACGGCTGGCACCCGGGCGCCAAGGCTGGCATGGAGCCGCGATGCCACGCCCCCGCCGCTTCACCCAGGCCGCCGGATCGATCCTCGCTCTCGGCATCGTCGGCGGAGCGGTGGCGGGCGTCATCGTCGGTGAGCCCAGCATCGGCATCCTCGCGGGGATCGGCGGCGGTAGCGCGCTGGCCTTCCTGTTCTGGCTCGCCGAGCGCCGCCGGCCCTAGCGCAGGCGTCGCCCGACCCAGACGACGCGCCCCACGAAGTCGATCGACGCGGGGTCCGCATCGGGCCATTCGGGGTAAGCGGGATTGTCGCTCCGCACCGAGATCTGGCCCGAGGCACCGAGAGCAACCCGCTTGACGACGAGCCCGCCTTCGAGGCGGAGGACGTATATGCCTTCCCGCAGCCGTTCGGCGGCGTCGGAGTGATCGACCAGTATCTCGTCGCCGTTGGCCAGCGTGGCCGACATAGAATCCCCCTCGACGCGGATGAGGGAGAGCTGGCGCGCCGTAGCCGCCGAGAAACCGAGCGAGCGGAGCCATTGCGGATCGAAGGCGATGCCGCCGAGCCGCCGCTCGTCCAGATCGACGGCGCCCAGGCAGGCCGAGGCGCCGACATCGAGCCGCGGGACGGCGACCATCGGAGCCGCGCGGGGAGTGGAGCCGCCGCCGAGCAACGCTTCGTCGACACCGAAATAGCGCGCGAGAACACGGCGGTCCTCCTCGCCCAGCCGACGCGGCGAGCCGCGCTTGATATATTGCTGCACATAAGCGGGGTTGCGGCCCAGCAGCCGCGAGAGACCGGCATAATCCTCGCCGCGCTCCCGGATGAGGCGATCCAGCTCGGCTCGGGGGTCGGTGGCAGCCATATCCCTCCATATCGGTAGGAAAAGTCCTAGACAAGTAGGGAATAGCCTTTGATGGTGAAACATATCATGAACACTGATTCGATGCGGAGGCCGGGACAATGGACGCCCAATTGCTCAAAAGGATAAACAGGTTCCTCAAGCGCTCGCGCACGCCGCCCACGCGTTTCGGCCGGCTGGCCCTGCGTGACCCGCAATTCGTTTTCGATCTGCGCCGCGGCCGCACGGTCCGCCCCCCGACGAGAGCCCGGCTCGAAGCCTATCTCGACGCGGCCGAACGCAGGCTGGAGAAATCGCCATGCCGCAACCGGTGAACGACGCAGCGACCAGCTTTCTGAGAGCTGTCCGCGCAGGCGTCGCCTGGTTTTCAGGCTTCGTGCTGGAAGAAATGCGGAGCCGGGCCTGGGCAAGCGTGACCTTCGCCGGCTGTCGTCACCAGCTCTCGTTCCGCCTCCAGGGCGAAGGTGCGGAGGAAGCCGCCGCTGCCCTTCTCGGCGGCCTCAGCGCACGGGAGTTTCCGATGCGCGGCCACCTGCTGGCCGACGTCGCGATCGTCTCGCAGGAGCGCCGGCCGGGCTCGGTACGGATCAGCCTCGAAGCGCTGACCGTCGAGGACGGATAGGGAGGTCAGCCGTTGCCGGCGATCTTCTGAAGGTCGCTGATCGCGCTGCGCAGGCGATGGCCGACTTTCTCCGTCTCGGGCACTTCCGGGCTCGGCGGAGGAGCCGGAATCGCCTGCCGCTTCTTCATACCGAACTCGATGCGGCCGACGAGTTGGCCGATCGACTGGTCGTCCTCGGCCGGCCCCGGTTCGGGAATACGCGCCGCGAGCTCGCTGAGCGCGATCGGCTCGACTTCGGCGACCGGCTCGACGAAAGCGACCGGCTCAGGTTCCGGTTCCTCGAGGATCAGCGGCTCGGGTTCCGGTCGTTCCGCCGTCATCGGATCCGGAACGAGGAAGCTCGGCAGCGGACGAGCCGTCTCGACGCGCTCTTCCTTTGGCGCAATCTCTTCCGGCTCGCCGAGGTCGCGCGCGGCCATCAGCGGCGACGGCGGCGGCGCGTCCGGGTGCGCATCGGCGCGACGAAGGCGTATCGGCTCGATTTCAGCGGGTGCGGGCTCGACGTTCGGAATTCCGCGCGGCTTGCGGTCGAGGGCCCGCATCAGCGCCCAGACGATCGCGAAGGCGAAGACAGCGGCCAGCCCGACCGCGGCGAGCCGCGCCGTCTCGCCGAGGGGCGGCTGGGCAGCTGCGACCAGGCCCGGCAGCGGTGTCGCCGCGACGAGCGAGGAGAAGATCGGCTCCGGCATGGCGAAGGCGACGAAGCCGGCCGAGATGGCGGCGAGCGTGGCGAGGCCGGCGTCGAACGCGGCTCCCGTCCTGAGTGAATTTTTCGGCATCAGACCACCTTGCCCCTGAGCTTCTGGTAGGCGGGAATGTAATTGGAAATATTTGACGACCAGTTACGGTCGCGCTCGACGAAGGCGCGCGCGCAGTCGCGTCGCTCCTCCCAGCGATGGCGATTGGCGAAGAGCGTATCGAGAGCGTCTGCGAGGGCCTGGGGGTCGCCCGCCGGGAAAAGCGTTCCGGTGACCCCATCCTCGATCAGCTCGCGGTGGCCGCCGACGTTGGAGGCGACGACGAGCTTCCTCTGCGCCATCGCCTCGAGCGGCTTCAGCGGCGTCACCAGCTCGGTGAGACGCATCGCCTTGCGGGGGTAAGCGAGGATGTCGATCAGGCCGTAATAGCGCTCGACCTCGTGATGCGGCACGCGGCCGATGAAATGGATGCGCTGGCGCGCCGGCGAGGCCTCTGCCTGCGCTTTCAGCGCGTCCTCGACAGGGCCGCCCCCGACCAGGATCAGATGCGCCTTGGGCCGCTTCGCGAGCAGCAGCGGCATGGCCGCGACGAGATCGTCGAGCCCCTCATAATCATAGAAGGAACCGATGAAGCCGACCACGTCCGCGCCGCGCAGGCCGAGGCGCCGGGCGAGGTTCACATCGGCGCCGGGCGGGTTGCCGAACAGGCCGAGATCGACGCCGTTCGGTGAGACGATGATCTTCCCGGCCGGTATGCCCCGGCCGATCAGGTCGCGGCGCAGCCCTTCGCAGATCACCGCGACGGCGTCGGCGCGGCGCGCCGCCCAGGTCTCGAGCATCCGCGTCGCGCGGTAGCGCGCCGAACCTTCGCGCCCAGTGCCGTTGCCGACTGCCGCATCCTCCCAGAAGGCGCGGATCTCGTAGAGCAAGGGAATGTCGCGGCGCTTCGCGACGGGAAGCGCGGCAAGCGCGTTCAGAACGGGCGAGTGAACGTGGAGATGGTCGGGCTTCCACGCCTCGCACAGGGCGTCGAGCCGCGCCTCGAGCGCCTTGATCTCGCGCCATTCGCGCAGCGGCGAGGGCGCGGGCGCGGGCGAGGAGGTGCGAAAGAAGGGGATTCCCTCTATCGTCTCGGGATCGCGGCCGCCGCGGCTGTGGCGCACGCCGGTCAGGCAGGCGACCTCCAGCCCGCGTGCCTGCTGCGCCGTCACGATCGCGCGGGTGCGGAACGTGTAGCCGCTGTGGAGGGGCAGGCTATGGTCGAGCACGTGGAGGATGCGCATGCCCGGCTCTCTGCCACGGCAAGCTTAACGGCCCGTCAACCGCCCCCCTCTAAAGCGACCGGAGGAGACGAGGCGGCATGATCGACAATTTCGCGCTGGCATTGACGCACGGTTTGCTGCTGCTCGTCGCCTGGCGACTCGTCCGCCGACCCGACCTCGACAAGGACGGCATCTCGCCGCCCGCCGTTCCAGAGCGCGCCAGGGTCCCGTTCGCGAAGGCGAAGCCCGGTGCGTGACCTCGCCTTCGTCGGCTTCATCCTGGCGCTGCTCGGCCTCGGGCTGAAGCGCCCGTTCCTGCTCGTGCTCGCCTATGTCTACGTCGACACGGTCTCGCCGCAGCGCCTCTCTTATTACCTCTTGAACTCGATTCCGCTCTCGATGTGGGTGGCGGCGCTCGCCATGGGCGCGTGGGCCATAGCGGACGACAAGAGCCGCTTCTCGGTGGCGCCGCGGCAATGGCTGATGGCGCTGCTGCTCGCCTGGGCCTTCTACACGACGAGCCATGCCGATTTCCCGGTCGAGGCCCTGGTCAAATGGGACTGGGTCTGGAAGTCGATGGTCTGGGCGATCTTCCTGCCGTTCACGCTCAGGACCCGGCTCCGCCTGGAGGCGCTCCTCCTTTTCCTCACCCTATCGGCGGCCGCGATCATCATCGTAGGCGGGTTGAAGACGCTCGCGTCCGGGGGCGGCTACGGCGTCCTCAACCTGATGGTGACGACCAACAGCGGCCTCTATGAAAGCAGCACCATTTCGACGGTGGCGATCGCACTCGTGCCTATCATCCTCTGGCTCTCGCGGTTCGGCACCGTCTTCCCGCGCGACTGGCGCGTCAGGCTGTTCGCCGCCAACCTCATCTTTGCCTGCCTGCTCATTCCGGTAGGCACGGAGGCGCGGACGGGCCTCGTCTGCATCGGGGTGCTCGCGATCCTGATGCTCCGCGACGTCAAGCGCCGCTTCCTCTACATGGCCCTGGTCGCCGGCCTCGGCCTCGCTTCAGTGCCTTTCCTGCCGCAGAGCTTCTCGACGCGGATGGACACGATCTCCAACCACGAGACCGACAGTTCGGCGGCGACCCGGCTCGCGGTCTGGGGCTGGACCTGGAATTACGCCAAGGAGCATCCGCTCGGCGGCGGCTTCGAGGCCTACCGCCAGAACAAGCTGCAAGTCCACACCGTGACGAGCAGCGGCGGCGCCGGAGCGACCGAGGTCGACTGGCGGATCGCCGAGGACAAGGGCCGCGCCTATCACAGCTCCTATTTCGAGATGCTGGGCGAGCAGGGCTTTCCCGGGCTGATCCTCTTCCTGCTGATCCACGGCGGCGGTCTCGTGCGGATGGAGATCCTGCGCCGGCGCTGGCGCCGCGCGGAGGGCGACGACCCATGGGTGGCACCTTTGGCGACGTCGCTCCAGTCGGCTCAGATCGTCTATCTGACCGGCTCGCTGTTCGTCGGAATCGCCTGGCAGCCGTTCGTCTGGATGCTGCTCGCCGCGCAGATCGGCCTCGACGCGACGCTCGCCCGCCGGGCCAAGAAGGAGCGCAAGCGGATCCTCGCCGCCACATCCCCCTATCCTGCCTGAGGAACGAAGCGGTCCGGCGCGCTTTCAGTGCGCCATGCTCACCTATGTCGACGAGGCGGCCATCCCCGGTATCACGCGCAAGCGCCAGGGGCGCTATTGGCAATATTTCCGCCCCGACGGCTCCCGCGTCACCGACCGCGACGAGATCGAGCGGCTGAACGCCGTCGGCATGCCGCCGGCTTATGAGCGCTGCTGGTTCTGCCCGAAGCCGGACGGCCACATCCAGGCGACCGGCTACGACGCCCGGGGCCGCAAGCAATACCGCTACCATCCGGGTTTCCGGGCGCAGCAGGAGGCGGCGAAATATGAGCGGCTGGCCGCCTTCGGCCGGGCGCTGCCGAAGCTGCGCAAGCGGGTCGAGGACGACCTCAGCGGCAAGCCGACCGTGCGCGACACCGTGCTCGCCGCCGTGGTCCGCCTGATCGACGAGACTCGCATGCGTGTCGGCAACGAGGAATATGCGAAGGACAATAAGAGCTTCGGCGCGACGACGCTGCGCAACCGCCACGCCAAAGTGGAGCGAGGCCGCCTTAAGATCAGCTACAACGGCAAGCACGGCATCAAGCGAACGGTGACGATCGCCGACCGCAACCTCGTCCGGATCGCCCGCCGGACCCAGGACCTGCCGGGGCAGAATTTGTTCGAATATATAAACGAAGAGGGCGAGGTCTGCCCGGCGACCTCCGGCGACGTCAATGAATATATCAAGGAGGCGATGGGCGAGGATTTCACCGCCAAGGACTTCCGCACCTGGGGCGCCAGCGTCATCGCCTTCGAGGAGATGATCCGGCGCGTGCGCAAGCACGGCAGGGTGAAGCTGAAGAGCGTCATCGAACCGGTCGCCGAGGCGCTCGGCAATACGGTTGCGATCAGCCGCAAGTCCTACGTCCACCCCGCTTTGATCGAGGCGGCGAAGGACGCCGGCGCGCTCGGCGACTGCTCGCTGCCGCGGGCGACCAAATATCTGAGCGGCGCCGAGCGCGGCTTCATCGACTTCCTCGACGCGCTGCCCGAGGAGCAGGCAAAGGTGGACGAGAAGGCGCGCGCTGAGGCAAAGCTCGGCGGGACCAAAAAGGCGGCGGAGGCGAAGATGGCGGCGGAGGCGGAGCGCAAGCTGAAGGAAGCGGCCGCCTGATGGCCGCGGACGCGTCGGCGAACCTCGTCACCAGAAGCGCGAAGCTCGCCGACGAGGCCACGGCCTGGGTCGGCGGCAATATCGTCGACATCCTGATTGCCGCCGCGATCGGCATCGCCATCGCCCTCGTCCTGATCGGCATACGCTCGCTCGGCTGCCGCCTGGTCCAGCGGCTGAGCGGCGAGGACTGGCCGGCGATCTTCGCCCGCGCGGTCGCGAAAACCAATCTCTTCTTCATCGTGATGTGCTCGGCCGAGCTGGTCGCCGAGCATGCCGCGACGCCGCCCGCCTTGCTGCGCGCTATCCACATCCTGTTCGTCGTCGCCGCGGCGCTGCAGGCGGCGATCTGGGCGCGCGAGCTGATCCTCGGCTACGTCCACCGCCGCGCCGGCGTCGAGGTGGAGAATTCCAACCTCGCCTCGGCGCTCTCGATCATCCGATTGCTCGTCACGGTCGCCTTGTTCGCGATCGCGATCATCCTCATCCTCTCCAATATCGGCGTCAACGTCACCGGCCTGATCGCGGGCCTCGGCATCGGCGGCATCGCCATCGGCCTCGCCGCGCAAGGCATATTCTCGGACCTGTTCGCGGCGCTCTCGATCATCTTCGACAAGCCGTTCCGGCGCGGGGACACGATCAGCTTCGACCAGACCTCAGGGACGGTCGAGCGGATTGGCCTCAAGAGCACGCGCATCCGCTCCGTCGGCGGCGAGGAAGTGATCATCTCCAATGCCAAGTTGCTCGACACCAGGCTGCAGAACTGGACGCGGCTGGAGCACCGGCGCGCTCTGGTCACGCTGCAGCTCACCCACCAGACCCCGCCCGATCTGCTCGCGCGGCTGCCGGAGGAGCTGGCGGCGATCGTCGGGCGGGAGCCGCTCGCCGTCTTCGACCGCGCCCATCTAGCCGGCTTCGCCGCCTCGTCGGTCGATTTCGAGCTCGTCTTCTTCGTGAAGTCGGCGGACCTCGACGCCTTCATGCTCGCGCGCCAGCAGATCCTGCTCGCCATCCTCCGCCGCTTCGCCGAGCTGGGCGTGAGCTTCGCCTACCCGACGCAGACGACCTACACCGCGGCCCCTGACGGGCGCCTGGTCATGCCCTACGCGCCGCCGAAGGAGGCGAGATAGGCGTCGAGCCGTGCGATGTGCCCGGCCTTTTCGGCGTCGGACAGGAACGAGCCTTCGAAGCTGTTTCGGGCCAAGGTCGCGAGGTCGTCGCGGGTGAGGCCCCGCCCCTCGACGGCGGCGCGGAAATTGTCGTTGAGGTAGCCGCCGAAATAAGCGGGGTCGTCCGAATTGATCGTGGCGCGCAGGCCCGCGCGGAGCATCTCGTCGATCGGATGGTCGGCCATGGCGGGAACGACGCAGAGCTTGAGGTTCGAGAGCGGGCAGACGGTGAGGGTCATGCCTTCGCGGACGAGGCGGGCGACGAGGTCCGGATCCTCCATCGAGCGGTTGCCGTGGTCGAGGCGGTCGATGCGCAGGATGTCGAGCGCCTGGCGGACATATTCGGGCGGGCCTTCCTCGCCGGCATGGGCGACGCGTTTCAGGCCCCGCTCGGCGGCCGCCGCGAAGACCCGCGCGAACTTCTCGGGAGGATGGCCGAGCTCCGAGGAATCGAGGCCAACCGCTTCGATGTCGCCCAGCCAGGGTTCGGCCTGACGCAGCGTCTCGACCGCGGCGTCCTCGTCCAGGTGGCGGAGGAAGCAGAGGATGAGCTTCGAGCTGATGCCGTGCCGCGCCTCGGCGTCCGCCATGCCGGCGAGAAGGCCGCGCATGACGACGTCGAACGGCACGCCCCGGTCGGTGTGGGTCTGCGGATCGAAGAAGATTTCGGCGTGCGTGACGGCGTCGGCAGCGGCGCGGTCGAAATAGGCGGCGGCGAGGTCGCGGAAATCCTCCTCGTGGAGGAGCACGTTCGCGCCCTGATAGTAGATGTCGAGAAAGTCCTGGAGGTTCGAGAAATCGTAGGCGGCGCTCACCTCCTCGACGGTGGCGAAGGGCAGGTCGACGCGGTTGCGGCGGGCGAGCTCGAACATCAGCTCGGGCTCCAGGCTGCCCTCGATGTGGATGTGGAGCTCGGCCTTCGGCAGGCCGGCGATGAAGGCGCAAAGATCGGTCATTGCAGGACGGCCCCCTCGCCGGAAGCGGACCGATCGGCGACTTCGCGGATTTCCTGCATGCGATCCCTCAGTGCGTCACGGGCATCCTCTATCGCGTCGAGTATCACCTGCGTGAATTGCTCGTCGACCCCCACGGCCTTGAGGGCGCGAAGCACATCGTCGTCGAGGCAGGAGACCGCCTCGCGGAGGAAAGCTTCCTCATTTTCCTGAAACCAGAGCGCGACGGCGAGGACCTCCGCCTTCGCGGCGGCGCGGAACGCCTCGAGAGGGTGAGGCGGAAGCGCCTGGATGCGGGCGCGGAAATAGGCGATCTGCTCATCGAGGCGCGGCTGCATCCGCTCCTCGTCCCATAGGATGAGGGCCCGGTAGGCGCGCTCGAGGGCGGAAGGACCCGCTTCGTCCACCTGTTCCCCGTCAGGCGAGCCGCTCGGGAACGGACGCCGCGTCCTCGACGATGCTCTCGGCGGTCGCCATGGCCTCCCACGGGAAGACGAACCAACGCTTGTCCCCCGAACGGTCCATGTGCGTGCCGGCATAATCGACCTGCGCCTTCGAGCTCAGATTGTTGACCAGCACGGCAACGCGGATATTGCCCGGGCTGCACCCATAGCCCGTCAGCGCCTCGCGCAGGTAGGCGATGGTCGAGCCGCTGTCGTTGATGTCGTCGACGATCAGGATCCTCGACCCGTCGCGGCTCTTCGCGGCGAGCTTCTCGAGCAGCTCGTCGGCGAAGGCCGCCTCGCCCGAGCTGTGGTCGACGGAGAGCATGGTGATGCCGGTCCGATGCGAGAGATAGGCGGCGGGCACGAGGCCGCCGCGCCCGACGCCGACGAGGAAGTTCGGCTTCCACCCATCCACTCCGATCTGCCGCGCGACGGTCTCGAGATCGCTGAGGAACGATGCGTAGGGCACGTAATAGAGCTCGGGATGGGCGCTCGTGGTCATGTCAGAGGCCGATGTCGTCGAGGCTGAGCAAGGTCGCGTTTCCGCCGGCCGACGTGGTATCGGTGCTGGTGACGCGTTCCGCGCAGAAGCGGGGGAGGTAATGGGGGCCGCCGGCCTTCGGCCCGGTTCCCGACAGGCCCTCGCCGCCGAACGGCTGTGAGCCGACGATGGCGCCGATCATCGAGCGGTTGACGTAGAGGTTGCCGACGGCGGCGAGCTCCTCGACGGTCTCAGCGGCGCGGGCGATGCGGCTGTGCAGGCCCATGGTGAGGCCAAAGCCCGAGCGGTTGACGCGTTCGACCGTCTCGGCGAGCGCGCCCGACTTCCAGGTCGCGACGTGGAGCAGCGGGCCGAACCATTCCTTCTTCACGTCCTCCACCTGCGCGACGCGGATCAGCGTGGGAGGGACGTAGAGGCCTTGCGCAGGTGCGGAGACCGTGTGGATCCAGTCGCGCTCGGTCCCCGCGCGGTGCGCCATGAGACGGTCGTAGGCGCCCTGGTCGATGACGGGGCCGACGTCGGTGCGCGGCTCGGCGGGATCGCCGACGATGAGGGCGTCCATCGCGCCGCAGAGCATTTCGAGCGTCCGCTCGGCGATCTCCTCCTGGAGAAGAAGGACGCGCAGGGCCGAGCAGCGCTGGCCGGCCGAGCGGAAGGCGGAGGTGACGACGTCGACGACGACCTGTTCGGGGAGCGCGGTCGAATCGACGATCATCGCGTTGATGCCGCCGGTTTCGGCGATGAAGGGGATGATCGGCCGCTCGTCGTCCTTCATCAGCTCGCGGGCGATGCGCTTGGCGGTGGCTGTCGAGCCGGTGAAGGCTATGCCGGCGATGCGGCCGTCCTCGACAAGAGCGGCGCCCATGTCGGGGCCCCCGGGCGCGAGGACCAGAGCGTCTTCCGGGATGCCCGCGCCGTGGGCGAGGCCGACCGCGTAGGCTGCGATGGCCGGCGTCTGGGGGGCGGGCTTGGCGACGACGGCATTGCCGGCGACCAGCGCGGCGCCCACCTGGCCGAGGAAGATGGCGAGCGGGAAGTTCCAGGGCGCGATGCAGACCCAGACGCCCCGCCCGCCCATGCGCAGCACGTTGCGCTCTCCGGTCGGGCCGGGGAGCTCGACGGGCTTGAGGCCTTTCCTCGCATGGGCCGCGTAATAACGGCAGAAATCGACCGCCTCGCGCACCTCGGCGAGGGCGTCCGGGATCGTCTTGCGCGCCTCCTGGACGCAGAGGCGCATCAGCGCGTCGCGCTCGCGTTCGAGCAGGTCGGCGAGGCGTTCGAGGCAGGCGGCCCGCGCATCGACCGAGGTCGCGTCCCACGCCGGGAAAGCGGCCGCAGCACGGGAAACCATGGCGGTGGCTTCGCCCCGGCATTTCTCGGCGCCCTCGCCGGCCGATTGAACGGCGGGCTTCCATTGCTCGCCGGATGAAACGGCCTTCGCAATCCGTTCCAACTCATCGCGGTCGTTGAGGTCGAGGCCCTGGCTATTGGGGCGCTCGGGGGCGAAGAGGTCGGCCGGGAGCGGGATGGCCGGGTGGCGAGATCCCCCGACGGCCGCGATCCTGGCGACCGGGTCGGCGATCAGGTCGGCGTCGGAGAGGCGCTCGTCGGCGAGCTGGTGGACGAAGGAGGAATTGGCGCCGTTCTCGAGCAGGCGGCGGACGAGGTAAGCGAGCAGGTCGCGGTGGCCGCCGACGGGCGCATAGATCCGCGTCCGAAAGCCGTCCTCGCGGACGAGGCGCTCGTAGAGGCCCTCGCCCATGCCGTGGAGGCGCTGGAACTCGAAGTCGCGGCTGTCGCCGGCCCATTCGAGGATGGTCGCGACGGTGAGCGCATTGTGGGTGGCGAAGGCCGGATAGATGTTCTTCGCCGCCAGCATGTCCTTCGCGGCGGCGAGGTACGAGACGTCGGTCGCCGCCTTGCGGGTGAAGAGCGGATAATCGGCGAGGCCCTGCTCCTGGGTGCGCTTGATCTCGCTGTCCCAATAGGCGCCCTTGACGAGGCGGACGGCGATCCGGCGGCCGGTCGAAGCGCCGACGGCATCGGCCCAGGCCAGAGTGGGACGGCAGCGCTTGCCATAGGCCTGGACGGCCATACCGAGCCCGTCCCAGCCCCTGAGCGAAGGCAGAGCGGCGACCGCCTCGATGATGTCGAGGCTCATCTCGAGCCGCTCGCTCTCCTCCGCGTCGATCGTGAACGCGATGTCGGACTGCTTGGCCAGGACGGCGAGCGCCTCGACCTGCCCGATCAGCGACGGGACGCACCGGTCATATTGGGCGACCTCGTAGCGAGGGTGGAGGGCGGAGAGCTTGACCGAGATCGAGTGGCCGCGCTTCGCGACCTTGCCGACGGCGCGGATCGCGTTTTCGTAGGCGGCGAAATAGCGCTCGGCGTCGGGGAAGGTGCGAGCGGCCTCGCCGAGCATGTCGAAGCTGGCGGTGAAGCCTTCATTCTCGCTCTTCTCCATGCGGCGGATGGCCTCGTCGATGGTGCGGCCCATGACGAAAATCTCGCCCATCAGGCGCATCGCTGCGCCGACGGCCTGGCGGACAAAGGGCTCCCCGGCGCGCGACAGAAGCCGCTTGAGCACGCTCGCCTGCTCGCTCTCCGCGACGAGGGCGCGGCCGATGACGAGGCCCCAGGTCGCCGAGTTGACCAGCGTCGAATGCGACTTGCCGGCATGGGCGCGCCAGTCGGCATTGCCGAGCTTGTCGGCGATCAGCTGGTCGGCGGTCTCCGGATCGGGGACGCGCAGGAAGGCCTCGGCGAGCGACAGCAGGGCGACGCCCTCCGACGTGTTGAGCCGATATTCCTGGAGGAACTGGTTGACCCAGCCCGAGCCCTGAGCCGCGCGCAGCTCGCCGAGCATGGCGAGGGCGCGCTTCTCGACGCGGGCGCGCGAATCGGGATCGAGCGCGGCGTCGCGGAGCAGCGGCTTCAGCACGTCCGGTTCGGGCGCGCGGTGGAGGCGCCTCAATTCGGCACGCGCCCGTGCCGTAGCGTCAGCCTTTTTCGTCCTGCCTGCGGGGCTTGAGTCTGCCATCGCCGCCGCTCTAGACGCGCTCCATGCCCATCGCCAGCATCGAAGAGATTTCCGCGAAAGTCGGCAGCGAGGTCGGCGTCTCGGACTGGATCCTGGTCGATCAGGCGCGGATCGACGCCTTCGCCGACGTGACCGGGGACCCCCAGTTCATCCATATCGATCCCGAGGCGGCGGCGAAGACGCCGTTCGGCGGCACTATCGCTCACGGCTTCCTCACCCTGTCCCTGCTCAGCCGTATGGCGGCCGACGCCATGCTTCGCCCCGAGGGCGTCAAGATGGGGGTCAATTACGGCTTCGAACGCGTCCGCTTCCTTGCCCCGGTGCGAAGCGGAAAGCGCGTCCGCGGCCGCTTCGCCCTCGCCAGCTTCGAGGAGAAAAGGCCGGGCCAGTTCCAGTTCACACACCAGGTCACGGTCGAGATAGAAGGTGAGAACAAGCCCGCCCTCATCGCCGACTGGATCGGGATGATCTTCGTCTGATCAGCGTTGGGCGGTGTGGCGGCGGAACCAGTCGGCCATCTCGTCCTCCGTCAGCTCGCCCGCGGCGAGCGCCAGAAAGGCGACGACCACCTCGGCATCCGTCGCCTCGAGGTCATAGCCATTGAGGTTCAGGAAAGTTTCGCTGACAACCGCGGCCGTTCGCTTGTTTCCGTCCACGAATGGATGGTTGCGGGCGATTCCGAACGCATAAGACGCGGCGAGATCGGCGGCGTCGGGTTCACCATAGGCGGCCGAATTCTGCGGGCGCGCCAGCGCGCTTTCCAGGGCGCCGGGATCGCGAGTGCCCTCCCCGCCGCCGTGAGCGGCGAGCTGCTCCGCGTGAATCGCGGTCGCAAGCTCGGAATCGAGCCATACCCAAATCTCGCCCATCCCGCTATTTCGCGAGTTCGCGGAGAGCTTCGCGACGCCGTTTCATGACTTCGCGCGCGACCTCCATCTGGGTTTCGAAGTCCGGCTGGAAGGCAGTGAGTTCGATCCCGCGGGGCGTCCGGACCACCGAGAGCGTGCCTCCCACTTCGGCGCCGAGCTCAGCGAGAATTTCCTTGGGCAGGATCACTCCCGCGGAGTTCCCGATCTTCTGGATTTTGAGCGGCTTGTTCATACAGCGGTTATAACAGGGCCGCGCCAGCCTGTCCACTCCGATTGCTTTCACGCGCGGCGGGGACGCGCTAGGACGCGGGCCCACTCTCTTCGGAAAGGACCAATATGGCCACCCGCGAAGCCGTCATCGTCTCCACCGCGCGCACGCCGATCGGCAAGGCGTACAGGGGCGCGTTCAACGCCACTCCGTCGCCGACGCTCGCCAGCCACGCGATCAAGGCGGCGGTAGAGCGGGCGAAGATCGATCCGGCCGAGGTCGACGACGTGATCATGGGCGCGGCGCTGCAGCAGGGCGTGCAGACGACGATCGGGCGGACCTCGGCGCTGCGCTCCGGGCTGCCGGTGACAGTCTCGGGCATGTCGATCGACCGGCAATGCTCGTCGGGGCTGATGTCGATCGCGACCGCGGCCAAGCAGATCATCGTCGACCGGATGGACGTGACGGTGGCGGGTGGGGTCGAGAGCATCTCGATGGTGCAAACGCCCGAGATGCGGGTCGGGCCGGACCCCGAGCTGCTGTCGATGCACAACGGCGTCTACATGCCGATGATCCAGACCGCTGAGGTGGTCGGCAAGCGCTACACGGTGAGCCGGGAGCGCCAGGACCAATATGCGCTGCGCTCGCAGCAGCTGACGGCGAAGGCGCAGGCGGAAGGGAAGTTCGACGACGAGATCGTGCCGGTCACCGCCAAGATGTTGCTCAAGGACAAGGAGACGGGGGAGACCTCGGTGAAGGGGGTGACGCTCACCAAGGACGAGGGCAACCGGCCGCAGACGACGATCGAGGACCTCCAGAAGCTTCAGCCGGTGATGGGCCCCGAGGCGATGATCACGGCCGGCAATGCCAGCCAGCTTTCGGACGGGGCATCGGCCTGCGTGCTGATGGAGGCGGGGCTCGCCGAGAGCCGGGGCCTGAAGCCGCTGGGCCGCTATGTCGGCATGGCGGTGGCCGGGACCGAGCCCGACGAGATGGGGATCGGACCCGTCTTCGCGGTGCCCAAGCTCCTGAAGCGCTTCGGCCTTTCGGTCGACGATATCGGCCTGTGGGAATTGAACGAGGCCTTCGCCGTCCAGGTCCTCTATTGCCAGGACCGGCTCGGCATCCCGGACGACCGGCTCAACGTCGACGGCGGGTCGATCTCGATCGGCCATCCCTACGGCATGTCGGGCGCGCGGATGACGGGCCACGCGCTGATCGAAGGCAAGCGCCGCGGCGTCCAGTGGGTCGTGGTGACGATGTGCGTCGGCGGCGGAATGGGCGCGGCGGGGCTGTTCGAAGTGCTCTGACGAACGCGCAACCCGGCCGGCCTTTCGCCGTTGTCCTGGGCGAAACGAGGAGACCGAACATGCCGGTATCGAACCTGACGCTCGTCGAGCGGATCGCGCGCGTGCTCGCAGGGCGGGCGGAGAGCACCAATGCCGAGGGGGACGATCCCTCGGCCGGACCGACCGTCGACGAGACCTGGCACGAATATCTCGGCGACGCGCTGTCGATCCTGCGCACGATGCGCGAGCCCGACCGGAACATGGCCGCGGCCGGGGATCCGCAGGTCTGGGAGCGGATGGTCGAGGCGGCGCTCAGCGTCGAGCGCGGCGTCGCCGGCGATTAGCCGGATTCCTCAACCGCCCCAGGCGGTTACAAAAACCATTTTCCTACAGATACGCGTCTGTGCCACTTTTGTTCTGCCGATTCGCGCAGGCGATTCGGCGGGCTCTTTGACATTGTGGAACGGGATTTCAGGGCGCGGCGTCAGCCGGCGTGGGCGGCGATCCATTGCTCGACGACGGGCGCGATGCGGTCGCGCCACTTGCTGCCGTTGAAGATGCCGTAATGGCCGACGCCGTGGGCGAGGTGGTAACGCTTCAGGGCCTTGGGCAGGCCGGTCGATATGTCGAGCGCGGCCCTGGTCTGGCCGACGCCCGATATGTCGTCGCGCTCGCCCTCGATGGCGAGGATGGCGATGTCCGCGATCGCGGCCGGATCGACGCGGCGGCCGCGGTGCATCATCCTGCCGCGGGGCAGAAGGTGGCGCTGGAAGACGACGTCGACGGTGTGGAGATAGAATTCGGCGGTCATGTCGCAGACCGAGCGATATTCCTCGTAAAAGGCCTTGCTCGCGTCGGCGCTCTCGCCGTCGCCCTGAACGAGGTGCTTGAACATCTCCCAATGGCCGGTGAGGTGGTCGCCGAGGTTCATCGCCATGAAGCCCGCGAGCTGCAGGAAGCCCGGGTAAACCTTCCGGCCGCTCCCCGGGTAATGATAAGGGACGGTGGCGATGACGTTGCGCTGGAACCAGGAGTGGGGCCGCTCCGTCGCGACCGTGTTGACGGCGGTCGGGGCCTTTCGGGTGTCGATCGGGCCGCCCATCATGGTGAGGGTGCGAGGCCGGACGGGATTCCGATCCGCGCTCATGACGGCGGCGGCGGCGTAGCAGGGCACCGAGGGCTGGCAGACGGCCAGCATGTGCGCGCCGGGCCCGATCGCCTCGAGGAACTCGATCAGATAGTCGACATAATCGTCGAGGTCGAAGCGGCCGGCGTCGAGGGGCACGAGCTTCGCGTCGCGCCAGTCGGTGATGTAGACGTCGTGGCCGGGCAGCATGCGCTCGACCGTGCCGCGCAGGAGGGTGGCGTAATGGCCCGACATCGGCGCGACGATGAGCAGCTTCGGGCCGCCGTCAATGCCTTGGCGGCGGAAGCGCTTCAGCTGGCCGAAGGGCTTGCGTAGCACGATCTCCTCGGTGACGGGAACGCGGCGGCCCTCCACGATCGCGGAGGTCAGGCCGAAATCGGGCTTGCCGCGGGGCGCCGAAGCGTGGGCGAAGACATCGAGCGCCGAGGCGACGATCGGGCCCATCTGGCTGTAGGCGAAGGGGTTGGCGGGGTTCTGAAGCCAGCCCGCGCCCATATTGGCGAGGGTGGAAGCTCCGGCGAGCAGCGAGCGCTGCATCTCATAGGCGTCATAGAGCATGTGCGGGCCTGTTTGGTGCGCCGCAACACGGCGGTCAAGGGAAAGCGCTAGCCGTTTCAAACCCATCGCTTGGAGAAAGGCTCCGGCGGCGGCGTTGAGCGTGGGTCCGGCCCCTGCTACGCCCTCGCCCATGGCCGAAAAGACGCCCGCGCCCGAGCCGAGCCGGAAGCTCGCCAACCTGCTGCTCGTCTGGCGATTCACCGCGCGTTACCGGGGCCACGTCGTGCTCGCCTTCCTGTCGCTGCTGGTCGCGGCCGGGGCGACTTTGGCCATCCCCAACGCTTTCCGGCTGATCATCGACCGCGGCTTTTCCGGCTCGGGCGGCGCCGACATCGGCCGCTGGTTCCAGTATCTGCTGCTCGTGGTCGTCGTGATGGCGGTCGCCACGGCCTTCCGCTTCTACTTCGTCTCCTGGCTCGGCGAACGGGTCGTCGCCGACGTCCGCGAAGCGGTGCAGCGCAACCTCCTGCGCCTCGCGCCGAGCTTCTTCGAGGAGAACCGTCCGTCGGAGATCGCCTCGCGCCTGACCGCGGACACGACGGTGATCGAGCAGGTCGTCGGAACGACCATCTCGGTGGCTCTGCGCAACGCGCTGATGGGGATCGGCGGGATCGTCTATCTGCTCGCCTTGGCGCCCAAGCTCACCGGCATGCTGCTGCTCGGCATTCCGGTCATCGTCCTGCCGCTGACCTTCTTCGGGCGGCGGATCCGAAAGGTCTCGCGATCGAGCCAGGACCGGGTCGCCGAGGTCGGCGCGATGGTCGACGAAGTGCTCGGAGCGATGAAGATCGTCCAGGGCTTCGGGCAGGAGGAACGCGAGGCGAGCCGCTTCGAGGCGGCGGTGGAGCGGGTCTTCCAGACGGCTCGGCGGCGGATCACCCTGCGCGCGGTGATGACCGCGGGCGTCATTGCGATGATCTTCGGATCGATCACCATGGTGATGTGGCAGGGCGCGGTCGACGTCCAGTCGGGGCGGATCAGCGGGGGCACGATCGCCGCCTTCGTGCTGACCGGCGGGCTTGTCGCCGGCGCGTTCGGCGCTCTGACCGAGGTCTATGGCGACCTGCTGCGCGGCGCCGGAGCCGCCGGACGGCTCGCCGAGCTGCTGCGCGAGGAGCCGGAGATCAAGGCTCCGGCCAATCCGCGGCCGCTGCCGCTCCCCGGGCGCGGCGCGATCGAGTTCCGCCGAGTCACCTTCCGCTATCCGACCCGCCGCGAGGTCAAGGCGCTGGAGGATTTCTCGCTGCGAGTGGACCCCGGCGAGACGCTGGCCGTGGTCGGGCCATCGGGCGCCGGCAAGTCGACTTTGTTCCAGCTCGCCCAGCGCTTCTACGATCCCGAGGAAGGCGAGGTCGCGATCGACGGCGTCAAGCTGCCCGAAGCGGACCCGGCCGAGGTTCGGGCGCGTATAGCGGTCGTCCCGCAGGAGACGGTCATCTTCGCCGCCTCGGCGCGCGACAACCTCCGCTACGGGCGCTGGGACGCCGGCGACGAGGAGCTGTGGGCGGCGGCCGAGGCGGCCAACGCGGCCGAGTTCCTGCGCCGGCTTCCCGACCGGCTCGACACCTATATGGGCGAGGGCGGCGCGCGCCTTTCGGGCGGCCAGCGACAGCGTCTCGCCATCGCCCGGGCGATCCTGCGCGACGCCCCTCTGCTTCTCCTCGACGAGGCGACGTCCGCCCTCGACGCCGAATCGGAGCGGCTGGTCCAGGCCTCGCTCGAGCGGCTGATGGCGGACCGGACCACGCTCGTCATCGCCCATCGCCTCGCCACCGTCCGCGCGGCCCACCGAATCGTCGTGATGGACCAGGGCCGGATCGTCGAGCAGGGCGACGATGCGAGCCTGCGCGCGCAGGGCGGGCTCTACGCGCGGCTCGCCCGGCTCCAGTTCGACGGGATCGCGGCGTAGCGTCACCCGGGAGTTGATCGTTCGATGAACGCGGCGGCGCCCAGCTTCGAGCCACGGTGTTCATGGGTCCCAACCTTCGCCGGGATGACATGCGAAAAAAAGGGCGGCCCCGAAGGACCGCCCTGAGAGGAAAGCGAGAGGCCGCCTTAGAAGACCGCGTAGGCCTCGTTGCCGACGAAGCCCATCTTCTCGACATGGGCGTGCTTGGTGACCGCGAGCACCTGGTCGACCAGCTCGTAGCGCGCCATCGGATCGGGCTGGAGGTGAAGTTCGGGGATCGGGTTCATCATCTGCGTCTGATCGAGATACTGGCGCAAGGTCAGCAGGTCGATCGGGCTGCCGTTCCACATCACCTGGTTCTGCGGCGTGATGACGATCTTGTTCTTGACCGGATCGATGGGCGGAGGCTGCTGGTTCGGCTGGTCCTGCGGCAGATCGAGCTTCACGGCATGGGTCTGGATCGGGATGGTGATGATGAACATGATGAGCAGCACCAGCATGACGTCGATGAGCGGCGTCGTGTTGATGTCCATCATCGGCTCGCCTTCGGCGCTTGCCATCGAGACTGCCATAAACCTCTACTCCTAAACCTTGCTCTGCCGCGCCCTAGAGGCGCTCGCCGCCGCCGGTGGGAGGCGGCTCGGAAATGAAGCCGACGCGCGCGAAGCCGGCCCGCTGCATCGTGTAGATCGCTCCGCCGACGCACTTGTACGGCGTGTTGATGTCGGAGCGGATATGCGCCTCGGGCATATTCTCCTCGGTCATGTTCTCGACCCCGCCGAGGCGCTTGATCTCATCCTCGAGCTTCTTGACGGCCATTTTCAGCAGCTCGTCGGAATTGACCTTCTTCATGCCCCAATAGACGGCGCAGCCGCCATTGTCGTCCTTGGTCACGGAAAGCGACACGTTCTCCGGCTTGGTCGTCGTCGCCTCGAACCGGACGTTGGGCAGCTTCATCGGGATGGTCTGCACCACGACCGGGACGGTGATCAGGAAGATGATGAGAAGCACCAGCATGACGTCGACGAGCGGCGTCGTGTTGATGTCCGACATCGGGGTTTCTTCCTCGTCGTCGCCGGGGCCGACACTCATCGCCATAATCTGTTTCCTATCCTATCCGGAGCCGGGCAAGCGGGCGGGGCGGCCGGAGCCGCCCCGCCTTCGCCTCAGACCTTCTTCGGGCCCGAAGTCGTCGTGCCGGTCGCGCTTCCGGTGGCGGTGGTGCCGCCCGGAGATGCGGCGCCCGGCGACGTGGCCGGGCCGCTCGAGACCCGCGCCGAGCTGGTCGCCGACGCGGTCGTGCCGGCCTTGGCGACGACCGGGCGGACGGCACCCCCCGACATCATGTAGCCGTGCAGCTCGTTCGAGAAGCGGGCGAGCTCCTCGACGATCGACTTGTTGCGGCGGATGAGCCAGTTGTAGGCGAGCACCGCCGGGACCGCGACGACGAGGCCGAGCGCGGTCATGATCAGCGATTCGCCGACCGGGCCCGCAACGGTATCGATCGACGCCTGCCCCGCCGCGCCGATCTTCACGAGGGCGCGGTAGATGCCGACCACGGTTCCGAACAGGCCGACGAACGGCGCGGTCGAACCCACGGTGGCGAGGAAGGCGAGGCCGCTCGACAGGCGCGAAGTGATCGCGCCCTGGCTGCGCGCCAGCGAGTTCAGCATCCAGTCGTGCTGATCGATCGGATCGGTCAGCTTGTCGTGCTGCTCGAGGGCGAGGATGCCGTCGTCGACGATCTGGCGATAGGCGCTGTTCTTCTCCAGCTTCGAAGCGCCTTCGCGAAGGTTAGCCGACTGCCAGAAGGTGGTGCGCGCTCGGCGGCCCTGGTTGATGATCTTCTGCTGCTCGAACAGCTTGACGAAGAGCACGTACCACGAGCCGGCCGACATGATCACGAGGATCAGGAAGGTCGCCCAGGCGATCGTGCCGCCCTGGTGGAGCGCGGCCATCAGGCCATAGGGGTTACCGCCGCCTGCGGGGGCTGCGCCGGGTGCTGGGGTCGCCATGATGTCTACTTTCCTCTCATTCTGAACTTGCGAATCGATGCTGGACGTCAGTCGGCGGGGAGCACCCACCTTATGCGCCCGGACGCGGAATCACTGGTCGGCTTGCCGCTGCTGTCCCGTGCCGGAGTGAAGCGGGCGCGGCTCTTCATCAGGCGGCAAGTGGTGGCGTCGAGCGACGACGAGCCGCTCGAGGCGGTGACGGTGCAGCTCGTCACCCGCCCGTCCGATCCGACTTCGAGGCGGAAGCCGGTCGTGCCCTGCTCCTCGGCCCGGATCGCGGCGGCCGGATAATCGGCGTCCGAGACGTAGGAGGCGAGGTTCGCCTTGGCTCGCGCCGGCTCCACCTTCTTTGGCGGCGGCGGCGGCGGCGGCGGCGGCGCCGGCGGCGCCGGCGGGGCCGGCGGGGCCGTATAGGTCATCTGCGGCGGCGGCGCGATGTTGGTGCTGACGATCGGCGGCGGCATCGTGTTCGTCCGCACGATCGGAGGCGGCGCTACCACCGGCGGCGGCGTCTGCGGCGTGTCGGGCGGCGGGGGCGGCGGCTTGTCCTCCGGGGGCGGCGGCTCTTCCTCGACGTTGAAGGTCTTGAGGTCGGCGGCCACCTTCTTGACGACATTGTAGGCAAGGCCGGTGACGAACGCGTAGCCGAGCAGGGCATGGAGGAGAGCGACGATGATGATCGCCGTCATGCGGCTCCGGCTCATCCTGTTGTCAGCATATGCCATTAAACAGACGGGCTCCCTCTCATTATCGTTCGTGCCGGGGACTTTGGCGGCTTGATAACGCCCGTCATCCCCAACGGCTCCATCCCACGACCATGTATCAACATATCATCAAACGGAGCGGGCTCCTCTATCGCGTGAGCGGGGGCTGTGCAATCCTCCTGTCGACGAAGCCGCGGGGCCGCCAAAGCGGCTGAAATCCGCGGTTCATGCCGCTAAAACTATGCGAAACAGCGGCTTAACTTACGGAGGCGAAACGGTGGCTGAGGCTCGGACTTTTTGGGTCGCAGGCGCGGCGACGGCCGCGATCACGTCGATCGGGGCTCCGGCCGAATCGCAGGTGCCGGCGGCCGCGGCGGCGGCGACCTACGCCGATCTGGCCGACCTGGCGCTCGCCGCGCCGGTCGCGGCCGAAGTCTCGGTGCGGCGCGCTACCGCGCTCAAGCCGGAGCGCGCTCCGGGGCTGAGGCCGAACCATGTCCGTTTCTACGTCGAGGCCGGACTCGTTTCGCTGATTCGGGCGCCCCAATCCTTGCCCGCCCGCCTCGCCTACCTCGTCGACCTGCCGCGCGATTCCAAAGGCAAGGCGCCGAAGCTGCGCAAGGGGACGCGCTGGATCCTCCTCGCGGCGCCGGTTCCCGGCCGTCCGGGCGAGCTCCAGCTCGTCGCGCCGGACGCCCAGCTGGAGGCGATCCCAGCCCGCTCGTCCACTATCAGGACGATTATCCGCGAGGCGAGCTCGGCCTCGGCGCCGCCGCGAATCACCGGCATCGGCCGCGCCTTCCACGTCCCCGGCGCGATCCGCGGCGAGAGCGAGACCCAGATCTTCCTGCAGACCGCGCGGGGCACGCCCGTGTCGCTTACCGTGCTTCGGCGGCCCGGCCAAAACCCCCAATGGGCGGTGGCGCTGGGCGAGATCGTCGACGAGGCCGCGGCTCCGCCGGAGCGCGACACCTTGCTCTGGTATCGCCTCGCCTGCGGCCTGCCCCGCGCTTTGCCGCGCCAGAGCCTGGCCGACGCCGATTCGGGGGCCGCGGCGGCGATCGCCGCGGACTACCGGTTGGTTCTGGAGCGGCTCGGCCCGTGCGCGCGGAGCCGCGCGGGCCGCTAGAAGGAAGCGAGGTCGACGCCGACTCCGGCGCAATCGGGATAGACGTCGGCCTTGCGAGTCGCGACTCGAAGCCGCTCGACGCCGCGCCGCGCCGCGACGAGATCGTAAATCTCGCGCGCGACGGTTTCCTGGAGGTTGAAGCGACGGCCCTCGACGAGCGCGGCGATCCCGCTGCGCAGGAAATCGTAATCCCAGGCGCCTTCGATGCCGTCGTCGGTCGGGAAGGAGGCGGCCTCGAGCCAGACCTCGACCGTCACCAGCAGCCGCTGCGGTGCGCCGATCTCGAACTCGTGAAAGCCGATGTCGACGGAGAGCGCGTAATCCTCGAGCACGATCTTGCGTGTGCGCGGCGCCAGCGCGTCGGGCACCATCCCGTCGAGCCGCGGCCGATCAGTCATTGCCGTCTGCAAGCAACTGGACGTCGCGCGGGAGGCCCAGGAAGCGCTGGCCGCCGTCAAGGAGAATCGTCTCGCCGGTCAGCGTCGGCGCTGCGAGGATGAAGCGAAGGGCCGCCACGATATGCTCGACCAGAACGCCGCGCCCGAGCGGGTTGAGGGCGTGGACCGAGTCGAAATTCTCCCGGCTCTGCTCGCCCGAGACGAGAGTGACGGCGGGGGCGATGCCGCAGACCCGGATGCCGCGCTCGGCCCAGGCCCGGGCGCAAAGCTCCGTGAGCGCGGCGAGGCCGAGCTTCGAGACGGTGTAGGTGAAGAAG
This sequence comes from Allosphingosinicella sp., assembly GCA_036262495.1. Classification (GTDB taxonomy): domain Bacteria; phylum Pseudomonadota; class Alphaproteobacteria; order Sphingomonadales; family Sphingomonadaceae; genus Allosphingosinicella. The sequence continues at coordinate 72,298 of DATAIU010000053.1, forward strand.
TCCGGATTGGGCTGGCGCACCTTGGCGTCGAGCATGTTGACGATGACTCCGCCGGCCCTCGCCCGCGCCGCGAACGCCTGCGAAAGCAGCGCCGGGCCGCGCAGGTTCGCGTCGAGATGGGCGGCCCATTCGTCGGGGCTGAAATCGTCGGCGCTGTCGAGCACGAAGCGCGAGGCGTTGTTGACGAGGAGCGCGGGCGGCGGAAGCCCGGGAAGAGCGGCCATCACCGCCTCGCCGGCGTCGGGCGCGGCGAGGTCGGCGCTGACCACCGAGGCGCTGCCGAGCTCCTCGCGCAGCGCTTCGGCCTCGTCGATCGAGCGGTGGCAGTGGATGAGGACGTGCCAGCCGTCGGCGGCCAGCGCCCGGCACAGCTCGGCGCCGATCCGGCGCGCGCCGCCGGTGACGATCGCGGTGCGCGGCGGCGGCTCGGCGGCGGTCCCCATGGCGGGCGGATAAGCCGCGCCGGGGACGGCGGCAAGGCTTGCCGCGCGGCGGCGCCGCGGCCTAGATCGAGCCGAGATGCCGAGCCCGCCACCCCCCGAGGACCTCAGCCGCCTCTCGCTGGCCGAGATCGCGCGGCTTGCCGAGGAGAAGCGGCTGCCGCCGGTCGAGCAATGGAATCCCACCCATTGCGGGGACAGCGGCATGCGCATCGCCCGCGACGGCACCTGGTTCCACGAGGGGACGCCGATCGGGCGGCCGGCCATGGTGCGGCTCTTCTCGACCATCCTCAGACGCGAGCCCGACGGGGGCCACGTTCTCGTCACTCCGGTCGAGAAGCTCGACATCGACGTGGAGGACGCGGCGTTCGTCGCGGTCGAACTCAAGCGCGAGGGCGAGGGGCGCGACGCGACCCTGGCCTTCCGGCTCAACACGGGCGACCTCGTCGTCGCGGGGCCGGAGCACCCGCTCCTGTTCCGGGAAGGGACCGAGGGGGGCGGCCCGCATCCCTATCTGGCCGTGCGCGGAGGGCTGGAGGCATTGGTCGCGCGCCCGGTCTATTACGAGCTGGCCGAGGTCGCGATAGCGGGCGGAGAGCGTCCGCCCGGCGTCTGGAGCGGCGGCGCCTTCTTTCCCGTGGAGTCCGGGCGATGAGGATCGCCGACCGCCTCCGCGAGGCGTTTCGATCCGGTTCGGAGCGGTCTCCGGTGCTGCTGCAGGGCGACGTCATGGAAGGCGGCGAGGGCGGCGAGACGATTCCGGCCGCGGTGCTGGTCGCCGTCGTCGATCGGCCGCGGCCGACGGTCATCCTGACCGAGCGGCCGCTGACCATGCGCAAGCATCCCGGCCAGATCAGCTTCCCGGGCGGCCGGATCGATCCGGGCGACTCAGGCGCGGTCGAGGCCGCGCTGCGCGAGGCGGAGGAGGAGATCGGCCTTCCTCCCGAGCGTGTCGACGTCATCGCCACCGCGGACCGCTACGTGACGGTCACCGGGTTCGAAGTGATCCCGGTGGTAGGGGTCGTTCCGCCCGATCTTCGCCTGGCGCCGCGTCCGGATGAGGTCGCGTCGATGTTCGAGGCTCCCCTCGATCATCTGCTCGACCCGGGCCGGCATCGGATCCGGACGGCCGAATGGCGCGGCCGCGAGCGAAGCTATTTCGAGATCGAATGGCAGGGCCGACGCATCTGGGGCGCGACGGCGGCGATGCTGGTCAACCTGTCCCGGCGCCTGGAGCTGGTGGAGTGAAGCTGCCCAAAGCCGCGTGGCAAAGCCGGGCCGGCATGCGCGAGCTGCTCGCCGCTCTCGGCGCGGGCGAAGGCTCGACCCGTTATGTCGGCGGCTGCGTTCGCGATACCTTGATGGGGCTGGAGGCGGCCGACGTCGACCTCGCCACGCGCCTCTCGCCGCAGGAGGTGACGGACCGGCTCGCCGCCGCTCGCATCAAGGCCGTCCCGACGGGCATCGCGCACGGGACCGTGACCGCCATCGTGTCCGGCCGGCCCGTCGAGATCACGACCCTCAGGCGCGACGTCTCGACCGACGGCCGCCGGGCGACCATCGCCTATACCGACGACTGGCGCGAGGACGCCGCGCGCCGCGACTTCACGATCAACGCTCTGTCCGCCGACCCCGCCACGCTCCACGTGCACGATTATTTCGGCGGCGGCGAGGACCTGGCGGCCCGGCGCGTGCGGTTCATCGGCCAGCCTTTGACCCGGATTGCGGAGGATCATTTGCGGATCCTGCGTTTCTTTCGCTTCCACGCGCGGTTCGGGGCGGGGGAGCCGGACGCCGAGGCCCTCGAAGCCTGCGTGGAGCGCGCCAACGACCTGATGGCGCTGTCGCGCGAACGGATCGCCGACGAGCTTTCGAAGCTGCTGTCGCTGCCGCGCCCGGAGGCGACGGTCGCGCTGATGGTCGAGCACGGGGTGCTGGCGCCGGTCCTGCCCGAGATCGACGTGACAGGGGGCGACCGGCTGGCTCGGCTCGTCGACCGTGAGGCGGCGGCGGGCATCGAAACGGACTGGCTTCGCCGCTTCGCCGCGCTGCTTCCCGCGGATCCCGAGATCGCGGCGAACATTGCGTCCCGGCTGCGCCTCTCGAAGCGCGCCGCGAAGAGGCTGACGGCGGCGGCGGGGCGGGAGCCCGGCGACGCCGCGGCGCCGCGCGCGCTCGCCTATGGCAACGGCCGCGAAGCCGCGATCGACCGCCTGCTGCTCGGCGAGGGCGAACCCGGCGAGGCGGCCGCGCTGGCGGATTGGGAGCGGCCGCGGCTCCGATTGAGCGGGGGCAATTTGATCGACATGGGCCTCCCGGCCGGGCCGATCGTCGCGCGCACGCTTCAGGCGATAGAGAAAGAATGGGTCGAAGCGGACTTTCCGCCCGACCCGGCCGCGCAACGGGCGCTGGCCCGCCGGCATGTCGATCAGGCCTTGAAGGCCTCGCAATAGGCAAGAGCGGCGTCGGCGGGCAGAGCCCGTGCGAAGTGGAAGCCCTGGCCGTGCGAGCAGCCCATTTCGGCCAAGGTCCGGGCGAGCTCCGGCGAATCGATGCCTTCCGCCGTGGTCTGCATCCCCAGGGCCTGGGCCAGCGACAGGATCGCCTTGACGATGGCCACCGAATCGCGGTCGGCGAGCATGCCCGTGACGAAGCTGCGGTCGATCTTGAGGATATCGATCGGCAGGCGCTGAAGGTAAGCGAGCGAAGTATATCCGGTGCCGAAATCGTCCATCGCGATGCGGACCTCGAGCCCTTGCAGCGCCTCGAGCACCGCGGTCGCCCGTTTCGGATCCTGGATGATGGCGCTCTCGGTCAGCTCGAGGGTCAGGCGCCCGCCGCTGAGACCGTACCGGTCGAGCGCCGCCGCGACGATCTCCGCCACGTCATCGCGCGCCACCTGCAGCGCGGAGAGGTTGACGCTCATGTTGAGAGGCAAGGCCGAGCCGCGCGCGTCGTCCCAGCTGCGCAACGTCGCAAGGGCGCAATCGAGCGCCCAGCGGCCGAGCGGGACGATCAGGCCCGATTCCTCCGCGACGGGAATGAACTCGCTGGGCGAGATCGGCCCGCGCGCCGGATGAGTCCAGCGCGCCAGCGCCTCGAAGCCCGCGACGGCGCGGGTACCGAGATCGATCAGCGGCTGATAGGCGAGACTGAGCTCGCCCGCCTCGATGGCCCGGCGCAGCTCGGTTTCTATGCTGAAGCGGCGGCGGGCGGCGCGGGCCTGATTGGGCTCGTAGATCTGGACGCCGCCGGCCGCCTTGGATCGCTTCAGGGCAAACTGGGCGTTGCGCAGCACCTCCTCGGCAAGCGCCTCGCTGCCGCTGAGCAACGCGCAGCCCGCCGCGCAATCGACACGGATCTCGAGTTCTGAGAGGCGGAAAGGCGCGGCCAACGCCGCCTGGATGCGCGCCGCTGCCTGCAGCGCGTCGTCGAGGCCGCGCTCGAGACGCATCAGGATGCCGAATTCGTCGCCGCCCGTTCGAGCCAGCAGATCGCCCGAGCGAAGCGCCGAGAAGAGGCGCCGGGCGAAGGTGATCAGCAATTCGTCGCCGGCCAGCGAGCCGACGCATTCGTTGACGCGGCTGAAACGGCGCATGTCGATAACCAGCACTGCGTGGCCGCCGGGCTGGAAACCGGGGTCTTCGAGCACGGTGGCAACCGCCTCGTTGAACGCGGTCCGGTTCGGCAGGCCGGTGAGGCTGTCGCGGAGCATCTCGGCGCGGAGGCTGCGCTCGGTTTCGACCTGCGCCGTCTTTTCGTTGAACGCGACCAGGCAGCGTCGCGGCTGGTCCGGGACGGGGCTGAGCCGGCCGATGCGGACGTCGAAGACGCGCTGGCCCGGGCCGTCGCCGTGCGTGGTCTCGAACTCGCGGCCGCGCTCGTCGCCGAGCAGGAAGGAAGCGACCCGCGGGCTGATGCCATTCTCGCGGAGGAACGGGATTTCATCGACAGCCACGGTGGCGGCCAAACCCTCGGCGCCCGCGAGCATCGAGAAGGCCTGGTTGGCGGAATCGACGCGGACGACGCCCGCCGGATCGCACGTCGCCACGAAAGCGGGGATGGGGAGAGCGTCGAGAAAATCCTGGCGCGCCCGGACGAATGTCTCGGCATTCGCCGCGCCGGCGCGCAACGCGTCCTCAAATGACTTTTGCTCCGCCGCGCGCATGGTTCCGGACTAGGGCGGAATGGTTAATTCCGCGCTAAGCCCTGGCCTCAGCCGCTGAATTTGTTGGTTTTCGGAAAGCCGGTCGGAGCCATTCGGCCGGCGGCGCCCCGGGCCGTCCGCCACAAATTGAGGTCGCCTTCGGTCCGCGTCCTGCCGCTCTCGCCGCCCATGCTCCAGCTTATCCCGTCAGCGAAGCGAAAGGTGCGCGCGTCGGCCAGGCCGCCGTCGCGGTAGCGCTGCAGCTGGACGCCCTGGCCCCGGCTCATCTCCGGCAGCTCGGAGAGAGGATAGACGACCATCTTGCGGTTCTCGCCGACAATCGCCGCATAATCGTCGTCACCGCCGATCGGCCGGACGACCAGGAGCTTGGCGCCGGAGCGGAGGTTGACGACCTGCTTGCCCTTGCGCGTCTCGGCGAGAGCGGCGTCGACGCCGGTCACGAACCCGCGGCCGTCGGACGTGGCGAGGAGCAGCTTCCCGCCGGGCACGGCCTTCAGCAAGGCAGCGATATCCCCCTCGCCCTCAATGTCGATCATGACGCGCACGGGCTCGCCGAAGCCGCGCCCGCCCGGCAGGCGGTCGGCGGCCAGCGTGTAGAAGCGCCCGTTGGCGGCCGCCAGGAGCAATTTGTCGGTGGTCTGCGCGTGGAACAAGAAGCGCGCGCCGTCGCCCTCCTTGAACTTCATCGCCTCGGCCTCGGCCGGATCGACATGCCCCTTCATCGCGCGGATCCAGCCGCGCTGAGACATGATCACGGTGATCGGCTCGCGCTCGATCATCGCATCGAGCGGGATCTCGCGGGCGGGCGCCGCTTCCTCGATCGTCGTGCGCCGCCGGCCGAGCGGAGTTTCCGGCCCGTAGCGCGCGGCGAGCGCGGCCAGGTCCTTCTTGAGCCGCGTGCGCTGGCGGTCGCGCGATCCGACCAGCCTGGCCAGCTCCTCGCGCTCCTTGATCAGCCCGTCGCGCTCCTTCCTCAGCTCCATCTCCTCGAGGCGGCGGAGGCTGCGCAGGCGCATGTTGAGGATCGCCTCCGCCTGGCGGTCCGTCAGCGCGAACTCGGCGATCATGATCGGCTTGGGCTCGTCCTCGGTGCGGATGATCTCGATCACGCGGTCGAGGTTGAGGAACGCGACGAGATAGCCCTCCAGCAACTCGAGCCGGTCGTCGATCTTCGCGATGCGGTGCTGCGCGCGGCGGACGAGCACCTCGAACTGGTGGGCGAGCCAGGCGGAGAGCACCTCGCGCAGACCCATCACTCGCGGCGTCCGGTCGGCGTCCAGCACGTTCATGTTGAGCGGGATGCGGACCTCAAGGTCGGTCAGGCGGAACAGGCTCTCCATCAGCAGGTGGGGATCGACGGTGCGGCTGCGCGGCTCGACGACGATCCGCACCTCGGTGTCCGATTCGTCGCGGACGTCGGCGAGAATGGGAAGCTTCTTGTCGGCGATGAGCGCCGCGATCTGCTCGATCAGCTTCGACTTCGGCACCTGGTAGGGAATCTCGCCGATCACCGCAGCCCAGGTGCCGCGGCCCTGGTCCTCCACGCTCCAGCGCCCTCGCACTCGGAACCCGCCTCGCCCGGTCATGTAGGCGGCCGCGATCGCCTGCTCCGCATCGACCACGAGGCCTCCCGTCGGGAAATCCGGCCCCCGGACGAACTGCATCAGCTCCGCCGTCGTCGCCTTGTCGTTGTCGATGAGGTGAGCGGCGGCGGCCGCGATCTCCGCGACGTTGTGCGGCGGGATCGAGGTCGCCATGCCGACCGCGATGCCGCTGGCGCCGTTGGCGAGAAGGTTCGGGAACAGGCCCGGAAAGACCTCGGGCTCTTCCTCCTCGCCATTGTAGGTGGGGCGGAAGGCGACCGTACCCTCGTCAAGGCCGGCCATCAGCTCGATCGCGGAGCCCGTCAGCCGCGCCTCGGTGTAGCGGTAGGCGGCGGCGTTATCGCCGTCGATATTGCCGAAATTCCCCTGGCCGTCGACGAGCGGGTAGCGAAGCGAGAAATCCTGGGCGAGGCGGACCATGGCGTCGTAGACGGACTGGTCGCCATGGGGGTGATATTTGCCGATCGTGTCGCCGACGACGCGGGCGCATTTCTTGTAGGCGGCGGCGGGATCGAGGCGCAGCAGCCGCATCGCCCAGAGCAACCGGCGATGGACCGGTTTCAGCCCGTCGCGCACGTCGGGCAGCGAGCGGGCCGTGATCGTCGAAAGGGCATAGACGAGGTAGCGCTGCGATAGGGCGTCGGCGAACGGGGCGTTCTGGATCGGATCGATATTGTCGAGGGCGTCGGACATGGCGCTGCGATAGCAGCACCGTTTCGACTGTGTAAGCTTGCGCCTTCTCAACTGATAAGATAATGTAACATAAGTCCGGCGCCAGACCGGGCTTCGTTAGGAGAAAGCCGATGCGCAAGGCCTTCATGATCCTCCTGCTCGCCGGAACCGCCGCCTGCGGCAGCCCGTCCTCCGAGTCGCCCGATCGAGGCGGAACCGCGACCTCCCAGTCCAACCTGACGGCCTTCGACGTCGCCGAAGAAGCGTCTCCGCCGCCCGTGTCGATGCGAGCCGCGCCGCCCCCTCCCGCCGCCCCGGGGTCCGGCCCGAACGTCAACGTGACCGCCGCCCCCGGCGTCGCCTTCAACTATCGCTACGCCTTCCGCCTCGCCGCGGGCCGGATCGCCGGAGTGCAGGAGGAGCATGCCGCCGCGTGCGAGAAGCTCGGCCTGACGCGCTGCCGGATCACCGGCATGCGCTACCGCCTCGTCGGCAAGGACCAGGTCGAGGCCATGCTCGCGATGAAGGTCGATCCCGCCCTCGCCCGCGCGTTCGGCAAGGAAGGCATTGCGGCGGTGACCCGCGCCGAAGGCATGCTGGTCGACGCGCAGATCAGCGGCGAGGATGTCGGCAGCCGGATCAAGGCGGCGACGCGAAGCCAGGCCGAGCTGCGCGAGGAGCTGGCGAAAGTGGAGGCGCAGCTCGCGCGCGGCGGCCTGCCGGGCTCGGAGCGCGCCGAGCTCCAGATCCGCGCCCAGGAGCTGCGCGACCAGCTCCGCGCCGCAGCCTCCACCAAGCGCGACGACGAGGAGCTGCTCGCCACCACGCCCGTGACCTACGAATATGGCTCGGGCGAGCTCGCTCGCGGTTTCGACGAGCGGCCGCCGCTGGCCCGCGCCGCCCAGCGCGCGATCGACAATTTCGTCGACGGCCTGGCCTGGATTCTGATCCTCGTGGTGACGCTGTTGCCCTGGATCCTGCTCGCCCTGGCGCTCGTCTGGCTGTGGCGGCGCGTCGTCGGGCCGCGCGTCCAGCGGCTGCTGACGGTCACGCCGCCGAAGGAGGCGCCGGACCCGGAGTGAAGACATCGGCAGGGCCGCCCGAAGCGTCCGCCGCGATCTCCTCGAGCATCCAATCGCGGAAGACGCGGATCTTCGCGCGGGTCCGCTTGTGCTCGGGGTAGACCAGCCACGTTGCCCGCGGCTCGCGGATGACGAGGTCGAAAGGCTGGACCAGGCGGCCCGCGGCCAGCTCCGACCTCCAGTAGAGCGGGGTCAGCATGGCGAGGCCATGGCCGGCAAGGGCCATGTGCCCTTCCGCGACCTGCGAATCGAGGCGGATCCCGCCGAGGTCGGGCTCGCCGCGCTCGGCGACCCCGGCGCGGTCCAGCCAGAGCTTCCACCATTCGTCGACGGGCGTCAGCCGCGGCACCCTTAGCACATCCGCGGGGGTTCGAAGCTCGTGCCTGTCCGCGAATTCAGGGGAGCAGATCGGAGTGGCGTGGATGTAGAAGAGGAAATGGTGCCTGAGGCCCGGCCAGGCGCCGGCGCCCATCCGCACCGCGACGTCGACGTCGTCGCGGGCAAAGTCGATCAGCGAGTTGTCGGCCCGAAGCCGAACCGCCAGCTCGGGCCGGGCGACCTGGAAGGCGCCGAGGCGGGCGGCGAGCCAGTTCGAAGCGAAAGTCTGCGTGGTGCTGATCGTCAGCACGCTCTCGTCTTCGTCGACCAGGCTCGAAAAGGCTTCCGAGAGGGCGTCGAAGGCACCGGAGACCGAAGGCGCGATCTTCCGGCCCGCCTCGCTCAAGGTCACCCTCTGCTTGGCGCGGACGAACAGAGGCACGCCGAGCCGCTCCTCGAGCAAGCGTATCTGATAGCTGACCGCGGCTTGAGTCATTCCCAGCTCGGCCGCGGCGAGGGTGAAATTCTCGTGCCGCGCGGCGGCCTCGAAAGCCTTGACGGCGCTGAGGGGCGGGAGATGCCGCATCACGAGTTCATAAGCTCACTTAATTACCGGTGTCGAGCGTTTAGTTGGACGCTGCCTTGCTCCCTCTCTTATTTCGCTACCACCGGCCCGTGGGGAAACGGGCCCAGCAATGGGAGTGATAAAATGGCACGCATCTATCCTCGTTTCGCCGCCCTCGCTTTGGCCGCCGCTTTCGCGGTCTCCGGGGGCACCCTCGCCGCCTTCGCCGCGCCGGCCGCGGCGGCCGACATCGTCGTCACAGGCAGCCCGGCGCCGACGGCCAAGGTGGCCTATGACGATCTCGACCTCGGTTCCGCGGCAGGGCTTAACCGCCTGAACGCCAGAATCCGCGCCGCGGCCGACCGGCTCTGCTCCGATCCCGGCGTGAAGGGCCTCGAAGCGCAGCTCCAGGCGGCCGCGTGCCGCGACGCGACGATCGCCGCCGCCGCGCCCCAAGTCGCGCGGGCGATCGCCCAATCGGGTTTCGCCTCCGCGGCGCCGATCGTCCTGGCCTCGGGCAGGTAAAGCCGGCCTGCCCTCGAGCGAGCGCCGGACGGACCGCCCCTTTCCGCCGGCGCTCGCTCGACCCCTCTTTGCCGTCTCCGCCCCGGCGCGCTACGGGACGGCATGCGTACCGTTCGCCCCGCTCTTGCCCTCGCCCTCGCCGCGGCGCTAGCCGGGTGCTCGGTGTCCGAGCCCTCCGCCCCTCCCGAAGCCGCGCCGGCACCGGCCGAAGCCGGCGCGCTGATGAAATGGCCCGATCTTCTGGACCGCCCGCGTCCCGAACCCGACACGACCATCGCCTACGGCGCCGACCAGATGCAGAAGGTCGACCTGTGGCTGCCCGCCGGGAAGGGCCCGCACCCGACCGTGCTGATGATCCATGGCGGCTGCTGGCAGACCGAGATCGCCGACCGCCGGATCATGAACTGGATCGCCGACGATTTGACGAAGCGCGGCATCGCCGTCTGGAACATCGACTATCGCGGCGTGGACCGCGCCGGCGGCGGCTATCCCGGCACCTTCGCCGACGCGGCCGCGGCCGCCGACGCGCTCAGGGGAGCGGCTCCGAAATACGGTCTCGACATCGAACCGCTCGTCGCCGTCGGCCACAGCGCGGGCGGCCACCTCGCTTTGTGGCTCGCCGCGCGCCGCTCGACCCGCGCAAGCGCGAGCAATCCGCTCATTCCGCGTGGCAGCCCGCTGCTCGCAGGGGACCCGATCCGGATCGACAGCGCGATCAGCCTGGGCGGCCTCCAGGACCTGGAGCTGACGGCGACGCCCCCGGGCACCGGTTGCGGCGTCGAGGTCGTCGAGAGACTGGTCGGCCCGCCGACGATGAGCAGCCGCCACGTCTATGCCGACACTTCGGTCCCGCGGCTCCTTCCGCTCGGAATCCGGCAGGTGCTGATCAACGGGCTCCAGGACCGAATCATCCCGGCGCATTTCGCGGCCGATTACGAAGCCAAGGCGAAAGCCGCGGGCGAGAAGGTCAAGGTGCGCATGATCGACCGCACCGGCCATGTCGAGCTGATCGCCCCCGAGTCCGCGGCCTGGGCGGCGGCGGTCGAGGAGATCGAGGCGGCGCTGCGGCGATGACGACGCGCGAGGAAGCCCGGGCGCTCGACCGGGCGGATCCGCTCGCACGCTTCCGGGAGCGGTTCGTGTTGCCGGAGGGCGTGATCTATCTGGACGGCAATTCGCTCGGCGCGCTGCCGCTCGGGACGGTCGAGCGCCAGCGCGAGGTGGTCGAGAAGGAATGGGGCACGGAGCTGATCCGGAGCTGGAACAGCCGCGGCTGGATCGACGCGCCGCAGCGGGTTGGAGCGAAGATCGCCCGCCTGATCGGTGCGCAGCCGCACGAGGTGATCGTGGCCGATTCGACCTCCGTGAACCTGTTCAAGCTGATCGTCGCCGCCGCTTCGCTATCGCCTGAACGCAAGCAGCTCCTTTCGGAATCGGGAAACTTCCACACTGACCTCCACATCGCGAGCGGCGCGGCCGAGCTTGCCGGGCTGCGGCTCGACGTCGTCGACCGGGACGCGCTCGACGCGGCGATTGGCGCGGATACCAACATCCTCCTCCTCACCCACGTGCACTTCAAGGCCGGATCCCGCTTCGACATGGCCGCGGTGACGGCGCGCGCGAAAGCCGCGGGGGCGAGGACGATCTGGGACCTGAGCCACAGCGCCGGGGCGGTGCCGCTGGCGCTCAACCGCGACGGCGCGGAGCTCGCCGTCGGCTGCGGCTACAAATATCTGAACGGCGGGCCGGGCGCGCCCGCCTTCCTCTACGTCGCGGAGCATATCCAGGAGCGGCTGGTAAGCCCCCTTCGAGGGTGGATGGGCCATGCCGAGCCGTTCGCATTCACCGACGATTATGCGCCCGCGCCGGGCATTGCGCGCTTCCTCGCCGGCACTCCACCAATCCTCAGCCTCGCCGCGCTCGAAAGCGGAGTCGACAGCTTCGCCGAGGCGGACATCGAGGCCCTCTGGGCCAAGTCGACCGCCCTCTTCGAGCTGTTCGCGGAGCTGGCGGAGCAGCGCTGTCTGGCCCTCGCCTGCGTGTCGCCCCGCGACCCAGAGCGGCGCGGCAGCCACATCAGCTTCCAGCACCCTAATGCCTTCGAGATATGCCAGGCGCTGATCGCCGAGGGCGTGATCGGCGACTTCAGGGCGCCCGACGTCGTCCGCTTCGGCCTGACGCCGCTCTATCTCGGCTTCGAGGACGTCTGGCGGGCGGTCGATACGATCGCGGCGGTGCTGGACATTGAGCGGTGGCGCGATTCGCAATTCGCCGTGCGCGGCAAGGTCACCTAGGGAGAATTTGAACAGGGCGTCCCGTTCCGCTATGGGCCGGGTCGCCCTGGCTGCCCGTCCTCGACGACGCTTCCGGGGCCGATTTTTTCCAAGTCCCCCGTCAAGGACGCCCGCCCATGTCCCGCCGCCGCCAGATCTACGAAGGCAAGGCCAAGATCCTCTACGAGGGTCCGGAGCCCGGGACCCTGATCCAGTATTTCAAGGACGACGCGACCGCCTTCAACGCCCAGAAAAGGGGCACGATCGCCGGCAAGGGGGTGCTCAACAACCGCATCTCCGAGCATATCTTCACCCTGCTCGGGACGATCGGCGTTCCGACCCACTTCATCCGGCGGCTCAACATGCGCGAGCAGCTGATCCGGCAGGTCGAGATCATCCCGATCGAGGTCGTCGTGCGCAACGTCGCCGCCGGCACGCTCTCCACCCGGCTCGGCATCGAGGAAGGGACGCAGCTCCCGCGCACGATCATCGAATATTATTACAAGGACGACGCGCTCGGCGACCCGATGATCGCCGACGAGCATATCGCCTGCTTCGGCTGGGCCAGCCAGGAGGAGATGAACGACATCGCCGACATGGCGGTGCGCGTGAACGACTTCCTCTGCGGCCTCTTCGCCGGCATCGGCATCCGTCTCGTCGACTTCAAGCTCGAGTTCGGGCGGATCTGGGACAACGATTTTGCGCGCGTCATCCTCGCCGACGAGATCAGCCCGGACGGCTGCCGCCTCTGGGACATGACGACCAACGAGAAGCTCGACAAGGACCGCTTCCGCCGCGACCTCGGCGGCGAGGCCGAGGCCTATCAGGAAGTCGCCAGGCGGCTCGGTCTGATGCCCGAAGGCGACACGAACATGGTCCTGGATCTCGACAAGCACCGTCAGAAGCGAGGGCGCTGAAGGCGGCGTCGCGAGAGGCAGGGGCTCAGCCGCTCGCGAGCCACGCTTCCGGGCTAATTCGTCATCCCGGACTTGATCCGCGGTCCATGAACGCGGTGGGGGTGAGACGGCAAAAACGGTGTTCATGGATGCCGGATCAAGTCCGGCATGACGAATGAGGGACGTCACATACGCGTGAGCAGATACGCGTCGCTCACCACCGCGGCCTTCGCCGCCTCGCGCGACCCGGCGAGGCCGGCGCAGGTCAGCGCGAGCGAAAGGGCGCCCAGCACCAGCATCCGCCTCATGCTTCTGATGTCCGCTTTCGCCATCTGCCCGCCTCTCCCTTCAAACGGTAAGACGAGTCGAGGGACAGGGATGGATGTCGGCGGCAGAAAAAAGCCCCGCCGGCGAGGGCGGGGCTCGGCCTTTTCGGCTCTCTCCTAAATCAGTTGGCTGCCGGTCCGCCTATCGCGACGCGGCTCGCGGCAGCGGCGCGCTCCTGAACGGACTGGAGAAAGGAATTGCCTTGCAGGAAGGGCACGGGGTTGACCGGCTTGCCGTCGATCCGGACCTCGTAGTGGAGGTGGCTGCCGGTCGACCGCCCGGTCGACCCCATATAGGCGATGAGGTCGCCGCGCTTCACCTTCTGGCCGGCGGCGACGATGTAGCGGGTAAGGTGACCGTAGCGGGTCTGGATGCCGTGGCCGTGATCGAGCTCGACCAGATTGCCATAGCCGCCATTGTTCCATTCGGCGCGGCCGACGACGCCGTCGGCGGTGGCGTAGATCGGCGTGCCTATCGGCCCCGCAAGGTCGATGCCGGCGTGCATGGCGGCGCGGCCCTTGAAGGGGTCGGAGCGGACTCCGTAGCCGGAGGTGAAGTTCACCCCCTTCACCGGCTCGGCCGACGGAATGGCGATCGTGCCCTGCTCGAGCTGGTCGAGCTTGGTCCAGCTGAGGAACAGCGCCTTAAAATTCGGGTCGGCGGCGCGGACCGGCTCGACCGGCTCATAGGGGCCGCCCACGCCGGCTTCGGCCTTCAGCCGCGACGGATCGAGCCCGAGGCGGCGTACCTCGCGCTCCGTGAGGAGCTGACGGCGCGCGGCCGCCTGCTTGATCAGGGCCACGTCGGCCTGCATCGCGCGGACTTCCCGCTCCATGGCGATCACGTCGGCCGGACGGGGCGCGGCGGTGGCCGCGCTGAGCTGAGCCGCGGCGAAGATCGACCAGGCGACGATTGCGACGAGGAGAGCGAGCGTAGCGGCCTGGAGGCCGGAGCCGACCCGAACGCGGCGCAGCGCTTTGCCGTCATGAAAGAAAATGTCCCGGGGCTTCAATATCTTGCGGAACGTTCCCGAGCCCCCCGCATTGTTCGTTCTGGTCAGCACAATCTCGTCCCCAGCTGGCCGCCCGCATACGGCGCGGCCACGCAAAGCTCGTGGCCATTCGGTCGTTCAAGGGCCTTGAGGCCCGGTCGAGACGCCTTGGAAGTGCCCCCTCCGCGACGTGTGGCCCGAGACTGTTAAACATATTCCTCCCCGGCAAGGGCGGCGTAATAATCCCGGGACAGACCGGCTTCGCCGCGCGCCGAATCGTTGAACGGCGGCTTAACGGCCCTGCCGAAGCGAGTGCCGACTAGACGTTTCCATTCCGAAACAGGCTCGATTCCCCGCGATTCACAGGCGCGGACGAACCAGCGCGTGCCGGTTGCGACATGCCGGATTTCATCGCGATAGATGCGGCCGAGGATGGCCGCCGAGCGCGCGTCCCCGGCCGCCTCGAAACGCGCCACGGTGGGCGGCGTCACGTCCAGGCCCCGCGCTTCCAGCACCATCGGGACGACCGCGAGACGGGCAAGCGGATCGTCGGCCGTTGCCGCCGCCGCCTCCCAGAGGCCGTCATGGCCCGGAAGCTCGCCATAGCCGGAGCCGAGAGCGCGCAACCGCCGATCGAGCAAGGCGAAATGCATCGCCTCGTCGGCGCCGACCACGAACCAGTCGCCGACGAAGGCCGCCGGGAAGCCTGCGCCGAACCGGCCCGCCAGGTCGAACGCAAGGTCGATCGCCGCGAATTCGATATGCGCGAGCGCGTGGAGCATCGCGACCCGGCCCCGCTCGGAGCCGCCCCGGCCTCGCTTCGGCATGCGCGCCGGCGGCAGCAGCTCGGGGCGGGCCGGACGCGCCGGCGCGTCCGGCATCGCCGAGTCGAAGCGATGGGCGAGCCGGCCCGCCCGCCAGGCCCGCGCCGCGGACCGCGCCGCCCGCACCTTTTCGCGCGGCTGGGGGGAAAGGAGTACGGCCCGGGCGGCCGCGGCGACGCTCTTCATCGCGGCGGCCTAGCGGTGGCGAAGCCGCTTCTCCAGCGCGCCGAGCCCGTCGACGACGAAATAGAGCGGCTGGAACGTGTCGGAGCGATAGGGCGTTGCCATGACTCGATCGAGATCGAAGGCGAGCCGCCGGGGCCGCGGGCTGTCCAGCGCGTAGGCGGCTTCCCCGAAGCTCGAGGCGAGGCCAGCGCCATAGACCTTGAGGGCGCCATCCTCGCGGGCCAGGCCGAACTCGACCGTGAACCAGTAGAGGCGCGCGAAGACCTCGCCCGTTCCTTCGGCCGCGGCCTTGAGCCCCTCCTCGCCGAGCCGCTGCATGAACTCGGCGAACCAGGGCTCGGCCAGCATCGGCACGTGCCCGAACACGTCGTGGAACACGTCCGGCTCCTCGAGATAATCGAGGCTGGAGGCGGGGCGGATGAAATTGCCGGCCGGGAAACGCCGCCGCGCGAGGTGGCCGAAGAATATCTCGTCCGGGAGGAGGCCGGGAACGGCGACAACGGTCCAGCCGGTCCGCGCGAAGAGCCGATCGTTGAGCGCGTCGAAATTCGGGATGAGGCTGTCGGCGAGCCGCAGAGTGTCGAGCCCCTTCTCGAACGCCCGGACGGCGCGGCCGCGCAGCTTGCGGACCTGGCGCGCGAAAAGGGTCGCCCAGACGTGGTGCTCCTCGGCGCCGAAACGCTCCCAGCGCTGCGCTGTCGTCCAGTCCGGCGCGGTGCCCGGCGGGCGGGCCGGCTGAGGCGGCGGGAGGGTCTCGGTGAAATCGGTGAACATGGGTTTCTCCAGATGTGAAAAACCCCGCCCGGAAGGTCCGGACGGGGTCGGTTGAGCCTGGCTTGTTAAGCGCGCGCTATTCCGGTCCCGCCCGAGCGAGGCCGTAATAATAGACCGAGGCCGCGGCGGAGACCGCGCGGGCGTTCGGTGCAGAGGCGGCCATCGGCTTCATCCTTCCAACGCTGAAGAAGGGCACCTTTTTTGTCAAGCGGGGCTGAGCCGCGCCTGAACGGGTCAGCGGAAGCGGTAGTTGAAGCGCAGGCCGATCGTGTCGACGCCCGGATTTTGCGGTCCGAACAGCTGCGCGTGGCTGAGATGGACCCAGCTCGCCTCCACCGAGGCCCGATTCCCGAGCCGAGCGCCGAGCCCGAGCTCGGGCTCGAACAGGATGCGCGAGCCGAAGTCGATCCTGTCGTCGCCCGGGACGACGCGGCCCGGACCGGTATGGACGGCGAGGCCTAGGCCGGGGCGGAGATAGATACGGTGCCCGATCTTCCAGCTGAGGCCGGCGGCGGCGAAATGCGTGTTGCCGTCGCTGTTGAGCGACGCGAAGACCTGCGGGCGGGGCGCGCCGATCGCCTTCAGGAAGCCGATCTTGCCGCCGCGCCAGCCGATCTCGACGTCGACGCCTTCCTCGATCCCGCTGCGGGTGAGGCCGGTATCGACGTCGTGCACGTAGAGGCCCCCGAACAGCTCGTCGGCCCGCGCCGGCGTCGGGAACAGGAGGGCCGCGCCGCCGAGAAGGATGAAGATCGCTCTCATGACCCGCCCAACCGCCGCGGCGGCGCGCGGTTCCGGCTCAGGCGCCGGCCTGCCACGCTCGGATCGCGTCCGACGGCGCGATCAGCATCAGGACGTTGAGCGTCAGATTGTCGCGGATGATGAGCAACGTAAGCAGCTCGAAGGCGGCGGCGAGAGCGACCGAGGCCCAGAGCGGCAGCCGGCGCGCCAGCGCGAAGCCGACGATCATCCAGCCGGTGTCGGCCATCGAGTTGATCACGCTGTCGCCGCTATAGCCGAGCGCCATGGTCGCCTCGCGATAGCGGTCGATGATCATCGGGCTGTTCTCGAGCACCTCCCACGCCGCCTCGATCAGCACGGCGGCGAGCAGTCGGTCGCCCGGCGGATTCCTGCGCAGGCACAGCCAGCCGAGCGCGTAGAAGAGGAGGCCGTGGATGACGTGGCTCGGCGTGTACCAGTCGGCGAGGTGCTGGCTGTTGTCGGGCCCGTTGACGGTCCCCACCCAGAGCTTGACGGTCCCGCAGGTGCAGATGGGGGGCCGGCCCATCCAGAGAAGGACGACTGCCGCGAGGGCCGCTATCGCCGCCGCGGCGAGCCAGTAGCGGCGCGGAACTGGTGGCGTCATGGCGCAAGCATCTCGCCGAGCTTGAGCATCGTGCGCCAGTTGCGCGCGGTGACGGGCGAACCCGCGGACCGGTCGATCAGCGCCGGGGTCAGCTTCGACCGCCCCGCGCCTTCCGGGTAATGGAACCAGAGGACGCCGCCCGCCTCGCGGACCCGCTCACCGGCGGCGGCCCTGGCGGCAAGGGCTTCGGCCGCTCCGCCGGCGAGCCCTTTCTTCGGGATCCCGCACAGGACGAGGTTCGGGTCTTTCTCCGCGTCGGCGCGGAAGGGATTGGCGGCGACGATCGCGTTCCACTGCGCCTTGGTGCGGACGAGGACGTCCGTCCTTATGCCGGGCTTTTGCTCGAGCGCCGCTTCCAGCGCCCGCTCCAGCGCCGCGGCGCTGCCGGCCGCCTTGAAGACGAGGTTGCCGCTCTGGATGTAAGTCTGGGGCTCGTCCCATCCGAGCGCGGCGGCCATCGCCTTCAGCTCCGCCATCGGCACGAGGTTTCGGCCGCCGACATTGATGCCTCTCAGGAGCGCGACGAGCCGGGCCATATGCCTACCTGCTTGACGCATGGCGGGCGCGCAAGCCACTAGCGCGCATGGAAATCGCGAGCGCCTTCAAGCGGCGGGGCCTTCTCTTCGTCCTTTCGAGCCCCAGCGGCGCCGGCAAGTCGACGATCGCCCACATGCTGCTGGAGAGCGACGACGGCGTCGCCATGTCGGTTTCCGCGACGACGCGGCCGATCCGGCCGGGCGAGGTCGACGGCCGGGACTATCATTTCGTCGACGACGTCCGCTTCGACGGGATGGTCGCGGCCGGCGACTTCCTCGAATGGGCGCACGTCTTCGGCCACCGCTACGGCACGCTGAAGAGCGAGGTGCTGAAGACGATCGAAGGCGGCCGCGACGTGCTTCTCGACATCGACTGGCAGGGCACGCAGCAGCTGAAGCAGGTCGACCCCGACATCGTCCGGGTCTTCATCCTGCCGCCGTCGATGAAGGAGCTGGAACGTCGCCTGCGCGCGCGGGGCACCGATCCGGAGGAGGTCATCCGCCGGCGCATGGACCGCGCGGCGGCCGAGATCAGCCACTGGGCGGAATATGATTATGTCCTCATCAACAACGATGCGGAGAAATGCCGCGAGCTGGTCCACAACATCCTCAAGGCCGAGCGGCTGAAGGCGACCCGCCGCGTCTTCCTGCACGACTTCGTCCGCCAGCTTACCGGCTGACTTTGCCAGGGGGCGCGATTGCGCCTAGTCTCCGATCTGCAACAAGGGGGAGAAGGTCGATGGTGCGCACCCTGATCGGAGGCCTTGTCGGCGGCCTCATCATCTTCGTCATGGGCTTCGTCTTCTGGGCGACGCCGCTCGGCGAGATCCCTTATTCGCATGCCAGCGACGCCCAGAACGCTGCCGTCCAGCAGGCCCTCGCCGCGAACCTGACCGAGGGGGGCACGGGCACCTACACGATCCCGGCCCACGGCAGCGCGGAGGGTGCCCAGCTCTACGCCCGCGGGCCGATCGCGACGGTCCACTACAACACGAAGGGCTACTCGCCCGACGACATGTCGATGATCCTGCCGGGCCTCATCGTGGCGCTGATCTCGGGAATTCTGATGGCGGTCGGCCTCGCCGCCGTCGGCGGCGGCGGACGAAGCTTTTCGGGAGCGGCGAGGCTGGTGATATGCTTTTCCCTCGCCTTCACGGTGTGGGAGTTCCTCGGCTCGCCCATCTTCAACCATTTTGGCTGGGGTTTTTGGATCTACTGCTTCGTGGCGGAGAGCGTCTCGCTGATCCTGGCGGGCCTGGTCATAGCGAGATGGTTCCTGCCCCCGGCCTATGTGGCGCCGGACCGCGAAGCCTCCGCGGCAGCAGCCCGCCAAGCCGCCTAGAGCAAGGTCAGGAAAAGGTAGGCCGCTTCGAACTCGCGGCGGCGGTTGTCGAGCGCCGCCGCCGCGAGCGCGTCCTCGCCCCATTGCTCGGCCTGCCAGGCCTCGTCGAGCGTCGCGGCGCCCCAGCCCCGCCCGAGCGCGATCGCGCCCTCTGCCAGCGCCAGCGCGATGACCAGCGAGCCTGAGATCGTGACCAGCGGCGCGAGGCCGGCGAGCTGGAACGGCCCGCGCGCGGCTACCGCGGCGGCGATGCGCTCGACGGTGTCGGCGGGCTGCGGGCCGTGGATGACGCCGGGGAAGGTCCTGAGCTCGACGTCGTAACGCGCGCGCGCCCATTCGAGCAGCCGGTCCCAGAGCTCGGCCTGTCGCTCGACCAGCGGCCGCGGCGCCTCGGCGCGGTAGCAGAGCAGGTCGCTCTCGCCATAGACCTCGAGCGTCTTCGCAAAGGCGGCGGGATCGGGCGCGATGCGATCGATCGCGGCGTTGGCGAGGCCGGTCAGCGGCATCGCTTTGGCGTCGACCTCCTCCGCCTGCCCCGCCCATTCCCGGGCAATGGCCTCGGCGAGCTCCTCGGTCGGGACGCTGAGCAGGTTTCGCGCCGGCGTCCTGACCGCCCGACCGTCGAGCAGGATCGTCACTCCGCCTTCGCCTGGAGACGCCAGCGCCTCCTTGTAGAACCGCTTCATGCCGGCGGCGGGGTCCGCCAGCGCCGCGCCAGCCATTTCGGCCCCCAGAAGCTGACCACCAGCCCGGCCAGGGCGAGCGGCAAGCCGATCAGCATCGAGCCGCCGGGCACGAGAAGGTCGGTATACCAGATGGCGAGGGCAAGGAGGACGAACGCCGTCGCGCCGATCCTGACCAGATTGACCAGGATGAAGCGGTTGCGCCAGAGCGTCTCGTCTTCCTCGGGAGTCATTGGTGCGCCTTCGCCGCATGGCCGTCGGCGCTCAGATGGGGTGGCTCCGGCGGCTCTAAAAGGGCCGCCATCGCCTCCTCTCCCTGAGCGCGAAGCGCGGCGGCGAGGCGGGCGCGGACCTCCGGCGGCTTGTCCTGGTCGATCTTCGCCGTTCCCCGCCACTCGCGAATCGCCATCTCGAAGCCGGCGATCGCCTTGCACAAGCCTTCGAACCGCCCCGGCGTCAGCTTGTCGCGGGTCCAGGGCTTCTTGGGGGCAAGCCTGGCTTCCTGCACCGCCGACATGGCGTCGAGCAGAGCGACCAGCTCTTGATCGGACAGCGCGCGGACAGGCCCGTTGAGCTCGACGGCGACATAGCTCCAGGTCGGCACGCGGTCGTCGAGGCCGTACCATTCCGGGCTGACATAAGCGTGCGGTCCCGTCGCGAGGAAGAGCGCCTCGCCGCCGGCCTGCAGCGCGGCGTGGAGGACGTTGCCCCGCGATACGTGGAAGCGGAGGCGGTCGCCGTCGACGAGTACCGGGACGTGAACCGCGCGCAGCCCGTCCTTGGCCTGCAGGACGACCGTGCCGAAGCCGATCGAACGCACCAGCGCCGCCATCTCCAGGCGGTCTGTGAGCTGGAACTTGCGGTTGGGATGCATCAGCCGCGGCCCCGGCTGCGCCGCTCGCCGCGACGCTGCTTGCGGCGGTCGCGTCCCGCGGCGGTGGCGGCCCGGCGCTTTCCCTCCGGCGTTTCGGAGAATTTGACCTCATCGAGCGGCAGGTCCCCGAGGCCCGCATCAAAGCCGAGATTCGCCATCGTCTCGGCGAAATGGGGCGGAAGCTCGGCGGTCACGTCGATCTTCCCTTCGTCGGGATGGTCGATCCTGAGGCGCCGGGCGTGGAGGTGGAGCTTGCGGCTGATCGCGCCGGTCAGAAAGGCGTCCTTGCCGCCATATTTGCCGTCGCCGAGCACCGGATGGCCGATGGCGGCGAGATGGGCGCGAAGCTGGTGCGTCCGTCCGGTCAGCGGCTGCAGCTCCAGCCAGGCGGCGCTGTTCCCGGCGCGGTCGATCATCCTGTAGCGCGTGCGGGACGGCAGGCCGTTCTCCTCGTCGACATGCATCTTCTCGCCGCCGCTGCCCGGCTGCTTGGCAAGGGGCAGGTCGATCTGTCCCTCGGCGATGTCCGGAACGCCGGTCACGACCGCCCAATAGACCTTGCGCGCCGTTCGCCCGGAGAAGGCCTTGGAGAAGAAGCCGGCGGCGCGGGCGGTGCGGGCGAGGAGGAGGACGCCGGACGTGTCCTTGTCGAGCCGGTGGACGAGCTTGGGCCGCTCGCCACGCTCGTCGGCAAGGCCGTCGAGAAGCCCGTCGAGATGCGTTGCCGTCTTGGTCCCGCCCTGGGTGGCGAGGCCGGGCGGCTTGTTGACGACGATGGCGGCCTCGTCCCGGTGGATGACGATCTCGTTGACGAAGGCGATCTCGTCCTCGCTCAGCGCCGGGCGGGCCGGCCTGGTCCGGGACGGCGCCTGAACGTCCGGCTCGGCCGGCGGGACGCGGATCGCCTGGCCAGCCTCGATCCGGTCGCCCGGGCTGGCCCGGCGGCCGTCGACGCGCAATTGCCCGGTCCGCGCCCAGCGCGAGACGAGGTTGAAGCTGGTGTCGGGCAAATGGCGCTTGAACCAGCGGTCGAGCCGGATGCCGTCGTCGTCCGGAGCGACGGTGAACTGGCGCACCTGGCTCATGCGGCCGCCCTCGCTGCCCAGAAGCCGAGGGACAGCAGCAGCAGTGAGCCGAGGACGGAGGCCGCCGAGTAGGAGAGAGCGGCGGCATAGGCCCCGCGTCCGAGCATAAGAAAGAGGTCGAGGCTGAACGCCGAGAAGGTGGTGAATCCGCCAAGCAGGCCTACCGCGACGAGCAGCCAGAGCGGCCGATCCGTTCCCTGCCCGGCCAGGGCGCCCGCGAGAAGGCCGAGCAGCAGCCCCCCGAGAAGGTTCACCGCCAGCGTTCCCCATGGGAAGCCCGGCCCGAAATGCCGCAGCGCCAGCCGCCCCGCCTCCCAGCGAAGGCCCGCGCCGGCGGCGCCGCCGATCATGACGAGGAGGAGGCCGGGCATGGCGGCGATGTAGCGCCGCCCGTCCCGGCCCGCCAGCCTATGCTAGCGGCCGTTGTTGGTGATCAGCGAGACTTCCGAGCCGGACCCTTTGGGAGTCGCGATCAGGTAGAAGGCGCCACCGTCCTTCTCGTTGGTGCCCGCCAGGATATGGTCGCCCTCGCGGACCTGATGCTCCGAGGAATAACCGGCCTTGACGGCGCGGGTGTGATACCAGTCGAGGACGCCCTGCCAACCCTGCGCCGTCTCGAAGCTGACGACCCGCGTTCGGCAGCCGTCCTTGTCGTTCCCGGCGGCCTCGCTGACCTTGCCGCCCGGATAGACCGCGAAGGCGGCCGACAGGCGCCCCGCCCAGTTGCTGTTGTAGTCGAACTTCGAGGCGTCGCTGCAGCCGTTGCCCCCCTGGACCGCGGCGGCGGCCGAAGCCGCAGCCCCCTCGCCCTTGTCAGGCGGCGGATAGCCGGCCTGGAGCGGTGTCGCCGGGGGCCGGACCGCATTGCGGTTCGACTGATTGGCGAGGTTCGGGTCGACCAGGATCTGGTCGTTGAGCGCGCTGGTCAGGGCCGGATCGGCATCGTTGCCGAGGTCGGCGAGATTGTCGCCTTTCTTATCGTCGCTGCAGGCGGACAAAGCGAGCGCGGCGGCGAGCGCGAAGGGGATGGCGGCGTTGGCGAGCTTCATGGCTTCGTGGCTCCTCGCCGCTCCTATGCCGCAAGCGCGCGGATAATGGGTGACGAGACATGGTTAATCCGCCTCGCTTGCTCCCTTTGTCCCGGTGCGGGACTGCCAATAGGCAAAGGTTTCCGCCTGCACCTGCCCGACGAACCGCCGCGCCTCCGGACCTTCCCACGGCCCTTCGTAGCCGCGACACCGTCCTCCCCCCGCCACCCACCACCCTTGGCCAGGCAGGCCGTCGCTCTGGCGGACGACGAGGACGGCGAGCGGGGGCTCGCCGCGCCGCGCCGCTTCCTCGTCGACAGTGTCAAGGATGGCGCAGAGCGCGCGCATCTTCGGCCGCGAGAAGGTGTAGCCGAGCCGCTCGAGCACTTCGGCATAGGTAAGGGCCAGACCCGCAGAGGCGGCAGCCACGAGGTGGGCGCGGACCTCGTCCGGCTCGGCGAGCGCCGCCATCGGCCCGATCCTCAGTCCCGGTGGCGGACCGTCAGGCGGCCGTCCGTGCCGCCGGACGCGCGCGGGCTGAGGCGCAACCTGAAGCCGTGGCGGTCGCGCTTTTGCTTACCCTCGATGAGAATATCGGCCCCGTTCTTGCGTGCACTCTCGAGATGAAAGCCCTGGGCGCGGGCCGGGTCGCGATACCAGGCGGCGACGCTCTCGATCGGGTCCGACGTAGAGAAGCGCATCTCGACCTCGCTGTCGCCGCTCGTGTCGCCGCCGGGGCCCGCAGCGATCGCGACGCCCTCGATGGTCGCTCCGGGATAGAGGATCTTGCTGTCGCGATCGACCTTCGCCTGGCCGCTCATCTCCTTGGGAAGGCTGATCGCGAGGTCGAAACCCGGCGCCTTGACCTTGATCTTGCCTTCCTCGGCCTTGCCCTCCGCAGAAACCGCGACGTTCGCCGCCGAATTCCCCTCGTCCTCGCCCACGTCGTGACCGTTGCAGCCGGCGAGCGCGGTGGCGAGGGCGGGGATGATCAGGATCGAACGCATGCAATCTCCCGGCGAATCCTCCGCAAGGCAGAGTAGCGCCTGCGGCATTCGGGGCAAGCTTGTCGGGCGCCGGAGGGTCGGCTAGGCGCGCGCCGTGACCGCCCCCTCGCGCACTCGCGCGGGCCTCGTGATGGGGCTCGGCGCCTACACGGTCTGGGGCGTGCTACCACTCTATTTCAAGGCGCTCGGCCACGTCCGCGCGAGCGAGATCGTTGCGCATCGAATCGTCTGGTCGCTCCTTTTCCTCGGCGGGCTCGCGACGATCCGCCGTCGCTGGCCCGCCATCCGGATTGCGCTTGCGACCCGCAGGATGGCTCTCACCTTGCTGCTCACCTCGGTGCTGATCGGAATCAACTGGCTGGTCTATATCTATGCCGTGGTTAGCGGCCACGTGCTCGAGGGAAGCCTCGGCTATTATCTCAACCCGCTGGTCAACGTCGTGCTCGGCGTCGCCTTCCTAAGGGAGAGGCTCAGCCTCTGGCAGAAGGGCGCGGTCCTTCTGGCCGCGGGAGGCGTCGCCGTGCTGGCGCTGGGAGCCGGCGGCGCAATCTGGATCAGCCTGACGCTCGCCGCGAGCTTCTCTCTCTACGGCTTCCTTCGCAAGGTCGCGCCGGTCGAGGCGCTGGAGGGTCTGTGGATCGAGACCTTGTTCCTGACGCCGCTCGCCGCGGGCTGGTTGCTCTGGCTCATGGCTCAGGGCGAGAGCGGGTTCCTCGCCACCCGGACGACGGATGTCCTTCTCGTCCTCGGCGGGGCCCTGACGGCGATCCCTCTGCTCCTCTTCACCGCGGCCTCGAAGCATCTGCCTTATTCGACCCTCGGCTTCCTGCAATATGTCGCGCCTTCGCTTCAGTTCCTGCTCGCGGTCTTCGCGTTCGGCGAGCCTCTGACCACGGCTCACCTGCTTTGCTTCGCGGCGATCTGGACGGCGCTCACGATTTTCGTCTTGGAGAGCATTCGCGCCGGCCGCGCGGCGGCTCGCGCTGCTGAGGCCGCGGTCTAGCCGCTATGCCCGCCAGAGGCTAAGCGCCTCTGCGTGAGACCCGGATCGGCCATCCTCTCCCTCGCTAGCGCGCTTCCGCTCGCGGCCTGCGTCGTCTCGACGCCGGTGCCGGAGACGATCTACGCGCCGTGCCACGTCGCCGGCTCGTCCGAATGGAAGGCGCGCGTCGAGATTTTCCCGAGCAGCCATCCCAAGCCCATCCTGCATCGCATGCTGGTCGTCACCGGTAAGGTCAGGGTGGCGACCGGCGCGGGCGCGGCGATCGAGCGCGGGCCGGTCGCTCGGCTCGACGAGCCGGTGCAGCAGGTCCTCGTCCGGGCGCCCGCGCCGATCGGGGAAGGATCGTCGACCGAGCTGCGCAGCGTCCGCGCCGTCTTCCCGGCGCTGAAGCGCTACGGCGGCGTGGAGATACGCTGCGGCGACGGGATCATCGCGCAGATCCCGGACGTGCCGACGCCGCCGAGCCGCAGGAAGGACTAAGCGCCCTTCGGCTGGAGATCGATCGCGGCGCGGTAGCTGCCGTCCATGAGGAACGGGACCGAGCTGTGGCCGTGAGCGATCTTCCAGGCGCCGTCGATCTTGCGGAAGCCGAGCGTCGAGCGCATCCACATCTCGACGCGGCGGCCGTTTTTCATCGTCCCGGAAAGACGGTTGAGGCTGCGGCTCCAGCCGACGTCGCCCGAAGCGGCGATCTCGAGCTCGGCGATCTCTATCTGGACCGCGCCGTCCCACATGCCGAGCCAGTTGGAAAGTGCCGCTTCGTCGCGCGCCTCGGCGGGGCCGAGGCTGAGCGGAGGGGCAAGCTCGAACGAAACCACTTCCGGAGCCAGCGTGGCAACCGCGCGGCTCGAATCCTTCGCCCGAATGGCCGCGGCCCGCTCCTCGATCAGCGCACGTATCTCGGCTTCATCTTCGGTCGTCAGCGTCGCACCTCCGGCACCGACGCGGGGCATGGAGCGTTTTGCAGCCATGCCTTCGACGGTGATACGTTCGCTCAATTACCGGCCCGACGCCCGCCAGCTCGAAATATTGTTCACGACCGGGCGCTGCTATCTGTTCCACGACGTCCCGCCGGAGGCCGCCGAGGCCTTCCGGACGGCGCGCATCAAGGGCCGGCATTTCAACAGCCGAATCCGCGGGCGCTATCGTTTCACCGAGCAGGAGCCGCCGGACTAGTGGCGGGGATTCGGCATTGAGGCAGGCCAAGCTCCCTCGCATCCTTGCACGGGCTGACCTGAACGTCTCCGCCGGGGCCGATATAGACGCCCCAATCGCCGCTGTCGCTGCAGCGGACCGCCCACATAGCCATCGACTTATACTGTTCCTGATAGGCGCCCCAATCGACGCGCTTGCAGCGCCGGCCATTGTCCCGGATGGCGCGGTAGAGGCCGAGATACCTCATCGGCTCGCTGAGCTTCCTCAGCTGGTCGCTCATCGGGTTCGCGGCCACGACCTGCGTCACGTTCTGCTCGGGAGCGCCGTCCTCGCAGGCGGCGAGAACCAGCGCCGCCGCGAGCGCAATTCGAGCCTTCATGCGATCTCCTCCACAGCCGCAGGCAGCCGACAATCCTTTGGGGGCTACCGGCCCATCCGGCTCCTCACCTCGGCGATGCGAGAGTCGAGGAATTTCAGCGCATAGCTCTTACTCTCGGGAGTGGCGCGGCCGGCCACGACCTCGGAGCGCCGCTGCAGCAGGGCCGCGAGGAGCGCCGCGTTCGTTTCGTGCTCGCGCTGCGCCACGGCCGGATCCTGGACGGCCTTCGGCGGACAGGCGGCCACCGGGGATAGGGCTGCGGCCAGGGCGGCAGCGGCCAGAAGCGGGTTTATTCTCGCCATTCCATTCCTCCTGATCGACGCGCAGCTATGTTCCGACGGATCGGGCGCTTTTTCAATTCCCCTTTTCGAGATCCAGGATCGCTTCCCACTCCTGCTCGCGGACGGGCGATACGGAAAGGCGCGACTGCCGGACGAGCTCGATTCGGGAAAGGCGCGGATCAGCCTTGATCTCTTTCAAGGTGACGGGCCTGGCGAGCGCGCGCTCCGGCTCGACCGCAACCGAGGCCCAGGCCGCGTCCTTGGGGTCGGGCGCGGCCGAGCGCGCGATCCTCATCACTCCGACCACCGCGCGCTCCTCGCCGCTGTGGTAGAAGAAAGCGCGGTCGCCCGCCTGCATCGCGCGAAGGTGAAGGCGCGCGGCGGCATTGCGCACTCCGTCCCACTCGGTGCCGCGATCACGCTCGAGGTCGGCCCAGGAATAAGTGCCAGGCTCGGACTTCATCAGCCAGAAGGCCATTTCCACGCTCCTTTGGGGGAGAAGCGTAGATTTTTCCTGCGCCGGGCGCCAGAAGGGCGCGATGCGGTCCGCGCTCCTCTTTGCCGTGCTCGGCGCCCTCTCCGCCTGCGGGGACCCCCTGCCGGTCGGCAATTCGGCGACGCCGGAGGAGAATCCGGCGGAGGACGCGGTCAAGCCTGGACGCGTCGCCGTCCGGATCGGCGAGCTGGGACCCAATTTCGCGGCCTGTAGCGCAGCCGGGACCACGCGCAACCTGCGGCCCGGCGAGTCGCTTCCGGTTCGCCCCGCGCCGTTCGAGAATGCGGAGCAGCAGAGCGCCGTCCCGGCGAATGCCAGCTTCTTCGTCTGCACGCGGACTCTCGACCAGAAATGGTTCGGCATCGTCTACGAGGAGCAGGGCGATCTGGCCGAACGATGCGGGGTCTCGGAGCCCGTCACGCGGCGGCGGGATTATGAAGGTCCGTGCCGGGCGGGCTGGGTGCAGAGCGCGTTCGTGAAGGTGATCGCCGGCAACGACAGGGCCTTGCCGGTTCCGCCGAAGGGACCGACGGCCCCCGACGCGCCGCCTCCAGGCGCTTGAAATTACGAGATTTTCAAAAAAGTTCCTGCCCCGGGCAACTTTTTTTTCGTCGCACCCCCCAACTCACACGGCTCATCGCTAAAGCCGTCCCGATGAGTTGATTGTCGGGCCGGGTTCGACCATCTGCCCCTCAGCTTAGTAGCGAGAGCAGGTCGCTGCCGACCATCAGGGCGCGGCGCCAGGGGCTCGAGACGGGGGGCGATCGGGGATGCACTTCTCGCATCCGGGGGATCGGCCGGCCGCATAGACAAGAGATAGAATGAACCGGATCACTCGCGCCGCGGGCTTTGCCGCGGCTGTCGTCGCGCTCGTCGCCGCCGCCAGCTACTCCGAACCCGCCAGCGCCGTCGATCGCACGCCCATGGTTGCCGCGGATGCGGCCTCCGTGGCCCTCCCCGCCCCCGCCAAGGCGGATATGAGCGAGCCGAACGCCTTCGCCAAGATGTGGTCCGCCGTCAGCGCGCTGGTCACGCCCGGACCGGCCGCGGCCCAAAGCGCAGCGCCTGCGCGCCGCAACCTGGACGAGCTCGTCGCCGCCTATGAGGGCACCAGCGTCGCCGACCGCGAGCAGGAGTGCCTGGCCAAGGCCGTCTATTTCGAGGCGCGCGGCGAATCGATCGAGGGCCAGCTCGCCGTGGCCGAAGTGGTGATGAACCGCGCGGCCTCGGGGCGCTACCCGACCACCCTCTGCGCCGTCATCACCCAGAAAGCGCAATTCTCGTTCATCCGCAACGGTCGCTTCCCCGAAGCGAACCGCGCCTCCGATGCGTGGCGCAGGGCCGTCGCGATTTCGCAGATCGCCCGCGCGAAGCTCGTCGCCTCGCTGCCGAGCGACGTCCTTTGGTATCATGCCACCTACGTTTCGCCGAAATGGGGCAAGCGCCTGACCCGCCAGAGCCAGATCGGGCTCCACATCTTCTATTCCTGAGGCGTCGCCCCCGCCTTCAGGGTCCTGAAGGTCAGCGAATAGCGCAGGGTCTCGAGCGGCGGGATGCTATGCTCCCACTCGTGCCGCGCCTCCCCCTGCAGGAGATAGGCCGAACGAGGCTCGGCGCGAAGCGTGAATCTCTCCCAGGCCGTGCCCTCTGCGCGCCTTCGGAAGCGTAGCGGCGCGGGCGCCAGCAGCGATATCCCCACCACGTCGCCGAAAACCGGCCGGTCGCGGTGCCAGCCAATCCCCGCGCCGGGCGAATACTCGATCACGAGCGCATGGACGAACGCCTCGGGCCCGGTTCCCGCGAGGCCGCCGGCGCGGCGACGAAGGGGCTCCAGCCATTCTGGGATCGGCGCGGTCTCGCGCAGTCCGCTACCGTCGAACGCATAATGCCAGCCGAACGAGACAGTCCGCCGGTTGCCGAGGAAGCCATGGAACTCGAACGGCTTCAGCGCGAGCGACGCGACCCGCGCGGCGAGCTCCTGCTCCTCCTCGCGCGAGGCGAACTCGGGCCGGTAGACGAGGCCCTTCGGGGTCGCCGCCCCGGCCCGGAACAGGTTCAGCTGGCCCGGCACGGCTCCTCCCGGGACCTGGTTACGGCTAGCAATTCGGTAATCATTTCTGTGCCATGTAGCATCCCGAGAAAGCCGAACCTTCCCGGGGGCCAGAATGCACGAGATCCGCTCCACGATCCTGACCGGCGAAGCCCGAGCGGGCTCGCCAGTCGCGCGAAAGGCGAAGAGCCGGAGCGGCGAGGCGCCATCGGGCCTCACCCGCATCGCGATCAAGCGCCAGGAAGCGCGCGTCACCGATCACCGCTCCGAGGACCGCCACCGGGCCATCGTCGAGCGCTCCACTTTGATCTTCCGCCGCCGCCGGATCGAGGTCGGCGTGATCAACGTCTCGTCGCGCGGCGCGATGGTGGTTGCCGAGGTCGAGCCCCGGATCGGCGAGAAGGTCGACATCGTCCTGAGCGGCGACAACCGCACCCGCTGCATCGTCCGCTGGGTCCGCGAGGGGCGGATCGGCCTCGAGTTCGAGAACGAGACGATCTTCTGGGACGGCGCGACCGCCGCGGGACCTGTTTTCCAGTATGAACAGCGTGGCGAGGCCAAAGAGCCCGCCGAGGCGCCGCGGCCCGTCGTCGAGCGCGAGGAGCGGCAGAAGCTGCTCCGGGCCGGCACGCTCTACTGGAGCGGCATTTCCATCCCGGTGCGGCTGCGCAACATCTCGTCGAACGGCGCAAAGATCGAGAGCGAGCGCGAGCTGGTCCCGGGTGCTGAAGTCGAGCTCGACCTGGGCGAGGCCGGGTTCCAGATGGCTGAGGTCCGCTGGTCGAAGGACGGGCAGATCGGTCTGCGTTTCGCGGAAGAGTTCAACTTCGAGGCGCTGACCCCGGGCAAGCAGGCCGCGGCTCCCCCCGAGGTCCTGAAACCGGCCTATCTCGAGACCGAGACCCGGCCCGATTCCCCCTGGGCGGCGCGCTTCGAGCGGCTGTCCCTCACCGACCTCAAGATGATCGACCCCGAGCGCTAGGACGCCATCCGGCCCCAGACCAGGCCGAACGCGACGAAGAGCAGGCCGAACGCGGCCATCACCAGGTAGATCGGCCCGGGCTTGCGCGTCTCGAGTACGCACTCCTCGGGTCGCTCGGGATTGTAGCGCACGGTCGGGCTCGACCCGACCGCGTATGGCGCCATCATCGCTTCGGCTTTCCTGCGACTGCCCGACCGATAATTGCCGAAGCGGAGCCTCCGGCCCGTCCGCTCCTGCCCGCCGACGCTGTAGCTGTAGCTCACGACCGGATTGTACCAGGTCGTCGTATGCCCTTCGCGATCGCGCGATTCCTCCTCCACGACCTCGCATGAAACCACCCGGCCCATCGCGGTCGGCCAGGTCTCAGCGGACTTCGCCTTCCCGACGGCGCGGAAATGCGCGTAGCCGAAGCCCGCCACCCAGAGAATGCCGATAGCGAAAAGCAGCAAGCCGATAAATTCCATCCACCCCTCCTTCAATGCGCGCTTATTGAGCATTGCCCCGCAGCGCGAGTAAAGCCCCCGCCAAAGGAGAGAAGCGGATGCGGAAGCTCATCCTGGCGCTTGCGGCATTCGGCACGGCCACCGCCGCCGGCGCGCAGACCGATTTTGCGGCGAAACTACGCGAAGGCGACGCCATCCTGCGCGGCTTCCGCTTCGCGAGCGGCGAGCGGCTGCCGGAGCTCCGCATGCATTATTCGACGCTCGGCGCACCGCGGCGCGACGCGACCGGCGCGATCGTCAACGCCGTGATGATCCTGCACGGCACCGGCGGCAGCGGCCGCCAGTTCCTCCAGCCGCAATTCGCCGACGAGCTGTTCGGACCCGGCCAGCCGCTCGACATCGCCCGCTATTACATCATCCTCCCCGACAATCTCGGCCACGGCAGATCCTCCAAGCCCAGCGGTGGCCTGAGGATGCGTTTTCCCAAATATGATTATGACGACATGGTCGAGGCGCAGCGGCGAATGCTCGTCGAGGGCCTGGGAGTGTCGCGGCTGCGCCTGCTGATGGGCACGTCGATGGGCTGCATGCACGGCTTCGTCTGGGCCGAAAGCCATCCCGATTTCGCGCGCGCGATCATGCCGCTCGCCTGCCTGCCGACCGAGATAGCCGGCCACAACCGGATGTGGCGCCGGATGGCGATCGAGACGATCCGTGGCGACCCCGCATGGCAGGGCGGCGATTATGCGGCCGAGCCGCTCGCGGGTCTGCGCGGCGCGGTCTCGATCGTCCAGATCGCAGGCTTCGCCCCGCTCTATCTCCAGAAGACCTATGCGACGCGCGAGGCCGCCGACGCCTATATCGTCGACCGGGTGGCGAAGGACCTGCCGGCCCGCGACGCCAACGACCTCATCTACCAGCTCGACGCCTCCCGGAACTACAATCCCTGGCCGAAGCTGGAGCGCATCCGGGTCCCCCTCACGTGGGTCAATTCCGCGGACGATTTTATCAACCCACCCGATTACGGGCTGGCCGAGGAGGCGGCGCGGCGGATGAGGACGGGGCGCTACATCCTCGTACGCGCCAGCGCCGACACGCGCGGCCACGGCACGCACACCTGGGCGAAATTCTGGCGGCAGGAGCTGATCGACCTGCTCGCGCGGAGCGAGGCGCCTTGAAACGAGAAAGGCCGGCGGCGTGGATGCGCCACCGGCCCTTCCCTTGAGATCGTCGCGATTACTGGGCGTTCGCTTCGATCGCGTCAGCCTTGTTCTCGCCGGCGGCGCGGGTGGCGTCGGCCTTGTTCTCGAGAGCATCAGCGGCGTTGTCGGTCGTGGCGTTGTCGGCCGCCTCTTCCATCACGTCCGCCTGGTTCTCGGTGACGTCGCGAACATTGTCGGCAGCGTTCTCGGCCGGCGTGTTGCTGTTGCAGGCGCCGAGAGCGAGCAGGCCGGCGATCGCCGCGCCCTTCATGACTAGTTTCATACTCTTTCCCCCTTTTGGGTTTCAAAAGAGACGCTCCGGCCGCGCAGCGGCCGAAGCGCCCTGGGACCTCGCGTGACCTCGGAACCCAGCACAAGGCTAACACAAGTTGCTCCAGGGGCAAAGGGCGCCAATTCGGACGCGCCCCGGCCACAATCTGGCCGCAAGCCGAGCCCATAGAGGCGCGATGGGGGCTCGATGTATCGGAGCCAGGAGTTTTGAACCGATGTTGAAATTGGTGCTTTTCTCGGCGACGGCGGTTCTGGTCGCGCTGGGCATGGCGGCGCCGGCGGACGCGGCGCTCGGCCCCGATGCGGCGGCGTGCAGCCCCGGCGCCAGGCGCCCCGCCCTTCTCGTCAGCGTCAACGGCTTCAAGAACCGGGTCGGACGCATTCGCGTCCAGCTCTACAACAACAATCCGGCCGACTTCCTGGCCAAGGGAAAGAAGCTGAAGCGGATCGAGCTGTCCGTCACTCGCGCGGGGGCGATGAACGTCTGCGTCGCGGTGCCCAAGCCAGGCGTCTATGCAATCAGCGTCCATCACGACGCCGACAATGACGGTCGTCGCGGCTGGAACGACGGCGGCGGCTTCTCCGGCAATCCCCACCTCACCATGCTCAAGCTGAAGCCCTCGCTCCGCCAGACCGCGGTGGCGGTGGGCCCAGGCATGAAGACAGTTCCGGTGATCCTCAATTACCGCAGCGGTTTCTCCATCGCGCCGATCAACCAATAGAGATGGCGAGGGTCGCGCTCCTCTCCAACCCGCGCTCGACCGGAAACAGGGCCCTGCTTCCGCGAGTGAGGAGCTTTTGCGCCGCGCACAAGGACATCTTCCATTACGAGGTCGAGCATGCCGATCAGATCGGCACCGCCCTCGCGACGATCGCTCTCGTCAACCCGAAGGTGCTGGTCATCAACGGCGGCGACGGCACCGTCCAGGCGGCACTCACCGAAATCCATAACGGCCGCCATTTCGGCGACTCGCCGCCGCCCGTCGCAGTCCTCCCCAACGGCAAGACCAACCTCATCGCCCAGGATCTCGGCGCCAGCGGCGACCCGCTCGAAGCGCTCGAGCACGTCCTGAAGCTCGCCCGCGCCGATCTGGCGCCGCACATCGTCGAGCGGGAGCTGATCTCTCTCTCGCGCGGCCCCGGAAGCCCGCAACTCGGCATGTTCCTGGGCGGGGCCGGCCTCGCCGAGACGATGCTCTATTGCCGGCACAAGATTTACCCGCTCGGCCTGCCTAACGGCCTCGCTCACGTGCTCGCGCTGCTCCTCGGCCTGCTCGGAGTGTTGGTGGGGCGGCGCCTTACTTTCCTTCCGCCGCGGCCGATCCCGCTCAAGGTGTCGGTGCTGAAGCGCGGCGAATGGACGGGCGCGTTCGCCTTCCTGATGGTGACGACGCTTCAGCGGCTGCTCTTCAAGGGTCACATGCCCGGGATAGGCGCGCGGACCGGCGCAATGCAGCTGCTGGTGATCGACCGCAACATCCTCGCCCTCGTCGGCGCCTTCGTCGCGGCGTTGCGCGGCCGCCTTGGCCGGAAGCGCCTCTCCGGGGTCCATCTCGAACGCGGCGACGAGATCCGCATCGAGGGTGAGCAGCAGAGCGTCATCCTCGACGGCGAGCTGTTCGAGGCTGATCGTGGGCGGCCGATCGTGCTGACCCCGACTGCGCCCGTTCCCTTCCTCTGCCTCGCCGCCTGAGCTCAGCGCGCGCGCAGGCTGCCCAGCAGCTGCCGTTTCGCTTCGCCGAGCTTGAAGCGCAGGCCGCGCCCCAGAAGAAGCTGGCTGAGATGGATTTGGAGCGTGCCGAAGCGCCGCGCCGTGACCTCGCGCTCCCCGGCAAGCAACTCGCGCGCGGCCGCGGCGAGGTAGCGGCTGGCCCGCCGCCCGCGAAGCGTGCGCGAGAGACTGGCGGACAGCGGAATGCCGAACAGGTCGGAGGCGAGCAGCAAGGCCTGATCGGCGGCCCGGCCGGCGCCGAGGGCCTGGCTCACCGCATAGAGGCGGTCGACCTCCACCGTCGGTGCGGGAGCGAGGAAGGCGGCCACGTCGGCCAGCCATTTGAGCCGAAACCAGGCGCTGGAGGCGCCGTGGACACACAAATATGCGAAGAGCTCGTCGCGGGCGAGCGTCGGGACGCTGCGGCCCGGCGCGACCTCCACCTCCTGCCGCGGCGAACCGATGCCGATGCCGGGGATCAGCGAATCGCTGTCGCTGAGACGGGTGTGGAGGTCGAGCATCGTGCCCGATTCAATATGTCGCCACACCGATTCCTTCGCATGAGCGTGCCAAGTGCGGATTATCTTCCCTGTATCGGTTCCGGCGGGCGGCATGGTCAGCGCGTAGCCGGCCACCTCGAGAAGGGCGGCCGCTACTTCGACCGCGCCGTGCGACACGAGGATATCGATGTCGATGCCGCTCTTCACGCCGGGGTCGCCGTAAGCGAGCTTCGCCAGGGTCGCCCCCTTGACGAAGATCAGGTCGATCCCCGCCGCCCTGAACTGTGCGTCCAGGCGGAGAAGCTCGGCCACGAGGAGAAGATTCTTGCGTGCCACGGTGCGCGCATCCACGACGAGGTCTCGCGGTGGCGACACCCCCGCGTCTCGCAAGCCGCGGAAGGCGAGCCCTTCGACGCGGTGCCGGCGCGCCAGCCTCACGAAGCGCTCCCAGTCGACATGCGCAGCGCTCGCCTGAACGACCGCGGCACCTTGCGTCGACGGCGGCCAGCGGCAGCAGGCGATCAGCAGGGCAAGCTCTGGGTCGGTCGGGGTCAGCGCATCGTCTCCGCGGCCACCTTCTCCCGGGGCGGCCGCGCTTTGTCCATGGCGGATTGGCTTGACCGCCTCCCACGGGCGGCGACAAACGGCTGATGGCTTCGTCGGACCTCAAAGCGCTTGTCGCCGCCGAGCTGGCCGAGCCCGTGGATCCGCGCGCCGCGGCCATGGCGGCGGCCCTGGCGGCCGAATATCCCGGCGCCGCCCGCGCCGTGCTCTTTTACGGCTCGTGCCTCAGGCAGCGCGAGCTTGAAGGCCTGATGCTCGATTTCTACCTCATCGTCTCGAGCTATGCCGACGCCTATCCGAAAAAGTGGCTGCGCACCGCGAACCGGCTGATCCCCCCCAACGTCTTTCCCTTCGCCCACGACCGCCTGATCGCCAAATATGCGGTGCTGAGCGAAGCGGATTTTGCGCGCGAATGC
Source organism: Allosphingosinicella sp. (assembly GCA_036262495.1). Lineage (GTDB taxonomy): Bacteria > Pseudomonadota > Alphaproteobacteria > Sphingomonadales > Sphingomonadaceae > Allosphingosinicella. Next base: position 107,337 of record DATAIU010000053.1, read on the forward strand.
AGTCCCGCGGCCCGCAGCGTCTCGGTCTGGGCCCGCTTTGCCCAACCCTCCCGGCTCGTCTGGGCGGCCAACGGCGCGGCCCGGGAGCGAGCGGCCGCGACCGTTGCGGAGGCGCCCCCGACCTTGTTCCGAATGACGCTCCCGCTGCTTCCGCCGGACGGTGATCCGCTGGATGTATGGCGCAAGGGCTTCTCCCTGACCTATGCTGCCGAGCTTCGCGCCGAGCGGAGCGACCGGTCGGGCGGCATCGTCGAAGCCGATTGCGAACGATATGCCCGCCTCTCCGCGCCGGTGATGGACGCCATCGCGGGTCAGCAGCTCGAAAGCCCCGGGCCCCTCCGCCGCCGCTGGCGGCGCCTGCAGCGAAAGGGCAAGGCGCTGACCCTGATCCGGCTTCTCAAAGCCAGCGGCACCTATGCGGGCGGCGTCGACTATCTGGCCTGGAAGATAAACCGCCACGCCGGGACGAAGATCGAGGTGAAGCCCTGGCAGCGGCGCTGGCCGCTCGTGGCGGGCCTTATCCTGCTGCCGCGGCTGCTGAAGCGGGGGGCGATTCGTTAGGTCGATGCGCCAGCGCCGCGGCCACGGCCGAGGACAACGCAGATACCGTGAATGGCTTTCTCAGCAGGTCGTAGCCGCTGATCTCGTCGCTGCCATTCTCGCCGACATAGCCGGTGACGAAAAGGATCGCGATGGAGGGGTAGCGGGCCGTTGCCTCGCGGACGAACTCGGGCCCGGTCATCTCGGGCATCATCACGTCCGTGATGATCAGCTCGATCTGGCCCTGCTCGCGCTCGAGGATGTCGAGAGCCTCGCGCCCGCTGGCGCAGGCGATCGGAAAATAGCCGAGCTCCTCGAGCGCGTTGACGGTGGAGCGGCTGACGCGAGGATCGTCCTCGACGACGAGAATGCGGGTGCCGGCCGGGGCGGCCGCGTCTTCCTCGGCAGAGCCCGGGACGCGTCCGGCCTGTGGCTTTTCCATCGAACGAGGGAGGTAGATCGAGATGGTCGTGCCGACGCCCACGGTCGATTCCAGATTGACGTCACCGCCGGACTGGCGTGCGAAGCCGAAAATCTGGCTGAGGCCGAGGCCCGTGCCCTTGCCGACCGCCTTGGTCGTGAAGAAGGGCTCGAAGACCCGCTGCATCACCTCCGAGCTCATCCCAGCGCCGGTGTCCGACACGCTGATCCGGACATATTCTCCGGCCGGCAACTGGCCGACCTTGCCCGCTGCGAGGCGGCAATTCTCGACCGTTATCGCGAGCTGGCCTTCGCCCTCCATGGCGTCGCGCGCATTGACCGCCATGTTGAGAATGGCGTTCTCGAGCTGGTTGGAGTCGACGCAGATGTTCCACGCCTCTTCCGGGAAGCGGGTGCGGACCGTGATCCGCTCGCCGATCGAGCGGTCGATCAGATCGAGCATGCCCTCGACCAGCTCGGCCGGCGAGAGCGGGACCGGGACGAGCGGCTCGGCGCGGGCGAAAGCGAGCAGGCGCCGGGTCAGCGCCGCGGCGCGCGTGGCGCCTTCCATCGCATTTTCGAGATGGAACTCGACCTCGCGGCGGTCGCCGCTGAGCCGCCGCCGCGCCAGGTCCAGACCCCCGACGACGACGGCGAGCATGTTGTTGAAGTCGTGGGCGATGCCGCCGGTCAGCTGGCCGACCGCCTCCATCTTCTGGACCTGGCGAAGCTGCGCCTCCGCCGCCTCGCGCTCCGCCGATTCCGCCTTCAGCCGCTGATAGGCGCCGCTGAGCTCGCGGGTGCGCTCCGCGACAGCCTCTTCGAGCTGCTGGGCGCGGTTCGCCTCGCTGTCGGCCTGCGCCAGCGCCTCGAGCCGCTCCTGAATGGCGCGGAACGCGAAGAAGCCGAGCACGATCGCGCCGATGCCGATCAGCACCGCCATCCAGCCGAGCCACTGGGCGAGCTGGTCGGAGCGCGCGCTGGAGACAGCGGTCGCGTCCATGCGGCGGCTAAGATCGTCTCGCTCGGCGGTGGCGATCTGGCCGAGCTTCTCGCGGAGCGATTGGCCGGTCTTGGTCAGGACAGCACCATAGAACAGGCTGATCCCGCCGCTGCCGCGCTTGGCCCGGGTGGCGACGACCGCAGGCGCAAGCTCGCGCCCGCGCTGTTCGAACAGCCGCTGGGCTTCCTCGACGCGGGTAAGCTGGTCCGGATTGGCGCGCACCTGGCGGCGCAGCTCGGCGATCTGCTGCTGCGCCTGTCGCCATTCGGTGCCGTAAATGCCCCCGCTCGTCTTCTCGTTCTCGTCGAGGACGTAGCGGCCGAGCGCGGCCTCGGCGCGGGCGATCGTCCCGTCGACGCTGCGGGCGAGCAGCATGACCCGGTAGCTGTGCCGTTCCGAAGCGAGCGCATCCTCGCGCGCCCGGTTCGACTGGGTGACCATGAGCATCAGGATGACGAGCAGGAGCGCCGCGAGCACCGCTCCCGCGCTCGCCAGAACTCCGCGCCATGTCCCCGAAGCCCGCTCCCGGGACAGGTCGCCCATGTCCTCACCCGCCATTTCCGGATTCTAGATCAACCGCGAACACCAAGGAAGAAAGTTCCGCGCAGCGGCCCTCGCTTCGGCGCGCTTTCGGCGGCAATGGTCGCGTCGGCTATGCTCCGGGGAGAACTCCCGTCGCCTTCCCGGCAGCCCCGAACATGGCGAGGATCTGGCCGACCTGCTCCTCGCTATGGTCCGCGCAGAGCGAGCAGCGGAGCAGAAACATCCCCGCCGGGGTGGCCGGCGGGCGCGCCATGTTGACGTAGACCCCGGCTTCGAGAAGCGCCTGCCACATCCTCACGGTCGTGTCCTGGTCGGGCAGGAGGACGGCGATGATCGCGGACTGGGCCTCGGGAGTCGCCAGCTCGAAGCCGAGGTCGCGCAGCCCCTGGTGCAGGCGGCGGCTGTTCTCCCACAGATGCTGCCGCTTGTTGCCGGCATATTTGAGCTTGCGGATCGAGGTTGCCGCGGTGGCGACGACGCTCGGCGGAAGGGAGGCGGTGAAGACGTAGGGGCGGCAGACGAGGCGAAGGACCTCGAACTTGGGATGGTTCGAGACGACGAAACCACCGACGGTGCCGACCGATTTGGAGAAAGTGCCGACGACGAAATCGACCTGGTCCTCCACCCCGGCTTCCTCGAAGACGCCGCGGCCCTTCTCGCCGAAGAAGCCCATGCCGTGGGCCTCGTCGACGACGACCATCGCGCCGTGGCTTTTGGCCACCTCCACCATCTCCTTCAGCGGCGCGATGTCGCCCAGCATCGAATAGACGCCCTCCAGGACGACGAGGCGGCCGCCTTCGTCCGGGAGCCGCCGCATGCGCTTCTCGAGATCTTCGACGCTGTTGTGGCGGAAGCGGACGATCTGGGCGCTGCCGAGGGCGCAGCCGTCGTAGATCGAGGCGTGGCTGTCGGCGTCTAGGATGATGTAATCCTCCTTGCCGGCGATGGTCGACATGAGGCCGAGATTGGCCTGGTAGCCGGTCGAGAAGACCATGGCGTGCTTCGTGCCGTAGAAATCCTTCAGCGCCTCCTCGCACTCGCGGTGGCCCTGGTAGGTGCCATTGAGCACGCGGCTGCCGGTCGTCCCCGAGCCGAACTCGTCGAGGGCCTTCTTGCCGGCCTCGACCACGTCGGGGTCGAAGGTCATTCCCATATAATTGTAGGTGCCGAGCAGGATCGTGTCCCGCCCGCTGATGATCGCGCGGGTCGGCGAGAGCACTTTCTCCATCACCAGCCCGAACGGGTCGCGCACGCCGGTGTCGAGCAGGGCCTGACGCTCGGCGATCAGCGCATCGAACTTGGCGAAAAGGTCGCGCGAGGCTGAAACCGACGGCGGCGCGTCCTCGGCCGGATCCATCGCGTTGCGCGCCGATTCGGTCATGGCGTCGCCATCTCGGATGGGAGCCCGATGAGCTCCTCGTAAGATCGGTTCGGCGGGACCTTGAGGCCGGCCGCTTCGACTTCTTCGGGCGGGAGCAAAAGGTGAAGGGAGATGCCGGGGTCGTGCGCCAACTGCGTCATCCCCATCAGAAAGAAATAGGCCCGGGAATGCATCCTGATCAGCTGTTCGCCCATCGGCAGGGCGCGCAGGCGCCCGAGCGCGGGCGAGACCTCCGCGTCGCGCCGCGCCGTCGCGAAGGCGCGCGCTTCAGCCGCCTTGTCCGGATTGGCGGCGACGAAAGCCTTTATCGCCGGCTGCCAGAAGCTGTCGACGATATGGGCGGCCTCGCGCTCGATCGCGATGGCGTCGAGAAACTCCGCCACCTGAGGGAATTGTGGCGGAGGGGTCCGGTACTCAGCCGGGTCGGGCGGCGGTGACGGCTGGGCCGCGGCCGGGCCGACCGGCACCGGCGCGAGCAGGAGCAGGAGCAGGAAGGCGAGCGCCTTCTTCACCCGTCGCTCCTCAGCTGCTCCACCGCGTCGACGAGCTGGCCGACCGTCTCGATCTCGGCCTGCATGTTCATCGTGATCATGATGTCGAACTCGTCCTCCACGGAGGCGACGAAATCCATGACGATCAGGCTGTCCCATTCGAGGTCGCCGGCGAAGGTCGTCGCCTCGCTGAGCGCCACCTGCTTCTTGTTGAACGGCTCGATCAGCTTCGCCACCTTGGCGAACGTCTCTTCTCTGTCGGTCATGGCGAGCCCCTTAGGTCCGGGGCCCCGCTGTGCCAAGGGAATAGGGCCGGAATGGGGCTCAGCGCAGCCAGCCCTGCTCCCTGTACCAGTCCGCCGTCGCCTTGAGGCCGCTCGAGGTCTTCACCTGCGGCGTCCATAGCCGCTTCGGGGGGCGGCGCTCCGCCGCCACAACCCAGTCGGGGTGACAGAAATAGCTGACCCGATCGGGAGTCAGCTTTGCGTTCTTGCGGTGAAGAAGGCGGTCGAGGCCGGACGCAACTCGCATCACGGGCTTCGGCATCGCCATGGTGACGGCACGCCGCCCGAACAGGCGGCCGAGCGTCCGGGCGAAGTGGCGATGCTCCCAGCCGCCGTCGCGGCCGTCGTCGGGCTCGTAGGTCTCGGTCCAGCTGTCGGCCTCGTCGAGGACCGCGAGGAGGAGCCGGCACAGGTCGTCGACGTGGATCACCGAGAAGCGGCCGCGCGGCGGCAGAGCGACGAGGCCGCGCCGCGCCATCTTGAACAGTTCCAACGTTTCCTTGTCGCCGGGGCCGTAGACCGCCGGCGGCCGGATGATCGTCCAGTCGAGGCCAGACGCCCCGACGAGACGTTCGGCCCGCGCCTTCGAGCGGCCGTAGTCGGAAAGCTCCGGCTCCCGCGCCGCGAGCGACGAGACGTGGACGAAGCGGCGCACCCCGGCGGCGCGCGCCGCGTCGATCATGTTCGCCGTGCCGCCGACGTTGACCGCCTCGAACTCAGCCCGGCTGCGCGCGTTGATCAGGCCCGCGACATGGATGACGGCGTCCGCACCGGTGCAGAGCTTGAGGAGGGTCTCGGGCCGGTCGAGCGCGCCGTCGACCCAGGCAATCTCGTCCTCCGGCGGCTTCCAGCCGCGGGTCAGGGCGCGGAGGTCGAAGCCCTCATCAAGCGCGATACGCAACAGGTGGGACCCGAGGAAGCCGGTCCCCCCGGTGACGGCAAGAGTGCGGATCTTGCCCTTCCGCTTCACAGCGGCGACCAGTCTTCCAGCTCGCCCGCGTCGGCCTCTCGCGACGCTTCGAGATGCGGGAGGAGCGCGTCGAGAACCGCCTCCTTGCCTTTGCCGGTCGCTCCCGAGAGCGGGAGCGGCGCGACTCCGGCCTCCGCCTCGAGCTCGGCGGCGAGCATCGCCATCAGTTCGTCGTCGAGCGTGTCGGACTTGTTGAGCGCGATGATCTCGGCCTTGTCCTCAAGGCCGGCGCCATAGGCCTCTAGCTCGTTGCGCACCGTCCGGTAGGCGGCGCCGACATCCTCTTGGTTGGCGTCGACCAGATGGAGCAGGACTCGGCACCGCTCGACATGGCCGAGGAAGCGGTCGCCCACCCCCGCGCCTTCGGCCGCCCCCTCGATCAGGCCGGGAATGTCGGCGAGGACGAACTCGCGGTCGCGGTGTCGGACGACGCCGAGCTTGGGATGGAGGGTGGTGAAGGGATAGGCGCCCACCTTGGCGTTGGCGTTGGTGACGGCGTTGAGGAAGGTCGATTTGCCCGCGTTCGGGAGGCCGACCAGCCCGACGTCGGCGAGCAGCTTCAAGCGCAGCCAGACCCACATCTCCTCGCCCGGAAAGCCCGTGCCGTGCTGGCGCGGCGCGCGATTGGTCGCGGTCTTGTAGCTGGCATTGCCGCGCCCGCCGTCGCCGCCGCGCAGCAGGACGATGCGTTGGCCCACTCTGGTGAAGTCGGCGAGCACATGCTCCTTGTCGTCGGAGAGGATCTGAGTGCCGACCGGAACCTTCACGAGCAGATCCTTCCCGCCGGCGCCAGTGCGGTTCTGTCCCGATCCGCCCTTGCCCCGCTCGGCGCGGAAATGCTGGGTGTAGCGAAAGTCGATGAGCGTATTGAGGCCCTCGACGGCCTCGAAGACGATGTCCCCGCCCTTGCCGCCGTCGCCGCCGTCGGGCCCGCCATATTCGATATATTTCTCGCGCCGGAAGCTCACGGCCCCTGGACCGCCGGCGCCGGAGCGGACGAAGATCTTGGCCTGGTCGAGGAAATGCATGGCCGCGACTTAGGCGCTCGCACCGGGGGATGGAACCCGTCAGGCCCCGCCGGAAGCGCCGCGGGTGAGGGCGCCGAGCTGCCTTGTCGCGACCTCGCGGGCCGCTTCGCGCGGAAGGCCGAGCGCATGCGCCATCGCCTCGCCGAGAAGCGAATCCCCCAGCGCGGCGAGCACGAGCCACAGGGTGATCTCGTGGACAGGCCGATCCTCGTGGCCCTGCGCCAGGCGATCGACGAGGCCGTGGATGGCGTCGAGCACCGGGTTCAAGGCGTCGCGATTGCCGGAAAGGATCATCCAGGCGGCGAGGGCGCCCGCGCCTTCCCGACCGAACGCGTCGAAAGTGCGGTCGACGATTTCACGGGGATCCGCCTCGCCTTGTCGCTCGAGCTCGACGACACGGCCGATCTCGGCCGTGACGCGCTCGCTGATCATACGGGCCAACTCGGCCTGGAGTCCCGCCGCGGAGCCGAAATGGTGAAGGAGGTTCGCGTGCGTCTTACCGATCCTGGCGGCCACGGCTTTCAAGGTCACCGCCTGCGGCCCAGCCTCGAGCAGAAGGGCCCGCGCCGCCTCCAACGCCGCCGCCCGGCTTTCTTCGGGGCTGAGCCGTTCACGAACTATTGACATTCGTGTAAGTATAGCTGAGAAACGGCCATCGCCAGGAGATACAATGATGCCGCGCGAAGTGACACCCTCCGATCTGACGATCACCCCGCGCGACCGGCGCTTCGGGCGCGAGGACCGGACGGCCCACTGGTGGATGGGCGGGAACCCCTACGGGACCGCGCTCTACAACGCGCTCTCCATCACCTTCCCCAAGGGCGAGGCTTTCTTCGTCGAGAGCGTGCGCGCCTTCCGCGACGGCGCGCCGCCACAGCTCGCCGCCGACATCAAGGCCTTCACCACCCAGGAGGTGATGCACAGCCGCGAGCACGTCCAGTTCAACCGCCGCGCGGTCGAGGCCGGCTACGACATGGTCCCGCTCGAGCGCCGCGTCGAGAAGCGGCTCGAGGAGACCAAGACCCGGCCGCCGATCATCAACCTCGCCGCGACCATGGCGCTCGAACATTTCACCGCGATCGTCGCCAACCAGCTGCTCGGCAATCCCCGCCACCTCGAGAAAGCCGACGTCCAGTCGGCCGCGCTCTGGCGCTGGCATTCGATCGAGGAGATCGAGCATAAGGGCGTCGCCTACGACACCTGGCTGCACGCCACCCGCCACTGGCCGCGCTGGAAACGCTGGCTGGTCAAGTCGCGCGTGATGCTGAAGGTCACGCGCAACTTCTTCGTCGAGCGCACCCACGGCGCCCTGATCCTGCTCGAGCAGGACGGCATCACTGGGCCTCGCGCCTGGGCCGGCTTCTTCTGGTACGCGTTCGTCTCGCCCGGCATGTTCGGCAAGATCCTCGGCGGCTGGGCGCGCTTCTTCCTGCCCGGCTTCCACCCCTGGAAGCATGACGACCGCAAGCTGATCGCGGCGGCGGAGCGCAGCCTCCCAGAGGCCTTCGCCGCCGCCTGAGGCCGCTTCAAGCGGCCATCATGGCCGCCTCTGCGTCCTTTTCATCGTCGTCGAGCCTGAGCTCGAAGCGGTGACAGGGGACATGCTCGCCCCGGCCCGCGCTGTAATGCGGAACGATGACGCCGGTCGGACGGAAGCCGAGCTTCTCAAGCACGCGGCCCGAGGCCGGATTGTCGAGGAAATGCCCGGCGCCGAGCCGGGGCACGCGCAGGCTCTCGCGCGCGGCGGCGAGCAGCGCGCGCCCCGCCTCGGTGGCGTAGCCCCTCCCCCAGTGCGGGCGGGCGATCCAATAGCCGAGCTCGGTCTCGTCCGATGCCCGCCGCCCGAAACCGATGGCGCCGATCAGCTCCGGCGCGCCGCCGCCGCGCAGGAAGATGAGCAGCGACGGCTCGCCCGGCTTCCTCTCCGTCGCGAGCGACGCTTCGGCATGTTCGAGAAGGTAGGGCCAGGGCGGCGAGGCGAGATTGCGGACCACCGCCTCCTCACCGATCGCCCGGAAGAGCGCCGGGGCGTCCTCGCGCCAGCCGGGCCGCAGCAGCAATCTTTCCGTCCTCGCGAACATCGATCTTCCCCTTCTCGGGGACAGTCACTCATCGCGTTCGCGGAGGCTGCGCCTGCTCCGCCAGTGGGATGAGTAACTGTCCCAAGTTCGAGGGAGAACGAAAAAAGGAGAGGAACCCGGCGGCTCCTCTCCCTCGAAATTCGGTTCTCTGATGAGACCTGGAGCCGCCCCTCCGGGGGACGGCCCTTTTGCGACCGTCCCTATTCTGCCGCCTCGGCTTGCATCTCGACGCAAACGAACTTGCGACCGAGCTTGCCGTCGCGAAACGCGACGCGCCCATGGGTGAGCGCGAAGAGGGTATGGTCCTTGCCCATGCCGACGTTCGCGCCGGGATACCATTTGGTGCCGCGCTGGCGCACGATGATGTTGCCGGCGAGGACAGCCTCGCCGCCGAACTTCTTCACGCCGAGACGGCGGCCGGCGCTGTCGCGACCGTTGCGTGAGGAACCGCCTGCCTTTTTATGTGCCATGACTACGTCTCTAAGCTCTTGGTTGTTTAAGCGTTCTTATCAGCGGTGGGCTTCTTGGTCGAAGCCTTTTTCTTGGCCGGCGCGGGAGCGTCGACCATCTCGCTCTCGGCGCCCTCGATCTTCAGCGGGGCCTGGGGCTTCGCTTCGGCAGCGGCCGGCGCGTCGGCCTTCTTCGCCTTGGGCTGCTTCGGAGCCGCCGCGGCCGGAGCGGCCGCCCGGGCCGCGCCCGGTTGGGGAGCCGCGTCGGCCTTGGCGGCCTTCTTCGGCTTCTCGGCCTTCTGGTCGCCGATGCCGACGATCCTCAGGATCGTGTGCTGCTGGCGATGGCCCTTCTTGCGCCGGTAATTGTGCCGGCGGCGCTTCTTGAAGACGATGACCTTGTCCGCCTTCGCCTGGGCGATGATCTCGGCCGTGACGGTGAGCCCGTCGGTCGGCTTCAGCTCGGCGCCTTCGCCGGCGAGCAGGACGTCGCCCAGCGTGATGCTGTCGCCGGCTTCACCGGCGAGCTTCTCGACGACGATCTTGTCTCCGGGGGCGACGCGATACTGCTTGCCGCCCGTGCGCACGATTGCGAACATGGGTCTTTTCCAAATTCTTCTCAGATGGCCTGCGCGAAACATGGGCCGCGGCCCAACCCCGCGCGGAACCGGGCTGCTAGCCAAGGCGGCCCGGAGTGTCAATGTGTCATCCCAGCGAAGGCTGGGATCGCGTGGCGTGACACGCATCGGCGTTTTTGCTCGCCGGGACCCCAGCCTGCGCCGGGCTGACGGCTGACGGGGCCGTCAGTGGCGGTGCCGTGGCTTCAGCTGGTAGCGCCCCTTGGCGAGCGTGTCGAAGAGACCGGAAATGGCCGGATGATCGACCGGCTCCTCGCTCTCGTCGGCAAGCAGATTCTGCTGGCTGACATAGGCGGTGTAGGAGGATTCGCCGTTCTCCGCGAGCAGGTGGTAGAAGGGCTGGTCCTTGGCGGGCCGTATCTCCTCGGGAATAGCCTCGTACCATTCCTCGCTGTTGGCGAAGATGGGATCGACGTCGAAGATGACGCCGCGGAAGTCGAACAGCCGGTGGCGGACCACGTCGCCGATGGCGAAGCGCGCGTGCGCCACGGGCGGCGCGCGCAGGGCACCCGGGGCGGAGGCGAGGCGGTCTGATCCTTCCATCAGGGCATCTATGTAGGATCGGCCCCGCCTTAGGCAAGCGAGCCGCCTTGGCAAGGCCCGCCGCTTGGGCTAAGCGCGCCCGCTGTCGACCGGCCCCGCACCATGCGCGGGCCAGATCCCCCCATGCGGAGAGGTGCCGGAGTGGTCGATCGGGGCGGTCTCGAAAACCGTTGTGCCCTTGCGGGTACCGTGGGTTCGAATCCCACCCTCTCCGCCAGCATTTCTGCCCGGCCGATGCTTGCGCTTTGAGGGCGGTTTCTCGACACCGCCGCGACGTCGCGGTAGTCGCCGTTTGTGATCCGCATCGAAAACCAGGCATCGAGAGCGGGGGGTGAGCGCCGCAATTGGCTGCGCCGCCTCTGGGGGCCGTCCGCGGCGCGCAACGGCAAGATGGAGCAGGAGCGCCGCGGCCCCGGCTTCCATGCGACAATCATCTATCTGCGCGCCTCGTCCGTGGCGCCGCGGGCCGATTCCGATGATCCCTCCCGGTCGGTCATGCCGACCGAGGAAGTGCGCGCCTTCATCCACGACCTTCGCGGGGCCGCACCGCCCTCGCTTGACGAGGAAGGGTTCGCGCTGATCGATCAGCGCACTGCGGTGCGCGATTTCACCGACCCCGACGAGCTGGATCGGGTCTACCTTCCGGAGGCCGAGGAGCTGGTCAGGGCCGCGACCGGCGCATCGGCGGCCTGGTCCCTGCCTCGCCCGGTGCTCCGCTCCGAGCGCCATGGCCATTTGGAGGGCGGGGTCGTCCGTGACAGAACCGCTCCAATGCCGCACGTCGATTATCCGTCGACGAGCATTCCCTTCCTGATCGGCGCCGCGGAACAGCGCATGGGTCGGCCGGCACCGCCGTGGCGGCGTTTCCGTCTCTACAATCTGTGGCGTTCGTTGAGCGAACCGCCCCAGGACCGGCCGCTGGCGCTTTGCGACCTTCGCACCGTCGATGCGCGCGACCTGGTCAGCGCCGAGGCGATCGCCAATCCAGGGGCTCTCGCCTACTCGACGGAGTTCCAGATGCTGCTCCCCAACCCGCGACATCGCTGGTGCTACTTTTCGGACATGACACCTGGCGACGTGCTCCTGTTCCAGCAGGTCGATTCCGCCGCGACGGGCCCGTCCGGTTGTCCCCATACGAGCGTCTCGGCCCCGCGGGCGAAGGGAGCCGTGCCTCGGCTCAGCCTCGAGGTGCGCGTCTGCGCGTTCTTCGACTGATGCCCGAACGGCCCGAATCCGCAATCCGCCTCGGACAAATGGAGAGCGGAATCGTCGAGCCGAATCCCTCGCCGGAGGTACCGCGCGAGCGTCTGCTTGCCCTCGACGCGTTGCGCGGCATCGCCGCCTTCGCGGTCATGTTGATCCACATCGGCTATTTCAGCGGTCAAAGGTGGCTCGCCCCCTTCGGCTTCCTCGCGGTGGATCTGTTCTTCATGATCAGCGGCTTCGTCATCGGCCATGCGTTCGAGCAAAGGCTGCTCGCCGGGATGCCCGTGCGGCGATTCATGGCGTTCCGGCTGGCGCGGCTCTATCCCTCGCTCCTCCTCGGCCTGCTGCTCGGCGTCGCAGCGCATCTCGCCGCACCGGGTGGCGACTACAGGCTAGGGTGGCATTCCCTCGGTCACGTTCTGCTGATCCCGGCGTTTCTCAGCGCCTCGATCTTCCCCTTGAACGGCGTATTCTGGTCGCTCTTCTTCGAGCTCGCGATCAACGCCGCGCACGGCCTCGCCGTGCGTCGTCTCGCGACTCGCTGGCTGGCGGTCCTCGTCGTCGCAGCAGGAGCCGCCTGGGGGGCAGCAGCATGGTCTCTCGGCGATTGGGGCGCCGGCTGGAACGCCCGCACCTTCCTCGCGGGATTTGCCCGGGTCGGATGGGGCTACGGCGCAGGCCTTCTGGTCTACCGGCTCTTCGCCTCGCGCCTCTGGAAGCTTCCCAAAGTCTCTTTCCTCGCCCCGCTCGGCACCGCCGCGGTGCTTCTCGTCGCACCCGAAATGGGGGGTCCCTTATTGCGCGCCGGGGCAAGCGTATTCCTGCTGTTCCCGCTGATCCTCCTTCTCGGCGTTGCGTCGGAGGTGCCGCGGGCACTGCAGCCTGCCGCGCGATGGCTCGCGTCGCTTTCCTATCCGCTCTACGCGGTCCACCTGCCCTTTCTCCTCCTGGCTCGCGACCTGCTTGGGCTCCGCGCGCCCTTCGCCTGGTTCCTCACCGGCCTCGTCTGCCTCGCCTTCGCGAGCGCGGTTGCCTCGTTTTACGACGCGCCGATGAGGGCGTGGCTCCGCGCGAAGCTCTCCACGTCCACCGCGACCAGGGCCGAGCGCCGCGACGAGACGCTGACGGTCTACAGTCCCGCCTCGGCAATGCGCCGTCCAGGCGCCTTTCTCGCCGCAGCGTGGGAGGATCTCGGGCGTTCCCGCGCAGTGGCGTGGCGCCTGTTCCGCAGCGACCTGCGCGCGCGCAGGCGCAAGAGCCTTCTCGGGCACCTCTGGCTCTTCGTGCCGGCGGCCGCGACGGCGATGATCTGCGCCTATCTTCAGGCCCGGCGCATCGTCGCCCTTCCCGACACGCCGATCCCCTATCCACTCTTCGTGCTGTCCGGCGTTCTGCTCTGGCAAACGCTGGCCGACGCTATCGTCTCTCCGCTCCAGCAGCTGAGGGGCATGCACCAGCTCATCACCCGCAGCCGGGTGCCGCACGAGGCGGTCTTCCTCGCCGGCGTCGCCGAGGTCCTGCTGAACGGCGCGATCAGGCTGGCCGTGTTGATCGTGGCGATCCCGTTCTTCGGCCTGAACCTGTCGCCGGCGCTGTTGCTGTTGCCGGTCGCCTTCGCCGCCCTGGCGCTTCTGGGATTGGTCGTGGGCCTCGTGGTCGCGCCGTTCGGGCGGCTCTACGAGGATGTCGGACGCGCGCTGCCGGTGGCGATCCTCTTCTGGTTCATTCTCAGTCCGATTGTCTATCCGATCCCGGCGGACGAGGGCTGGCTTCGTCTCAATCCGGCATCGGCCCTGGTTGACGCGGGAAGAGCCGGACTGGCGGGGACCGCCGGACCGAACGGATTGGTGACCGTCATGACGGCGACGGCCATCGCGCTCGTAGTGGCTTCGCTCTTCTACCGGCTCGCCCGGCCGCATCTGGCCGCCAGGCTCGGCTAGGTCCGGCACGCCCTCGGCCTCTGCCTTTTTTGGTTAGACGGGCCCCCGGCGGCAACCTAGGAACGGGCATGGCTTCCAACGCTTTCGCCGACCGCTACGACGACATCATTCGGCATCCGCAGATGCGCGCCCTCTACGGGGACAGCGGTTATTTCAACGTCGGTTACTGGGTCGACGGCATTGAGGACCAGCCGCAGGCATGCCGCCGGCTGGTCGAGGAGATCGCCCGGGCGATACCCGCGGACGCTCGGCTGATCCTCGACGTCGGGTGCGGTGTCGGCGCGGCCACGCGGCAGCTGGCGCTGATGTTTCCGGACGCGGAGGTGGTCGGCTGCAACCTCTCCGCCTGGCAGCTGGCGGAAGCGCAGGCGCGCGGCGTCGGACGAGTGATCGAGATGGACGCGGCGCATATGCCGGTCGCGAGCGATACGGTGGACGTGGTCATCGCACTCGAATCCGCGCAGCATTTCGACACGCGGGAGCTGTTCCTGCGCGAAGCGCATCGCGTCTTGCGGCCGGGCGGAACCGTCGTCGTGGCGGACATGCTGTTCGCGGACCGCGAGGCGATCGGAAGCTGGATGCTGCCAGCGGAGAATTTCGTCGCAAGCCCCTCGGCCTACGCAAACCTGCTGAATCGTCTCGGCTTCAGCCATGTAGAGGTGGAGGACGTCGCCGATCGGACATGGCGGCCACATTGTGCGATGATGCGGACCCTCTCCCCCGGCCACAGTGGGCGGATAGATGCCTTCGAGCGGTCGCTCGCCCATTACGTCCTGGCGTCGGGCCGCAAGGGCTGAGCCGAGCAGGATAGGTGGGGGAAGCCGTCCTCGAAGTCGCTGGCCTGTCAAAGCGATTCAGCCGCGATCTGCGCAGCGCGGCGCATTATGCGCTGCGCGACATAGTCGATGAAATCCTGCGGCCGGCCGCCTTCGCGGGGCTCCGGCCGCGCGAATTCTGGGCGCTGGAAGACGTCTCCTTCGCCCTGGAGCGGGGCGAGGCGCTGTGCGTCGCGGGGCATAATGGCGCGGGCAAGAGCACGCTTCTCAAGCTGCTCTACGGCCTGATCAAGCCCGATCGGGGCGAGATCCGAATCCGGGGCCGGACCGAAGCCCTGATCGAGCTGGGAGCGGGCTTCAACCCGAACCTCACCGGCCGCGAGAATGTCGACCTCGCCGGCGCCATAGACGGCCGCAACGCCAGGGACACCGGGCGCCTCGTCGACGCGGTCGTCGAGTTCGCCGAGCTGGCGGCGTTCATCGATGCGCCGGTCCTCACCTACAGCTCGGGCATGCGGGCCAGGCTCGCCTTCGCTCTGGCAATAAGCCTCGAGCCGGACCTCCTGCTCGTCGACGAAGTGCTTGCCGTCGGGGACCCTCATTTCCAGCGCAAGTGCGTGAACTTCATGCGCAGCCATCTCGACAAGGGCGGATCGCTGCTGTTCGTTTCCCACAATGCCCATCAGGTCCAGGCGGTGTGCGACCGAGGCATCCTGCTCGACGCCGGTCGCCTCGTCTTCGCCGGCACCGCGGTCGAAACCGTCAGCCGCATGCTCGCGCAGCGCCCGGGCGAAACTGCCCCGGCAGACGACCGCCCTGACGCGAACAGCCCGATCGTCATCGAAGGGCTTTCCATCACTCCCGAAGGCGTCTCGGAGGTTCGGACGGGCGAAGCGATCCGGGTCATCTTGCGTTACAACGCCACCCAGGCCGTGGACGTGTATTGGGGTTTCTCGATCATGACGCGGGACCAATGGACCTGCGTGACGGGCGGCAGCGATCTCGATCGGACGCGGCTGGAGCCGGGCCGAGGAGAGCTGAGCTGCATGGTCAGAGAGCTGCCGCTCCTCCCCGGCCTCTACGTCGTGCGCGCCGCGATCAACGAGGCGAGCAGCCTCATGCTGCTCGCAAGCTGCGGCTGGAAAGGGCCCGGGCTGACGCTCGAGGTCAGCGCCACGCCGGATCTGCTGACCAACGCCCAGGTCCAGCAGGGCCAGCTCGTGAAGCTCGACATCGACTGGAATGCGGCATGAGCTTCTTCGCCCGCCTTTTTGCGCCCCCGACCGCAAGATTCGCGCCTCCGCTGTCGGAGACGATCGACCTGGAGGACCCGTCAGTCTCCGTCGATCCCTTCCCTTGGTATGAGCGGCTTCGCTCGGAAGGCGACGTGCTCCATCTTTCGCGGCACGGTTTCTGGATCGTGCTCGGCTACGAGACTGTGCGGGAAGTCTTTGCGCGTCCCGATCTCTTTTCGAGCGCTCCCTATGAATTCGTGGATACCGCGATGCTGTCGGCCGACCCGCCGAGGCACGGCCCCGTCCGACGGCTGGTTTCGCGCGCTTTCGGCGGCGACATGCTGCGTCGCCTGGAGCGGCTCGCCGCCGTTCGCGCGGAGGAGCTGATCCGTCCGGGAATGGAGATCGTCGCCGAATATGCGCGTCCGCTGAGCAGGGCGGTCGCGGCCGAGCTCATCGGCTTCGATCGCCGGGATGTCGCGGCCATCGCCCTGGAAGAGGACGAGGCCGCCGCCTCGGGCGCGAGCGATTCGTTCGAGCGCATATGCGCGCGCCTCGACGCCCTCGCCCCGCGCGCCGGCATGTTCGCAGGCCTCGAAGGCGACGAATCGGGGCTCGTCGGCGCGGACGAGGCGCGATCCCTGGTGCGCCTGCTCTGGCTCGCGTCCACGGCGACGACGGAGCGCACCATCGCCCACGCCGTCTACCGCCTGGCCTGCGACTCCGCGTTGCATCGCAGGCTCCGCGAGGAGCCCGATCGGATCGCGGCTTTCGTCGAGGAAGTGGTACGCCTCAATCCGCCCGAGAACCTGATCAGGCGACGCGCCCTTGCCGATACGAGCCTGGCGGGGGCCGCGATAAAGCAGGGCGCGGAAGTGAACCTCTGCCTGCCCGCTGCCAATCGCGATCCGCATTTCTTCGAGACCCCAGCCGCCTTGCGCCTTGATCGGGACGGGCCGGCAAACCTCTCCTTCGGAAGCGGCATCCATTTCTGCGTCGGAGCCCCGCTCACGCGGCGAGTGGTCGCTGCGGCGGTCGCCGCTGTGGTGCGTTCCTCTGAAGGCCCGAGGCTCGCCGGCGAGGTTGAATGGGTGCACGCCATGATCGTCCGGGCTCCGCGCACGCTGCCGGTGGCGCTGTGAAAGCGGGCGGCGACCTGCGCGCCGGGGTGTTGGCGGCCGCGGGGGGACATATTCTCGCGCGGGCGATCCATGTCACGTCCGTCCTCGGGCTCGCCGACCGATTCGGTTCGGGACCGGAGACCGCCGGGACGCTCGCCGCCGCGACGGCGACCGACGAAGGCGCGCTGCGCAGGCTGCTGCATTTCCTCGCGCGCCACGGCTTCTTCGAGGAGAGCGAGAATGGTGGATACGCGCTGACGGACCGCGGGGCGATGCTCCGTTCCGACGCACCGGCCGAGACGGCGGCCGTAATTCAATCGCTGGGGCACGGCGACGTATGGGCGGCGTTCGGCGATCTGGCGGACACCGTTCGCAGCGGCTTCCCGCGCGGACGGCCGGCCGGCCCGATCTACGACCCGTCGGGCACGCTCCCGCATGAAGCGAGCTTCAGTAGGGCGATGGCCGGATACCACGCCGGCGAGCCGGAAGCCGTGGCGGAGGGCTACGAATTCACGGACGTCGTCACGGTCGTCGACGTGGGCGGCAGCAGCGGCGGGCTCCTCTCCACAATCCTGGTCCGCCATCCTCACCTGCGCGGAATCGTCTTCGACCGGCCCGGCATCCGGCCGCACGCGCAGGCGACGCTCGCGGAGCACGGGCTGGAGGCACGTTGCAGCTTCGCCGGCGGGGATTTCTTCGCGGCGGTGCCGGAGGGCGGCGATCTCTACATTCTCTCGCATATACTACACGACTGGCCGGATGCCGACGCGCTGAGGATCCTTCGCAGCTGCCGGGCGGCCATGGCGAATGAGGCGCGGCTCGCCATCATAGAGGCCTTCAGGTCCCCCGGCGGCGAAGGAGAATCCGAGATACCGGCCGACCTGCTGCTGCTCGCCGCCACCCAGGGGAGGCTGCGGGACGTCGCGGAATATGGTGCCTTGTTGAGCTCAGCGGGCTTCCGCCCGACCCACACCCTGGCGTGCGGGCCTCGGGTCTCTCTGATCGAGGCGGTGCCGGAATGATGCCGGAGGCCGCCGCCGGCCCCAGGCGCGCCGCCGTACGGGCCGCGATCGCCGCGGGGCTGCATTTCCTGCAATCCGTCCAGCTTCCGAGCGGCGAGATTCCGGTGTCGAGAACCACCGACCCGGCCATGCGCTCCGGTCTTGTCGCCGATCCCTCCGTCTTCCCCACCGCTTTGGCGGCGCATTGCCTCGCCTTCGCGGGGGATGGTGCGCACCCGGTGCTGGCGCGGGCGCATGCCTTCCTCCTCGGCGAGATGAGCGGCCGCGGCCTCTGGCGGCACTGGACGCGCGCCCATCCGTACCATGCCAGCCTGCCGCCCGACCTGGACGATACGAGCTGCGCCTCGGCGGCGCTGACCCGCGCCGGCATCGCCATTGCCGACAACAGGCGGCTGCTGCTGGCCAACCGTCGCCGCGACGGCCTCTTCCTCACCTGGTTCGTCCCCCGGGCGCGATGGACCGGCCTGGAGCATGCGGGGACCGTCCTCCCGCAGCTGCTTCATCCGACGGCCCTGCTGCTCTTCTTCCGGAAGACGTCCGCGCGGCCCGGGGATGTCGATGCGGTCGTCAATGCGAACGCCCTTCATTATCTCGGCGTCCGCGGGCTGGGCGAGGTCGCCGGATGGCTCACGGACCTGCTCCTGAAAGGACGCGAGGCGCAGTGCGACAAGTGGTACGACAATCCGATCGTCGTCCGCTACTTCCTGTCGAGGGCTCTTGCCGGCGTCGCCCCGGAGGCGGGCGAGACGATCGTCCGGCGATCCGAAGCGGCGGCGCCGGCCAACGCGCTGGAGGCAGCCCTCCTCGCGACGACCCTCGCCGACTGGGGTCGCCCGGCGCCGGAGCCGCTGATCGCGCGGATCCTGGCGGGGCAGCTTCCCTCCGGCGGGTGGCCCCCAGCGGCGCTCTATCATGGCGGCCGGCAGCGGCTTCCGGAAGGCGGGTTTGCGCCGCCGCACCCCGACACGCCGCGCTGGGGCTCCGAGGGCCTCACCACCGCCTTCTGCATCGAGGCGCTCGCCCGCAGCGGCGCCACATGACGGCGCACCTCATCCATATCGGCCTTCCAAAGGCGGGATCGACCTTCCTCCAGCACTGGTTCGAAGCGCATCCACAGCTTGCGTACAGCGAAAGCGGGATAGCGGGCTATCGCGACGTCTACGCGGTCGCGGGCGAGGCGGCGCGGCCGGCGGCGGGAATACGGTACCGCGTCACCAGCTACGAAGGTTTGAGCGCGCCCGGCCATGCGTCCGGGGGCCCGACGGTCGACTATGAGCGGGATGCCCGGGACTCCGTTTCGGACGAGCAGGCTCGCGCCTGCCAGGCGCTCGCCGGACTGTTTCCCGGGTCGACAATCCTGGTCGTGACCCGCGGATACAGATCGGCGATGTACTCCGCCTATTCCCAATATGTGCTGACGGGAGGCTGCGCCACTCTGGACGAGGCGACGCGGAGACCGCCTGACGACTATCCCTGGGATTATGACGCGCTGATCGCCGCCTATCGGGCCAGATTCGGCGCGGAAAAGGTGATCGTCATGCCGTTCGAGCTGCTGCAGGACAACCAGGACCGATTTCTGCGCGAGATCGGGCGGCGCCTCGCCATCGAATATATGTCCTGCGACCGGCCGCCCGCGAATGTCGCCGCGTCGCCCGCGGAACTCGCTTGGTATCGGCTGTGGAACAAGGCGCTGCGCCACGTTCCGCTTCCGGGCGCCCGCCGGCTTTATGCGCGGCTGCGTTACGGGCGCCGCCTTTCGGGACTGGCGAGAATCGCGCAGCATCTGTTTCCGCTCATCGCGGCGGGGCCCGAGCACATGCCCGACAGCTTTCTCGACGGCTTCAGGGGGAAAGCCGAGACGCTGCGTCGCGAACCGCTCTACGCGCCCTATTTGCGGGATTATCTCCTCGCCTGAGATTGCCGGCGGCGCAGGAGATTCCGCGCCGCGCGGCGCAGCCGCGACGGCTGTGAACGCGACGGCCTGGTCTGCGGACGATCCACACTGTCCCATCGCGCAAAGACCGACTCGTCGCGCGCGGCCAGGATCTCGAGGCGGCGCCAGCCGGGAACGGTGCCTGCATAGTCGAAGCTGATCCGCCAATGGGGAAAGCCGCACCAGGCGAGAATCGCGGCGAGCACCTTCTCGTTGGTCGGAAGCCAGGCGAGGCCGTCGACCCCGGACATCAGCTCGACCTTGCTCTCCGGGGAGAGGATGAGCGCATCGCCCTCGCCTGGCATCGTGGCGGTATTGACGATGATCAGCTCGCGGGTGAGATCGGCGGCCACGCGCAAGCCGGCGATGGGGTCGGGAAGGTGATAGAAGAGGCCGTTGAACAGGGTTACGTCGAAGGGCTCGGGCCGCATCTCGCGGA
Source organism: Allosphingosinicella sp. (assembly GCA_036262495.1). Classification (GTDB taxonomy): domain Bacteria; phylum Pseudomonadota; class Alphaproteobacteria; order Sphingomonadales; family Sphingomonadaceae; genus Allosphingosinicella. The sequence goes on from DATAIU010000053.1 coordinate 127,380, forward strand.
GACCGGCCAAGTCGCAGACCGCCAGCTCCACGCCGTCGCTCGGCAGATGGCGGCCGAGGAATCGCGCCTGCTCGATCCAATGCTCCCGCGCATCGAAGCCGAAGACGCGGCCGGCGCCGAGCGCCTTGGCGGCATAGACATAACCCCCGCCATTGCAGCCGCAATCGAGGAAGGAGCGGCCGGCGAGGCCGGATTCGAACAGGTTGCCGACAAGCCGCCGCAGGTGGCCTTCCGGCGCGACCATTTCGGAGGTGCCGAGATCGGTACGATCGAGGCCGGGAGGAGGGGGATCGCCGGTCCGGATGCCGGGCGCCACCTCGACATCGTGGTGCCATGGGCCGAGGCGGGCGATTTCCGCGCGTAGCTGATCGGCGTCCACAACAGCGGATTAATGCGGCTCAGCCGAAAGACAAGGCGTCGCCTTCAGGCCGCCTCTAGGCAGCCCTCGAAGCGACCGCTCCGGTCTCGTTGGCGAGCCATGCGGTCGTCTCCTGCAAGCCCCGCTCCAGCGAGATGCGCGGCTCCCAGCCGAGCAGCGCGCGCGCGCGTCCTATGTCGGGGCGGCGTCGACGCGGGTCGTCGACCGGGAGAGGCCGGGTCACGATCCGCGAGCCGGACCCGGTGAGGCGGACGACCCGGTCGACCAGCTCGGTGATCGTGATTTCCTGCGGGTTGCCGAGGTTCACGGGTCCGTCCGCGACGTCGCTTCGCATCAGGCGGATCAAGCCCTCGACCACATCGTCGACATAGCAGAAGCTGCGCGTCTGCGTCCCGTCGCCATAGACGGTTATGTCCTCGCCGGAGAGCGCCTGGGCGAGGACGTTCGAGACGACGCGTCCGTCATCCGCCCGCATGCGCGGGCCATAGGTGTTGAAGAGCCGCGCGACCCGCACCTCGACGCGGCCGTGGCGCGCATAATCGAAGGTCAGGGCTTCCGCCGCACGTTTGCCCTCGTCGTAGCAGGCGCGCGGGCCCGTGCAGCTCGACGCGCCCCGGTAGGTCTCGGGCTGTGGGTGGACTTCGGGATCGCCATAGACCTCGCTTGTGGAGGTGAGCAGGAACCGCGCTCCTTGCTCCTCGGCGAGCCGCAGGAGGTTGCGCGTTCCGACGACGTTGGTGAGCATCGTGTGCTCCGGATCGGCCTGGTAATGTTGCGGCGAGGCCGGACAGGCCAGGTTCCAGACCTGCGTCAGCCGCGCCCGCAGAAGACGCGGCGGCAGCGTTTCGATGACATCCGCTTCGATCAGCTCGAAGCGCGGCTCCCTCGCGAGGTGCGCCAGGTTCGCCCGCGTCCCGGTGAGGAAGGAATCGAGGCACAGAACCGTCGCGCCCGTGGCGAGAAGCCTGTCCACAAGATGAGAACCGATGAAGCCGGCCCCGCCCGCGACCAGGGCGACATCATTCCCGCCGTGCAACAAATCGCATCCCCTAACTTATGTTTAGCCTCACTGCTCGGTCCTGGAACCGCGCGCAAGCCGGGGATGTTGCCCCGTCCCCCCGCCGCGCGCTTCCCCGCGCGGGCGGACTCGGTTACTGCGACCTAGTGGGGCCCCGGCCCGGCGAGGGGGTAGCGATTGTACAGCGCGTCAGCAACGGCTCCCCGGTTGAGCGTCGTCATGCCGGTGAGGAATCTGGCTCCCTACGTTCGCGAGAGCGTCGAAAGCATCCTCGCCCAGAGCTTTGGCGACTTTGAGTTCATCATCCGCGACGACGGCTCGACCGACGGGACGGGCGACATCCTGCGGGCGCTTGCGCAAAGGGACGGGCGGATAGCGCTGCACGAGGGCACGACGAGCCTGGGGCCGGCGGGGAGCTCGAACTGGGTCGCGGCAAGGGCGCGCGGGGAGCTTATCGCGAGGATGGACGGGGACGACTGGTCGCACCCGGACCGCCTCGCGCGACAGATCGAGGTCCTCGACGCCAATCCCGGAGCGGCGCTCGTCGGCTCGCTCTGCGAGACGATGAACGAACGCGGAAAGGTGGTGCGTGAGCCGGAGCGGTGGCGCCTCACCGCCGATTCCGCCTTCTCCCCCTTCCCCCACGGATCGGTGATGCTGAGGCGCGCGCCCTTCCACGCGGTCGGCGGTTACCGCGATTGCGCGGACTTCTGGGAGGATCTGGACCTCTACCGGCGCTTGTCGTCGAAGGGAGACCTGCTCGTCATTCCCGACGCGCTCTATCGCCATCGCGCCAGCCCGCTCAGCACGCGCCTGGTATCGGCCAGCGCCGCGGTCGAGGCGTCGGTCGATCGGATGTACCGGATGGCGGGCGGCGCAGGATCGCGCGCGAACGGCCGGCTCGCTCCGCGCGTTTTCCTTTCGCTCGGCTCGACCATGCTCTGGGCGGGGGGACGTCCGGCCATACTTCGTTCCCTGGTGCGTCGAGGGGATCTGCGCCCCGACCTGGAATCCGCGCTCGTGACGCTCTGGGCGGTCTGGGCCAAGCTCAGCCCGGCCAGCTTGCGCCTCTGCCTGCGCTGGCTCGGGCGCGCCCGCAACCGGCGCGCGGCGAGGAGGTCGCCGCCGCGGGGCCTTTACGCCTGGACCATTCCGGGCCTTCCCCCGGCGGAAGAGGTCACGCAGGCCCCTGGGAAGGAGCTTCGGCCAGTGCGAGCAGCCGGTCCGCGAGGTCGGCGGCCGGATTCTCCGGCACGAGCCGCCTGACGCTCGCCGCCGCGCGCGCGCCGATCGCTCGCCATTCGTCCCGGCGCGCCCAGGCCCGGTCCATCGCCTCGTCCAGCGCGTCCTCCGTCGGCGCCACGGCCAGGAAGCCCGTCTCATCATCATCGACCACCTCGGCATTGCCGGCCACGTCGGTGACGATGGCGACGCGCGCGCAAAGCATCGCTTCGACGAGGACAAGCGGCAGGCCCTCCGCGCGCGAAGGCAATATCAGCCCGTGATGATCGGCCCAGATCGAGGCCACGTCGCTTTCGTGCCCGGCGAAGCGAACGCTGCGGAGGCCGAGATAGGCCGCCATCGCCTCCAGGGCGATGCGCTGCTCGCCCGATCCGTAGAAGCTGACGGACAAGGGCCGCCCCATCCACTTCGGCCTGGCGAGGACGCGCAGCAGGATGTCCTGCCCTTTCTCGAGCGGGTAAAGGCGCCCGACGCAGGCGAAGCGCGCGCCCTCCCCGTCGGGCCAGTCGTCCCGGCCTTGCCACGGCACCAGGAAGGGATTGCGCACGACCGAGCTCGAGCCGATCGGCTCGCCGAGCTGCTCGGCGGTGAGCGCCTGGTTGTGCCGCGAGACGAAGAAGACGTGGTCGGCGGCGCGATACATTTCGACGATCCGGCGGCGGAAGCGGTCCGAGGGCCAATAGAGATCGGTCGCCTTCTGGCAGATGATGACGAAACGCACCCCGGCGCGCCGGCAGACCGCGCCGAGCAGCCAGCCGTCGTGATTGCCGCCCTGGGACAGGACGATGAGGTCGGGCTTCGCCCGCAGGCTGAGGCTGAGGTGGAGCTTGAATGCCTGGAAGGCGTGGCTGAGGTGCGGCGTCAAGCTGAGCAGCAGCGAATAGAGGCGGCGCGGAAGCAGGGGAAAGCGGGCGAGCTCGACGCAGGCGACGCCCGCGTCCTTGAGACCCTCCGTATTTCCCTCGCCCGCGTCGAAGCGATTCTTGTAGGCGCGGACGCGATGGCCGCGGCGCGCCAGCTCGGCGGCCGCCTGGCTCCATAATATCTCGCTGCCGCCCCAGGTGAAATTGCTGCTGACGAACACGATGCGCTTGGCCATTCGAACCCTTTTCCCTGAGCGCTGGCGGCGCACCATCATTGCGAGTACGAAATCGGGGCAGCCGTGAACAGGGCCGCCGAGGGGAAATCTTGATCAGCTCGCTTGGGATTGCCGTCCGCACCGGCCAGTGGTGGGAGCATAAGCTCGTCCCGATCGTCACGGCGTTCTACGCGACGGCCCTGTTCCGCGGCGCGGCCATCACGTCCCTGTGGAGCGAAGGCCTGATCTTCCTCCTCTCCCTCCTGCCGGGGGCCGTTTTCGTCAGCGTCGTCAACGATCTGACCGACATCCGCAGCGACGCGGCGGCGGGCAAGGCCAACCGCATGGCCGGCCGATCGCCCGCCTTCAGGGCGACGGCGCTCGGCGCGGCCCTTGCGGCGGGGGCGCCTTTCCTTTGGCATTGGAGCGACCGGCCCATCCTCGTCGCGCTCTACGGCGCGGCCTGGATCGCGTTTGCCCTCTATTCCGTCCCGCCGGCCCGCCTCAAAGCGCGCGGCGCCGCGGGCCTCGCCGCCGACGCCGCCGGCGCGCATTTGTTCCCGACCCTGCTGGCCGCAGCCCTCGTCTTCGCAAGCGACGGTTCCGCTCCCGATGCGGCGTGGATGGCCGCCCTCGCGATCTGGTCGTTCGCCTGCGGCTGCCGGGGCAATCTCTGGCACCAGCTGCTCGACCGCGCCGGCGACCGCCAGGCCGGCGTGCGGACCTTCGCGGCGCGCCATTCTCCCGGGGTCGCCGCGAGGACGGCGGAGGCCTTTTTCACGATCGAGGCCGCCGCGCTCGTGGCGCTTCTGCTGATCGTCGGAAGCGGCCTCCCCTTTCTCGCCGCCGCTTATTATCTTTTCCTGGCCTGGCGGCGCTGGCGCTGCTGGCATCTCCCGACCGTCATCGCCGGGCCGCGCGCCGAATACCGGCTCTGGCTCGACGATTATTACGGCGTGCTGCTGCCTTTGTCGCTGCTCGCCGCATCCGCCCTGAAGCATCCGTTCGACCTGCTGGTAGCGGCGGTCCACCTCGCTTTGTTTCCGCGCCGTCCGGCGGAGACGGCCGCTGACAGCTGGTTCCTGGTTCTGCGGCCCTTGCTGAGGCGAATGTCGCCGGTGCGCCCGGAGGCTTAGCGGCGCGTAGGGATCAGCCCGGTGAACGGCGCTCGAGCGCCTGGGCCGCCTCTTCCACCAATTGTCCCAGGATCGCCGCGACGGTCGCTTCCTCCTTGACCATGCCGACCGACTGGCCGGCCATGACCGAGCCGCTCTCGACGTCGCCCTCGATCACCGCGCGGCGAAGCGCTCCTGCCCAATAACGCTCGATCTGAAGCTGCGCCTCGGCCATCTCCACCTCGCCTCGGTCGAGCAAATCGGCGACCTCGCGTTGCTTGGCGGCAAAGGCTTCCATCTCGCGGTTCCTGAGCGCGCGCACCGGGATGACGGGAAGGCGCGGGTCGATCTGGACGCTGGTGATCGCGTCGCGCGCGGAGGCGCGGATGAAGGCTTTCTTGAAATTGGGGTGAGCGATGCACTCGGTCGCGCAGACGAAGCGGGTGCCGAGCTGCACCCCGACCGCGCCCATTTCGAGATAGCCGGCGATGAGGCCGCCGTGGCCGATCCCGCCGGCGACGAAGATCGGCACCTCCGCGGCCAGCGGCGGCAATATCTCCTGCGCCAGGACCGAGGTCGAGACCGGCCCGATATGGCCGCCCGCCTCCATCCCCTCGATGACCAGCGCATCGACGCCGGAACGGACGAGCTTCCTGGCGAGCGCAAACGCTGGCGCGAAGCAGATCAGCTTGGCGCCGTTGCCCTTGATCCGCTCGATCGAGCCCGGCGGCGGCAGGCCGCCCGCGAGCACGACATGGCTGACCTCGTGCTTGGCGCAGACGTCGATCAGCTCGGAGAGCTGCGGATGCATGGTGATGAGGTTGACGCCGAACGGCTTCGCGGTGCGCGCCTTGGTCTCGCCGATCTCCGCGTCGAGCAAATCGGGCGTCATCGCTCCGCAGGCGATCACGCCGAACGCGCCGGCGTTGGACAAAGCCGAGACGAGGTTGCGCTCCGAAATCCAGCTCATCGCGCCGCCGAGGATCGCCACCTCGCAGCCGAGGAAGTCCGTGCCGCGCTTCATCAGGCGCTTCAGGCGGTCGTGGCCGATCGAATTGGCGTTGGTGTCGCTCATGTTCGCTCCGTCGCCCCAGCGAAGGCTGGGGCCCCAGGGTGTGGAAGGCGCGGGCGTTCTTTACCCGCGGGGATGCCAGCCTGCGCTGGCATGACGATCATCTCTCCGCTCCCCCATCGTCGAGGCCGTAGGCGGTGTGGAGGACCCGCACCGCGAGCTCGGTATATTCCTCGGCGAGCAGCACCGAGACCTTTATCTCCGAGGTGGTGATCGCGAGGATGTTGATGCCGCGGTCGGCCAGCGCCTGGAACATCTTCGCGGCGATGCCGGCGTTGGAGCGCATGCCGACTCCCACCGCGCTGACCTTGACGACGTTGGTGTCGGTGAGGAGGTCGTCGAAGCCGATCTCGCCCTTGACCTTCTCGAGCAGGTCGCGCGTCTGCGCGAGCGCCGCCGTCGGCACGGTGAAGGTGAGGTCGCTCTTCTGCCCGGCGCGGGGCACCGACTGGACGATCATGTCGACGTTGACGCTGGCGTCCGCGAGCGGCGCGAAAATCGCCGCGACCGAGCCGGGCCGGTCCGGGACGCCGGTCAGGGTCACGCGCGCCTCGTTCTTGTCGTAGGCGATCCCGGTGATCAATTGCCGTTCCATGTTGAATTCCTCGATGGCCTCGTCGCCGACGACATAGGTGCCGGGCCGGTCGTCGAAGGACGACAGGACGCGGATGGGGATGTTCTCGCGCATGGCGAGGCCGACCGAGCGGGTCTGCAGGACCTTGGCGCCGACGCTGGCGAGCTCGAGCATCTCCTCATAGGTCACCGCCGGGAGCTTGCGCGCCCGGGGCACGATGCGCGGGTCGGTAGTGTAGACGCCGTCGACGTCGGTGTAGATGTCGCAGCGGTCCGCGTTCACGGCTGCGGCGAGCGCCACGGCCGAAGTGTCCGACCCGCCCCGGCCCAGCGTCGCCAGGCTTCCGTCGGCGGCGACGCCCTGGAAACCGGGGATGACGGCGATCCCGCCTTCCCCGAAGACGCGCTCGAGCACGCTCGCGTCGATGTCGTCGATCAAAGCCGAGGCATGGCCGGAGGCGCGGATGGGGAGCTGCCAGCCCATGTAGGAGCGGGCGTTGAGGCCCATGCCCTGGAGGGTGATGGCGAGGAGGCCGCTGGTCACCTGCTCGCCGCTGGCGACCACGACGTCATATTCGCGCGGATCGTAGAGCGAGGAAGCTTCGCGGCAGAACTGGATGAGACGGTCCGTCTCGCCCGCCATCGCCGAGACGACCACGGCGACCTGGTTTCCCGCCTCGGCCTCGCCCTTCACCAGCCCGGCGACGTGGCGGATCCGCTCGATGCCCGCCATCGAGGTGCCGCCGAACTTCATCACGATGCGGGCCATGGCCGCGGCTCTTAGCGGTTGGCCGGGGTCATGCAACAGCCGCGGGGCCCTCCAGCCAGTCGGGAAGCCGGTCGGCGGCGATCAGCGCGTCGACGTCCAGGCGGGGCCGGACCACGGCCCATCGCGCGCCGTCGACCAGCACTTCGGGCGTCAAAGGCCGGCTGTTGTAGGTGCTCGACATGGCGGCCGCGTAGGCGCCGGCGGTGCGGAAGACGAGGAGGTCGCCCGCCTCCACTTCGTCCATCTCCCGCGCCGTGGCGAACGTGTCGCCCGTCTCGCAGACAGGGCCCACGACATTGACCGTCATCCGTCCGCCCCGGGGCCGCACCGCTTCGATCGCATGCCAGGCCTCGTAGAGAGCCGGCCTCATCAGGTCGTTCATCGCCGCGTCGACGACCAGGAAAGGATGGCCCGCGCCCGGCTTGACCCGGATCAGCCGCGTCAGCAGCACGCCGGCATTGCCGACGATCAGCCGGCCGGGCTCGAAGACGAGACGCACGTCCCAGGGGTCGGCGACGCGGCGCACCATCTCGCCATAAGCCTGGGGCGACGGCGGCGGCGCGACGCCCGGGTCGTACGGCACGCCCAGACCGCCGCCGAGGTCCGCGACTTCGATCCGATGGCCCCCAGCTCGGAGCGCCGCGATGAGCTCGCCGAGACGCGTGAAAGCCTGTTCGAGCGGCGCGAGGCTGGTCAGCTGGCTGCCGATATGGACCGCGACGCCCTGGATCCTGAGGCCGGGCAGCGCCGCGGCGCTCGCATAGGCCTCGGGCGCGTCGCGGATGGCGATGCCGAACTTGTTCTCGGCGGCGCCGGTCGAGATCTTGGCGTGGCTGCCCGCCTGGACGTCGGGGTTGACGCGAAAGCCGACCGCCGCCCTTCGACCCATCCGCGTCGCGACCTCCGACAACATCACCGCCTCGGCGAAGGATTCGAGGTTGAACTGGTAGAGGCCGCCGTCGAGCGCGAGCGCCATCTCCTCAGCCGTCTTGCCGACGCCCGCAAAGACGATCCGGTCCGGTGGAACGCCCGCCGCCCGCGCCCGCCGGTATTCGCCTCCGGAGACGACGTCGGCGCCGAGCCCGTGCCGGGCCAGCGTGGCGATGACGGCGGCGTTCGGATTCGCCTTCACCGCGTAGGCGATGAGGGGATCGCCGAGGGGCGCGAGCGCCGCCCTCAGAGCCCCGGCCTGAGCGAGCATCTTCGCGGTCGAATAGACGTAGACCGGCGTCCCGACCGCTTCCGCGATCTCGGGCAGCGGCACGTCCTCGCAATGGAGGACCCCGCCCCTCGTCCGGAATTCATCCATAGCGGCTCCCTTTTCGTTTGCGGGCGTTGAGGGCAAGGAGATTTTCGACATGGCATCGCAAGGCACGATCGACCCCAAGGAGGCCGAGCATTTCGGGCGGATGGCGGCCGATTGGTGGGACCCGACCGGCTCCTCGGCCATGCTCCACAAGCTCAATCCCGTCCGCCTCGCCTACATTCGCGACCGGATCGACCAGCATTGGAGCCTCGACGAATGCAATCTGCGGCCGCTCGAGGGCCGCTGGGCCGCCGACATCGGCTGCGGCGCCGGCCTGCTCGCCGAACCGCTGGCGCGGCTCGGGGCGAACGTCGTCGGGGTCGATGCGGCGCCGGAGAACATTGCGGCGGCGCGCGAGCACGCTTTGGGGCAAGGCCTGGCGATCGACTATCGCGTCGGCGGCGTCGAGGCCTTGCAGGGGAAGTTCGACCTCGTCACCTCGATGGAGGTGGTCGAGCACGTCTCCGATCCGCGCGCTTTCGTCCAGGGCCTCGCGGCGGCGCTCGCCGACGACGGCTTGCTCATCCTCTCGACTCCGAACCGCACGTCGCTGTCGCGGCTGATGCTGATCGTGATCGGCGAAGGCACCGGCCGAATCCCGCGCGGCACCCACGATTGGGAGAAATTCCTCTGCCCGGAGGAGCTTTGCGGGCTGCTGAGGGATGCGGGGCTCGAGATCGTCGACTGCCACGGCCTCGCCTGGGGCCCGGCGCGCGGCTTCCACCTCTCCGACGACAAGTCGCTCGACTATTTCGTGGCTGCGAAGCGGGCCTGACGCGCTAAAAATCGACCTTGTCGTAATGGGCGGGCGGGGCGATCACCTCCATCCGCTCGGCGAGCAGCGGCCGAAAGCTCGGCCGCGACTTCATCACCGCATACCAGTCCGCGGTCTGCTTGTGGCCGCGCCAGTCGATGCCGCCGAGATAATCGGCGACCGAGAGGTGCGCCGCGGCAGCCAGGTCCGCGAGGCTGAGGACCGGCCCCGCCAGCCAGCGCCGGTGGTCGAGCAGATAGTCGATATAATCGAGATGGTTGTTGGCGGTCTTCATCGCCTCGCGCAGGATCCGCGTGTCGGGCGCGTCGCGGCTGACGAGGCGCTTGCGCATCCTTTCCTCCATCAGCGGCGCCACCACCTCGCCGTAAAGGCCCTCGTCGAACCAGGCGGCGAGGCGGCGGACCTCCGCGCGGTTCGGCGCGGTTCCCGGGATCATCGGCGAACGATCGACCGTCTCCTCGAAATATTCGCAGATGGCGGTCGAATCGATGAGGACGATGCCGCGGGATTCCTCGACCAGGACCGGCGTCCGGCCCGCTGGGTTCAGATCGGTGAACTCGTCGCGCTGCTCCCACGGGGATTCGCGGACCAGCTCATGCGCGACGCCTTTCTCCGCCAGCATAAGCCGAACCTTGCGCGAGAAGGGGCAGAGGGGGAATTGATAAAGTTGCCACATGGCCCGCCGTCCTTAGCGGCGGGGCCGCCGCCCCGTCCACAGCGGGGTCGGGCTTATCCCCGCTTTTCAGCGCGGGCCGCGATCGTCCTCGTCGCGATCCTCGTCCCGCCGGTCGTAGCGCCGGTCGTAGCGGGGGGTCCGCATCGCGTCCTCCATCCGCCGAGCCGCGTCCTCGAAGACCGCGCGCAGCGTCGGCGTCATGATTGCGATCTGATCGGCGGCCGCGGCGATGCCGACGGTCGCCGCCCGGGCCGTGTCGTGGATCCGCTCGCGGGCATAGGGGTCGTCGCGGGTGGCAAGGTCGCCGATCGTCTCGGGCCCGCGGCGGCCGTAGCGGCGGCCCTCGACGGCGTCGACGATCGGACCGATGTCGACGTCCATCAGCGCGTCGCTGACCCGGGCGACGGTCTCGCCGACCCGCTCGATCTCGCCAGGCGGCGGGAGGCGGCGGGCGATCGCGTCGTCGCGCGGATCGTGGCGGGGCTGCGCGGCGGCCGGAGCGGCGGCGGCGAGCGCCCCCATGGCAATGATCAGCTTGCGCACTTCAGACTCTCCTCAAACCACTGGCGCCTGGGCGAAAACACCCGAGCGCGGGACTCGGTTGCGAAAAGGCTAATCCGCGCAGCCTGAGCCGCGGCTTAACGGCGCTCACCGTTTGCCGGTCGGCATCGGGGGCGGCGTGAGCTTCGGCGGCGGCAGATGCGCGGTGGCCGCCTTAGCCTTTTCCATTATCCGCGGCATGTCCCTGAGCATCGCTGGGCCCATGCTCGCCATAGCCAGGACCATTTCCTTGTCGGTCATGACCATCATCCACTCTCGCGCGAAGGCCGCCCCGCTGGGAGTCGAGAAGAAACGCGTCATGTCGCCGAGTTGCTCGGCGGTGAAACGCCGCGCGTAGACGCGGGCGAGGGCCTCCCTGACCTGAGGCTCCAATCGCGCCATCGTCGGGATCATCTCCTCCATCATGACGCGGTTCGTGATCTGGGCGCGCTCGAGGAAGTGCGGATCGGACTTGGCCATGATCTCGCGGAAAGTCATATCCGCCTCCGGAGGGAGAGGCTTCCCGTCGGTCGAGACTGAGGGCCCCACCATATCCCCCATCTTCACGTCCGCCATCGACGCCATGACGGCGTCCGTCATCTGGCTCATCGAGCCCCGCATCATCCGCTCGTACGTGCCGAGCGGCCAAAGCCGCTCCACCGTCGCGCGGGCCGCCTCCAGCCTCGCGGGCTCGATGGCCTCGGCCGGGGCGACGGCCGGCGGCGGAGCTACGGTCTGGGCGGCGCCGGGCGCCGCGGCGAGACCCGCAAGAAAGATCGCGACGGTCCTCATGTCCTGTCCCCCTCTCCCTTTAGGAAGAGCGACTTAGGGGACTTTCCGCGAGATTCCTAGCGGGCAAGGAGCCAAACCAGCGCTGCCGCTCCCGCCACGATCCGGTACCAGGCGAAGGGGGCGAAGCCGTGGCGCGTGACGATCCCGATGAACCAGCGGATCACGACCAGGGCGACGAGGAACGAGACGGCGAAGCCGACGCCGATCAGGCTCCAGTCGACGCCCGAGGCCGCGATCGCCTCGTGGTTCTTCGCGATTTGCAGCGTCGTCGCGCCGACCATCGTCGGGACGGCGAGGAAGAAGCTGAACTCCGCAGCGGTCCGGCGCTCCACCCCGAGCGCCAGGGCGCCCATGATCGTCGCGCCGGAGCGGCTGACCCCCGGCACCATCGACAGGCACTGGACGAGGCCTATGGCGAGCGCGCGTCGCCACGGAATGGCGGAGATTCCCGGCTCGATGCTCGCCGCCGGGACGGCCCGCTCGATGAGCAGGATGGCGATGCCGCCCAGGATGAGCGCGACGGCGACGACAGTCGCGCTCCCGAGCATGGTTTCGATCGCGTCTATGAGGATGAGGCCGAGCAGGGCGGAAGGCAGAAAGGCGATCGCGACGTTGAGAGCGAAGCGCCACGCGCCCGCGTCCGGCCCGAACAGGCCGCGCGCGACCGTCCAGAAGGTCCGCCAGTAGAGCACGATCACCGCGAGGATCGCGCCGAGCTGAATGATGACGTTGAACGCGGCCCATTGCTCGGCGCGGTAGCCAAGCAGCTCGGAGGCGAGGATCAGGTGCCCCGTCGAGGAAACCGGAAGGAATTCGGTCAGGCCCTCGACGATCCCAAGCAGGATCGCGATGATGATCAGCGGCACGAGCGAAGCTCAGTACGGCGATTTGGCGGCGAAGCGGCCGTGGCGGCGATAGGCGGTGAGCCATCCCTCGGCGACAGCGGCGAGCGGCGTCCTTGGGAGGCCGAACGCCTCCAGCCCGAGCGCGTCAGGCCCCACGACATTGTCGCGCTGGAGCATCAGCCACTGATCCCAGGTCAGAGGCGCGAACGGCGCCCAGCCGGTGAGCCGGGCGAGGCCGCGGGCGACGGGGTCGGGCACCTCGATGAGCGTCCGGCCCCTTCCCGTCGCCTCACAGACCCAGGCCATCAGCTCGCGCATCGTCATCACCTGCGGGCCGCCGAGCTCATAAACCTTGCCGCCGTGACTGCGGGGGTCGAGCGCGGCCGCGGCCACCGCGCGCCCGGCGTCGCCGGCATAGACCGGTTGCAGCTTCATCGCCCCGCGCACCACCGGCAGAACGGGCGCCAGCCGGGCCAGCCGCGCGAAGCGGTTCACGAAATTGTCCTCGCGCCCGAAGATCAGAGACGGGCGGAGGATGGTGGCTGCCGGAAAGGCTGCGCGCACCGCGGCCTCTCCCCGGCCCTTGGTGCGGAAATATTCGGACTCCCCGTCGGGGTCGGCGGCGATCGCCGAGACCTGGACGAGGCAACCCGCCCCCGCCGCGGCGGCAGCCTCGGCGACGTTGCGCGCGCCGTCGACGTGAACGCCCTCGAAATCGCCGCTGAGCAGGCCGACCAGGTTCACGACGGCGTCGGCGCCCTTCACCGCCTGCCGAACCGCGGCTCCGTTACGGATGTCGACGCCGAAGAACTGGGCCTGGCCGACCGCCGCGAGGGGCTTGAGGAAGAAGGCCCGGCGGGGGTCGCGCTGGGCGATCCGGACGCGCGCGCCGGTGCGGAAAAGCGCCTGGGCGACGTAGCGGCCGAGGAAGCCGCCGCCGCCGAATAGAATGACCAGCCGGTCCCTTTCCTCCATCGAGAATCCTGCTTTCAAGGCGCGCCGAGCGGCGCCCCAATGCCCGCTCCCCTTCGCGTTGACAAGGATGGCCGCGGCCCCTAGTCCGCGCCGCCTACCTCATTGTTCTCCTCTTGGGCCCAGGTGGCGGAATTGGTAGACGCACCAGCTTCAGGTGCTGGCGCTCGCAAGGGCGTGGAGGTTCGAGTCCTCTCCTGGGCACCATCCTCCCCTTACCGCCCCCGGAAGCCCGTTGCGGCCGCCATGGCTAAGGCGATGTTAACCATTTGGCGGCAGACCGGTCCCGAACGAATTTCTCTGGGACGGGTGACGATGGACATGAGCGGCGGCGAATCGGTGAAAGTGGCGGATCGCATCGCCCTCTTCGACGCGGACGGCAGCCTCGAGGCGAATTGCCGCGAGATGGCCTCGCTCTTCGCCGAAGAAAGCGTCCGCGTCGCCAAGCGGTTCTGGACGCATTTCGGCGGTTCCCCGGAAGTGAACGCCACCTATGGCGAGGCGGAGATGGAGGAGCTCGTCCGGCGGATCCTCCCCTATCTCGCCGCCAAATATACCGACGTCCGCGGCCAGGCCTGGGGCGACATGGTCGGCGGCTACGTGGTCGAGGCGCAGGCCGCCAACGTCACGCTCACAACGCTTCTTTCGTCGATCAGCGCGGCGGCCGAGGAAGGCCATTCGATCCTCGTCGACAAGCTGGCCGACGACCCCGAGCGCCTGGCTCGCCTCGCCCGCTGCCTCACCCAGTCGACCTTGCTCGAGGCCGATATGTTTGCGGCCCATTTCGACCTGCTCCGCGACCGCGCCGAGACCGAGGCCCGGCGCACCCACGGCCGCCAGTTTTCCGAGGAAGTGGTGAGCGCGGTCGAGCGCACCGCCTCCGACAGCCGCATGCTCCGAGCCCAGGCCGCCGAGGCCTCCGCCTCGGCCCGCGGCATGCTCGGCAAGACCTCCGAGGTCGCCGCCGCGGCCGAGCAGTCGGCGCTGGCGATGCGCGATGCGGCCGAGACCGCGGCCGGCCTCATCCGCGCGATCGAGGACGCGCGCCGCGAGGTGGATCTCGCCGGCGAGGTCGCCATTCGTGCCGGCGGCCAGGCGGCCGACGCCGCCCGGGTCAGCGAAGCGCTTTCGGGGCACGTCGTGGCGATCGAATCGATCCTGTCGCTGATCCGCGACATTGCCGGCCAGACCAATCTCCTCGCCCTCAACGCCACGATCGAGGCGGCGCGGGCGGGCGACGCAGGGCGCGGCTTCGCCGTCGTCGCGCAGGAAGTGAAGTCGCTCGCCAGCCAGACCGCGCGCGCGACCGACGACATCACCGCGAAGATCACCGCGATTCAGCAGGCGACCAAGCAGACGGTCGAGGCCAACGGCTCGATCCAGAAGACGGTTGTCGACGTCCAGACTTCCGCCGAGCGGATCCGCGAGGCGATGGAGACCCAGGCGCGAACGGTGACGATGATCACCGCCGCCGTCGACGAAACCGCGCTCGCGGCGGATTCGATGTCGGCGACCATCGCGGCGATCCGCGAGGATACCGAGAATGTCGCCCGCGAGATCGACGGCGTCACGTCCAATTTCGGCCATGTCGACGAGGAAATGTCGCGCTTCAAGACCGCCGCCGCGGACTTCGTGAAACGTTTCGCCGCCTGACGAGCCACGCCGGCCGGCCTTGCAACGGCCGGCCCACGTCCTAAAAGCGCGGTCGAATCCGGAAGGAGCTTCGACGCGCATGCACCGCAACCCGGCGAGGCCGCTCTCGCCCCACCTCACGGTCTGGAAATGGGGCCCGCACATGCTGGTCTCGATCCTGCACCGAGTCACCGGCGCGGGCCTCGCGACCGTCGGCGCCGCGGGCCTGGTCTGGTGGCTGGTCGCGGCGGCGAGTGGCCCGGAGGCCTATCAGGGCTTCACCAGCGTGGTCACTGGCTGGTTCGGCCTCGTCGTCGGCGTTGGGCTGAGCTGGGCCTTCTTCCAGCACATGCTGTCCGGCCTCCGCCATCTCTTCATGGACGTCGGCGCCGGGTTCGAGCTCCGGACGAACAAATTCTGGGCGACGGCGACGCTGCCCGGCTCGCTTCTCCTCACCGCCTTGTTCTGGCTCTGTCTGGCAAAGGCAGGCTGATGCGGCTCGAGACCCCGATCGCCCGCGTCCGCGGCCTCGGCTCCGCCCGTTCGGGAGCGCGCCACTGGTGGCTGGAGCGGCTGACTTCCGTCGCGACGCTTCTCCTTTTCATCTGGCTGGCCGTCGCGCTGCTGCGCCTGCCCTCGCTCGACCAGCCCTCGGTCGTCGAATGGCTTCGCGACCCGTTCGCCGCGGTTCCGATGATCCTGCTCGTGGTCGCGACCTTCTGGCACCTGAAGCTCGGCCTTCAGGTCGTCATCGAGGATTATGTGCACGAGGAAGGGCTGAAGCTCTTCGCGATCCTGCTGCTCGATTTCTTCGTGATCGGCGGCGTCGCGCTCGCCGCGTTCGCGGTCCTGAAGATCGCCTTCGGAGCGGCGTCCGGGCCTGTTCTCTAGCCCTCGAAGTCGGGGCCGGCGCCTTGCGGCGCCGGCCCCCCCTCGGATACGCGACTCGAGGGGCCGCCTCGGCGTGGCCTGCTTCGGCAGCGGACCGGCCTATGGCCCCCAACGGTTTATGAAGTGCTGAACGATTGAGTTAGCGCGCGTTAAGCCATTCGCGCTTCAGGCGCGCTCCGCACCGCCTTTGTTCGCAAAAACCGGCGTCCCCGGTGCAACTAAGTTTTTGATTTTTCGAAAAAAGAAGGCGGAAGCAGCAAGCTGCCTCCGCCCCCCCGGTCGCGTACCTGGGCCCTTCCTAGGACGGGCGGGTTGCGATTTCGTTATCGGCCGCTTGACCGCCTTCTCGGGACGCGCTTAGGACCATGCAATTCTGCAATTTCAGAAATGGAAGAAGATGGATATTGGGCGCTTCCCTGAGCTCGAAGCCTTCATCCTGCACTGGGGCGAGATGGGCACGCATTGGGGGGTCAACCGCTCGGTCGCCCAGATCCACGCTTTGCTCTATCTCGCCGAGTCGCCGCTCCATGCCGAGGAGATCAGCGAGAGCCTGAAGCTCGCCCGCTCCAACGTCTCGACCGCCCTCAAGGAGCTGCAGGCCTACGGCATCGTCCGCCGCGCGCACGTCCCCGCCGACCGGCGCGATCATTTCGTCGCCGAGACCGACCTTTGGGAGATGCTCATGCGCATCTCGGCCGAGCGCAAAAGGCGCGAGATCGACCCCACCCTCGAGTTCCTCGCCGAGCTCAAGGAGCGAATGGCGGTTCGCGGCACCGTCCCGCCGCACATCCGCACCCGGATCGCCGACATGCACCAGTTCATCGGCACGCTGGCGGACTGGTACGACCAGGTGCGCAAGCTCCCGCGCCCCACCCTCTCCGCCCTGATGAAGCTCGGCGACCGCGTCGCGCGCTTCGTCGGGCCGAAGCCGCCCAAGGGCTAGATGGGCGCGGCCGAACTCTTGCGGTGGTGCCAGGTGAAGATGGCGAAGGCGCCGCGGTGCGGCCGCCAGCGCTCGGCCAGCTCGCGCAGCGGCTTCTCGGCCGGCTTGCCGTCGAGCCCCATGATGATCCCCGTCTCGATCTGGACGGCGAGGTCGCCGGCCGGCCAGATGTCGGGGCGCCCCTCGGCGAAGAGCAGGTAGATTTCCGCCGTCCAGCGGCCGATGCCCTTGACCCGCACCAGCTCGGCGATCGCTTCCTCGTCGCCCGCCGGCAGCCTGTCGAAGTCGAGCCGTCCCGAAACCACTTCCTCGGCGAGGCTGCGGGCGTAGGACGCCTTCTGGCGGGACAGGCCCGCGCTGCGCAACGTCTCGTCGGAGGCGGCGATCAGGGCTGCCGGGTTGGGCGGGTCGCCGACGAGTCCGGCCAGCTTCGCCCACATCGAGGCCGCTGCCTTGATCGAGACCTGCTGGCCGACGATGGCGCGGAGCAGCGTCTGATAGCCCCGCTCGCCGACGCGAGGCTCGGGATAGCCGACGCGCCCGAGCGCCGCGGCGATGCGCGGCTCGCGTTCCGCCAGCGCGTCGAGCGACGCCCTCAGCTGTTCGACGCCTATTCCCAACCGGGCTCCCCTTGCCTTGCCACCGGCCGCCTAGCATAGGCCGCCGCCATGGCGCATCTCACCATCGTCGGCCGCGACGGCACCGTGAAGACGGTCGCGGGCAGGGCCGGCTGGAGCGTCATGGAGAATATCCGCGACGCCGGCTTCGACGAGCTTCTCGCCCTCTGCGGCGGCTGCTGCAGCTGCGCGACCTGCCACGTATATGTCGACCCGGAGTGGCTCCCCGCTTTGCCACCGATGGGAACGGACGAGGACGATCTGCTCGACAGCTCGAGCGAGCGGCGTCCAAACAGCCGGCTTTCGTGCCAGATCGAGCTCGACCAGGCGCTCGACGGGCTGCGCGTCACGATCGCGCCGGAGGACTAGAAGCGAACGACCGCCGTCGGCACCGTGCGGCTGGCGGCGGTCACCTTCCAGACGACCTTGGTCCCCGGGCCGGGCGCCTTGCCTTCCTCATTGTTGTGCATGACCAGCTCCGCATCGGTGGTCAGCGTGAAGCTGCCCTGGCGCTCGTCCTCCTTGGAGCCCGGCTTGGCCGTGCTCCCCATGCCTTCTTCCGGGTCGCCGAACGCGAGGGCCATGACCCGGGCCGTCCCGTCCTTGCGCACCTCAATGGCGATCCAGGGAATGATCGCCTTCGCATCGACGTTGATCGGGTAGATGAAGCTGCGGTCGAGGCGGCCCGTCATGCGATAATCGACCCGGAACTTGTTGTTGCCCACATATTCGACCGACTGATAGCCGACCTCTTTGGACAGCGCCTCGGCGATCGCCTTCGCCTCGGCAAGATGCTGGGGCGTGTCGATGACCTCCGGCTCCGCAGGTTTCGCGGGCTTGGCGTCGTCACCGTCCTCGTCGTCGCCCTTGAGGCCTTGGGCGAGCCCCTCCTCCGCCGCGCCCTTTAAGGCGTTCGCCGGGTCGAGGAGGATCACCTCGCCCGCATAGCTGAAGGTGAAGCTGCGGTCCTTGCGGATGTCGAGGCTCGAGACGAACCTGCCGGGGCTGAGCACGCAGGACATGAGAAACAGCGGGGCGGCAAGAGCCACCAGGACACGGCCCACATTCATCGTCGATCCCCCCGAAGTGTCTCAGTTCTTATGCGTTGCGACCGCGTAGAGGGCAATGGCGGCGGCATTGGAGACGTTGAGGCTCTCCATCCGGCCGCTCATCGGCAGGTGGGCGACCGCGTCGCAATGCGCCTGCGTGTTGGGCCGCATCCCTTCCCCTTCCGCGCCGAGGACGAGCGCGACGCGCGCCGTGCCGAGCGCCTCGGCCAAAGTCGCCTGCGCCTCGCCGGCGAGGCCGATCCTCCAGAAGCCCGCCTCGGCGATCTCGTCGAGGGCGCGGGCAAGGTTGACGACGCGCACCCACGGCACGGTCTCGAGCGCGCCGCTCGCCGCCTTGGCCAGCGCACCGCCCTCCGGAGGCGCGTGGCGGTCCTGGGTGACGAGCGCCAGCGCGTCGAAGGCGGCCGCCGAGCGAAGGATCGCGCCGACATTGTGCGGGTCGGTGACCTGGTCGAGGACCAGGATCGGGCGGTGCTCGGGCGCCCGGTCGAGCACGTCGGCGAGGAGGATGTCGGGCAATCGCTCGACGTCGGCGACGAGGCCCTGGTGCGGGGCGTCGCGCGGCACGAGGCGGCCCAGGTCGGCGGCATCGGCGAAGGTCAGCGGCACCTCGCGCGGGACCTCGAGGTCCGACGCGGCCTCGCGCGTGGCCCAAAGCCGGACCACTTCGCGCTCCGGATTGGCGAGCGCGGCCTCGACGGCGTGCCGGCCCCAGAAGCGCGGGCGGTTCTCGGGCTTCGAGGCCTGGCGGGCTTTGCGTCGCATCTCGGCGCGAATGGCGGCGGCGGGCGCATCTGGCAAGGGCGAGGGCCGCCGTCGAGCCGCGTTGACAGCCCCGGCCCCTTTCGCCACTGGGAGCGCGCTCCTATCTGGACGCCGCCATGGACAGGTGGCCGAGTGGTTAAAGGCAGCAGACTGTAAATCTGCCGGGGTTGCCCCTACGCTGGTTCGAATCCAGCCCTGTCCACCAGCCGCCGAGCGCCGGCGCGAGGCCGCGCCTAAGAAGCCTCGGCCGCTACACGCCCCCCGGATTCGGCACTCCGCGCACCCACAAGCGGCTGCGGATCGCCTTGAGGAGCGGCCGCTCGAGCAGAAGATGCGCGGCGATCCCGACCGTGACGCCGGCCGCCGCGTAGAGGATGAAGACCAGTCCCGCCGGAAGGACGAAGGGGTTGACGCTCTTCGCCGCTCCGATCGCCAGATAATGCCACAGATAGATGGAATAGCTGGCGTCGCCGATCAGGGTCAGCGCTCTGACGGGCGGACGCCGCCGCTCCAGAAGGACGGCGCCCGTGACCATCAGCGCGGCTATCCCCATCGGGAGAACCCGGATGGGATAATCGGTGACCGCGCCGAGGATCGCGGTCGCGCCGATCAGGCCGGCCAGGGCCAGCGACAAAGCGAGCTTGCCGTGGCTCCTCCACGCGGTCGCGAGCACGGCGCCGGCGAGGAACTCGAATATGATCGGATGGCCCCAGAAGCGCCAAGGCAATAAGCCGCCGTATCGGGTCGTCCAGAGCCCGGCGAGGCCGGCGAACATGGTGGCGAGGGCGGGAAGCTGCCATCGCCGCGGAACGAGCAGGCTCGCGGCGAACAGCGCATAGAACAGCATCTCGAAGTTCAGCGTCCAGCCCACGGCGAGGATCGGGAAGAACCAGGGCGCCCCTTGCGGCGGCCCCCACGGGATGAACAGGATCGAAGCGGCTAGGCTCTGCGCCGCGGAACCCGAGCCGTTCGCGGCCGCGCCATATCTCAGGAAGGCGACCGCGGTCGCGAGCCAATAGAGCGGCGCCACGCGCAGGATCCGCTGCCGCAGGAACGGCCAGGGCCGCGACGCCGCGTCGGTGATCGATACCATCAGGAAGCCGCTGACCACGAAGAAGATATCGACGCCCAACGCGCCGAACCCGAGACGCAATCCTGCTTCATAGCCGGCGTGGAAGATCACGACGCCAAGCGCGGCGATGGCGCGGAGATACTGGATATTGTGGAGGCGCGGCAGCGCGGGCCCCGCCGAGGCTCGCGCGGTTGTCGTGCTGGAGGCCATAACGACGCTTAGCAAGCGCGAGGCGTCCGGGTCCATGCCGCTTATCCGCCGAGATTTGCACGCATCGGATGCAGGGGGTACGCGTTCTCGAGACGTGAGCAGGATGACGGACATCGACAGGCGGCGGGTCGTGCAGGGCCTCGGTGGAGCGGCGTTGCTCGCCCCCTTGGGCGGCACGTCGATCGCGGTGGTCGCCGAGGCCGCCGTCAACGTCGTGGAGAAGTTCGGCTTCGTTCCCGACGGCAGGACCGACAATTACGAGGCGTTTCAGCGCCTCGCGGGCTTCGCCACGCGCCAGGGCGGGGGCAATTTCCACTTCCCGCCCGGGATCTATTATGTCGCCCGTTACCGCACCACCGACATTCGCCGCCGCGACCCGAGGCTGGTGCTCAACGCCGAGTTCCTGCGCTGCGACGGCCTGACGATCTCCGGGACTGGCGCGAAGATCCGCCTCAATGGCCGGTTTCACAGATCGGCGCGGAAGGGACGCGACGGACTGCCCGAAGGGACTTACCACGCCGCCTTCCTGCCGTTCGAGATCCGCCACAGCCGCAACGTGCACATCTCCGGCTTCGACATAGACGGCGGCGTCCTGGCGATGACGCGCGATCCCGATATCACCGAAACCTATGCGCCGCTCATCGCCCTCAACGCGTCGAGCCGAGTGACCCTCTCGGACCTCAGCCTCCATCACAGCCAGACCGACGCGATCATGATCTCGGACGATCTCATCGTCGTGGGCAGCGGCGCCGGCCTGGGCATCGCGTGCCGCGACGTGCGGCTGGAGCGCGTGCGCTGCTTCAACAACGCCCGCGGCGCGCTCGCGCCGATTCAGGTGCTCGGTCTTCGGGCGAGCGATTGCGCGTTCAACTCGAGCGCCTACGGGACCGGCAAATATGGCCGTCACGCGCCGGGTTTCGGCGTCGACGTGGAGCCCGATCGCTACAAGCCGAGCGAGGTCGACACGATGACCGGCAATCTCGAGTTCGTCCGCTGCGAGTTCATGGACAATTACAGCGCCTTCCTGGCCGCCTACACGCGCAAATATCAGGGCTATCTGCGCCTCATCGACTGCCGCTCGAGCAACCGCAACAACGCGCCGAACCACATGATCATCGGCTGGGACGGGGGCCTGATCCAGGGCGGTGTGCACGATGCGGGCGAGGGTACCGTGTGGACCGCATGGACCGACGAGAAGCCGAGCGACCTCACCATCCGCGACGCCGAGTTCCGCTCCAGCGGCCATTTCGGCATCTTCCACACCAACGACAACAACCGGCTGACGATGGAGCGCGTGAAGATCATCGGCACCCACAGGAAAGCCGATTTCGGGACCTTTCCCGCCATTGAGGCCAAGCCGACCGGCGGGCGCAAGAACATCGTTCGCGGCTGCGAGATCTTCATCCCGGCCGCGCGCAAGGACCGCTCGACGCTCTACGACCTCGAAGCCGGCTTCAATCACTGCCTCTGCGAGAACAACCTGTTCCGCACCGACCTGCCGGCCACCGGCGGCCAGCATTTCGCGGTGCAATACGGGCCCGGCACGGTCGTCAGGGGCGATCGCTTCCGCGGCACCGCGCCCGGACCGGCGGACAGCTTCCGGCCCAAACATTTCTCCACCCACGACACCCGCCGGCCTTATTCGAGCGGGTGAGGGATTGCCTCGGCGCGGCCCGGGGCCTTATGGCCGCGCCGTGTCCCAGGATAGCAAGAATTTCGCTCTGATCGGCGCCGCCGGCTACATCGCGCCGCGCCACATGAAGGCAATCAAGGAGACCGGCAACAATCTGGTCGCCGCCCTCGACTCCAACGATACGGTGGGCATTCTCGACAGCTATTTCCCCGAGGCCCGCTTCTTTACCGAGTTCGAGCGCTTCGACCGCTATGTCGACCTGATGCGGCGCAAAGGCGACCGGATCGACTATGTCTCGATCGCCTCGCCCAATTACCTGCACGATTCGCACATCCGCTTCGCGCTGCGCGTCGGGGCGCACGCGATTTGCGAGAAGCCGCTGGTCGTCAATCCCTGGAACGCCGAGGGGCTGCGCACCGTGGAGGCGGAGTCCGGCCGGCGGGTTTTCACCATCCTCCAGCTGCGCCTTCACCCGAGCATCATCGCGCTCCGCGACAAGGTAGCGGCGGCGAGAGCGGCCGATCCTCGCGCCCGCTTCGACGTCGACCTGACCTACATCACCAGCCGCGGCGCCTGGTATTTCGCCTCATGGAAGGGCGAGGAGAAGAAGTCGGGCGGCATAGCGCCCAATATCGGCATCCATTTCTTCGACATGCTGACCTGGGTCTTCGGCAAGGCCGAGGAGAGCGAGCTCACCTTCCTGCGCCACGACGCGGGCTGCGGGGTGCTGCGCTTCGCCGACACGAATGTTCGCTGGTTCCTCTCCGTAAACTCGGCCCATCTGCCGGAGCAGGCGGCGGCGAAGGGGCAGCGCACCTTCCGTTCGATCACCCTCGACGGCGAGGAAATCGAGTTCTCGGAAGGATTCACCGACCTTCACACGGAAAGCTATCGCCGGATCCTTGCCGGCGAAGGCTTCGGGATCGTCGACGCGCTCCCAAGCATTGAGCTCGCGCATGCGATCCGCAGCGCAAGCCCGGTCGGCGTCAACCCGGGCAGCCACCCGTTCGCGGCAGGCGCCGCCTGAGCATGATCGACGAGACGGCGATCGTCGACGCGGGCGCCCAGATTGGCGAGGGAACGCGCGTCTGGCACTGGGTCCATATCTGCGCCGGGGCGCGGATCGGCCGCGGCTGCTCGCTCGGCCAGAACGTGTTCGTCGGCAACCGTGTCGTGATCGGCGACAACGTGAAGATCCAGAACAACGTCTCCGTCTACGACGACGTCTCCATCGAGGACGACGTCTTCTGCGGGCCGAGCATGGTCTTCACCAACGTCTACAACCCGCGCTCGGCGGTGCCGCGCAAGGACGAATATCGCCGGACCCTGGTGATGCGCGGGGCGACGCTGGGCGCGAACTGCACGATCGTGTGCGGAGTGACGATCGGCCGCCACGCCTTCGTCGCCGCCGGGGCGGTGGTGAACAAGGATGTGCCCGATTATGCCCTCGTGGCCGGAGTGCCGGGACGGCGGATCGGCTGGATGAGCGAATATGGCGAGAGGCTCGATCTGCCCCTCTCCGGCTCCGGGGTCGCGGTCTGCCCGGGCAACGGCGACCGCTACCGGCTCGAGGGCGACCGCGTCGAGAGGACGGCCTGACCGGCCGGCCCTGGCGCGGGCGCCCTTGCTTTCAGAAGACATTTTCTCCATTCGCGTCGCCTCTGGTCCGGGGCACGGTCGGGCCCTTCGCGGCTCTCATATGCGGCTGGCGGGCGCAGCAGGCGGCCGCGGGACCGGCTCTCTTGGATAGTGGCGAATGGACGTAACGATCATCGACTGCGGCATCGGCAACATCAAATCCGTCAAACGGATGTTCGAAGCCGTGGACGGCGAAGCGGAGATACTGAAGGATCCGGCCGGCATCGAGGGTGCGAAGCGGGTCGTGCTGCCCGGCGTCGGAGCCTTCGACGCGGGCATGGGCGCTTTGGCCCAGGCAGGCTGGATCGAGCCCCTCAACCGCCTCGCGGCCGAGGGGAAGACGCCGATCCTGGGGATCTGCCTCGGCATGCAGCTCCTCTGCCGCCGCAGCGAGGAGGGCGTGAAGCCCGGCCTCGGCTGGATCGAGGCCGACGTGATCCGCATCGACACGGGCGGCGACCCGAAGCTGAAGGTCCCGCACATGGGGTGGTCGGTGACGAAGCCCGCGCGGGACAACCCGCTCCTGCCCCTGGCGGAGCAAGAGGAGCAACGTTTCTACTACGTCCATAAATATCGCGCGGTATGCGACCACCCCGCCGACGTGCTGGCGACGGCCACCTACGGCACCTACTTTACTTCGGCGATCAGCCGCGGATCGGTCTACGGCGTCCAGTTCCACCCGGAGAAGAGCCACAAGTTCGGCAAGGCGCTGATGCGGCGCTTCCTGGAGCTGCCGTGCTGAGCCACCGCATCATACCCTGCCTCCTGCTCAGCGACGGCGGGCTCGTGAAGACCCGGAAATTCGCGAACCCCAAATATGTCGGCGATCCGATCAACGCCGTGCGCATCTTCAACGAGAAGGAGGTGGACGAGCTGATGGTGCTCGACATCGATGCCTCGAAGGAACGCCGCGGCCCCGATTTCGCCATGGCCGAGCAGCTCGCCGACGAATGCTTCATGCCGCTCTGCTACGGCGGCGGCATCCGCACGGCGGCGGATGCCCGCACGCTCTTCAGCCTCGGCGTCGAGAAGGTTTGCATTCAGAGCGCCCTCGCCGGCAATCCGGGCCTCGTCCGCGAGATCGCGGAGCGCGCGGGCGAACAGGCGGTGGTCGTGTCGATCGACGTCAAGAAGGACTGGCTCGGCAAGCCGAAGCTGTACAGCGCAGCCGGCGTGAAGCCGCCCTTCGCGGACTGGCGCGAGGCCGTGCGAGGCGCCGTCGCCAGCGGCGCGGGCGAGATCCTGCTCAACGCGGTGGACAAGGACGGGACGCTTTCGGGCCCCGATCTGGCGCTGGTCCGAGAGGCCAGCAGCATCGCCAACGTCCCCCTGATCGCCGCGGGCGGCATCTCTTCGCTCGCCGACATCAGGGCCGCCACCGACGCCGGCGCGAGCGCCGTCGCGGCAGGCGCCTTTTTCGTCTTCCAGGGGCCGCACCGAGCGGTCCTGATCACCTATCCACGATACGAAGAGTTGCGGGCACTGTGGAGCTGAGCGGAGCGTGATACCCAACGTACAAACCTGCGCGCGCTGCATCATGGATTCGAGCGCCCGCGACATCGAGTTCGACGGGCAGGGAATCTGCAATTATTGCAAGGGCTTCGAGGAGAAGAAAGCCAAGCATTTCGCGCCGTCCGAGGAGGAAAGGCTGCGCCGGCTCGACCACCTCGTCGACATGGTCAAGGCCTCGGGCCGGGGCCGGAAATATGACTGCATCGTCGGCCTGTCGGGCGGCGTGGACAGCAGCTGGGCGCTGGTCGAGGCGGTGCGCCTGGGGCTTCGGCCCCTCGCCGTCCACATGGACAGCGGGTGGAACTCCGAGCTCGCGCAGAACAATATCGCCAACCTCGTCCGGCAGCTCGGAGTCGACCTTTACACCCATGTCATCGAATGGCGCGAGATACGCGGCCTGATGGAAGCCTTCTTCGCCTCCGACGTGATCGACGTGGAGGTCCTCTACGACAACGCCATGCTCGCGGTGAATTACCGGCAAGCCCGCAAGCACGGACTCAAGTTCATCCTGGCGGGATCGAACATCGCCACCGAGGGCGTCGACATCCCGACAACATGGGCCTGGCACAAGGCGGACAAGCGCAATATCGTCGGCATATCCAGGAAGTTCGGAGGTCCCAAGCTGAAGACCTTTCCTTCGATCAGCACCTTCGACCTGGTGCGTTACTGGGCCGTGCACAGAATTCGCTGGGTGTCGTTCCTGGATTATCTCAATTACCGGAAAGAGGACGCGCTGTCGGTGCTCCAGGCCGAATTCGGCTACAAGCCCTACGCCTACAAGCATTATGAGAGCGTGTTCACGCGTTTCTACCAGGGCTATCTCCAGCCCTACAAATTCGGCGTCGATAAAAGAAAGCCGCACCTCTCCAGCCTCATCATGAGCGGCGAGATGACGCGCGAGCAGGCTCTGGAGCGCGCCGCGGGGATCGCCTACCCGTCCGAAAAGGAGATGGAGGCCGATCGCCTCTATTTCATCAAGAAGATGGGCTGGACCGAAGAGAAGTTCGCCGAATACATGGCGCGGCCGGAAAAGCCGCACACCGACTATCCTTCGGAAGCGGCCTTGTACGAGAAGCTTCTCAAGCTCTACCGCAAGCTCAATCTCAGGGTCGGAAAAGTTACATGGAAATGAAGGATCTGCTCGAGCGGATGCGCTGCCCGAGCTGCGGGCACGGCGAGCTCGCGCAGGGTTCGGACGCGGCGGAGTGCCCCGGCTGCGGGACCCGGCTGCCGATCAACGGCAACACCGTCTCGGGCACGGTCGGCAAGCTGCTCTCCGACGAGTGGGAGGAGATGCAGGCCGCCTCGGTCGAGCGCTACAAGGACGAGCATTACGAGGAAGACGAGACGATCGCGAAGATCTTCGGCGGGTTCATAGCGGTGTCCCTGAAGCCGGACGATCGGATATTCGACGTCGGCTGCGGCCTCTTCCCGTCGATGCCGGCCTATGCGCGCGACCTGGCGCATGGCGGCTATGTCGGGCTCGAGCCGCTCGAGACGCCGGTCGAGCGCGATTATCTGTGCCTGACCGGGGCGGTGGCCGAGAAGCTGCCGCTCAAGGACGGCAGCTTCGATGCGGTCGTGCTGGCGACGTCGCTCGACCATATCGAGCATGTCGATCAGGCCATGGCCGAGCTGAAGCGGATTTTGGCGCCCGGCGGGCGGCTCTATTTCTGGGTCGGCCTCAACGAGCCCGAAGCCATGGCCCGCGCCAAGAATTTCCACAGCATCTTCTTCGTCACCAAGGGCGCGAAACGGGCGCTGCGGATCGCGGCGGCCCCGGCCGAATATGCCTATTTCATCTGGCGGATGCGCAAACGCCGACGCGACCTCGCCAGGGGCGTGTCGCTCGATCACGCTCACTTCCGCTACTATACGCGCGAGTCGCTCTTGAAGGAGATGGCCGAGAACGAGCTCGAGGTTCGGCGCGAGCTCCTTGTTCCGGGCAATAATTCGATGCTGATCGAGGCCGTCCCGGCCTGAGCTTCGCGTTCAGGCCGCCTCGTCGGCGCCTTTCAGGACGCGCTCGCCGCGCCCGCCCTCGGCGATGACCCTTGCGGGTATCCCGGCCAGCGTCAGCCCCGCTTCCGGGAAAGAGCGGGTGACGACCGCGTTCGCGCCGATGACGGCATTGTCGCCGATCACGATCGGGCCGTAGAGCTTCGCGCCCGGACCGATATAGACGTTGTCGCCGATCCGCGGGGAATGGAGGTGGACCTCGGCCGGATCGACGAAATAGGCGCCGCCGCCGATATTGACGCCGGCATGGACCCGGCAATTGCGGCCGATCCGAGTGGTCGGATCGATGACCAGCAGCCCGTAATGGACGAAGGCGACGCCCGGCCCGAAGATCCCGGGCGCAACGCTGAAGCCGATGCGCACCGAAAGCCGCCGATACCAGAACAACAAGGGCAGGCGGATCAGCGCCGGCTTCCTCGTGTTCGTCAGATATTCGAGCCATCGCATCAGGACGGAGAAGCGGGCCACAGGATCGAGGAGGAAGCTCCTCAGCGGATTGCCGCCGCCGCGGCTCGCGCGATCCGCCCGGATATATTCCTTCATCGTACGCCAGCTGTCGATCACGCGCCGATCATGCCCCGATTTCCGGGCGTCCGTCAAAGCGCAGCCGCTTCGTCCCACCATAGGCCTTCAGCGCCAGGAACAGCGCGAAGAGCAGGTATTCGATGGTGAGCAATGCTGCTGCGACGACGAGGAAGCTCATCACGCCCAGCCCTAGGATCAGGGCGGCGGCGAAGGCGATGCCGTGGGCAACGGCGTTTGCGACATTGTGGGCCAGCAGCCAGTGCGCCTTCCTCATCACGAAGACGGTCGTCGCGATCGACATGGCGAGGCTGCGCGCCGCGAGCATCGGGGCGAGGACGACGAGCATGTCCGCCGCCGGCTCCCATTCCGCGCCGAGATAGAGGCGTATGAAGGGGTGGGCGAGAAGCCAGAGGCCGAAAAGCGCGCCGAGCGAGATCAGGCCCGAGACGGTGAGGTTGAACTTCATCTCCGGCCAGAAATGGCCGCGCTCCCGCTCTGCCGCTGCCGCCTTTTGGAAGAAGACCTGGCCGAGCGAATCGTTGAAGAGCTGGAGCGGCATGATCGCGATCCGCGCTCCGAGCGCGTAGAGCCCGACCGCGACCTGGCCGTAATGACCAGCGAGCATGAAGGTCAGCAGGTTGTAGGAGACCGCGGCGACGAACGTGCTGGGTATGTCGACCGCGACCTGCCTCTTGTAGCGGCGGAACATCGCCCGCATCTGGCGCGGCCGCGGCGGTCCCGGCTCGATGTGCCGCCAGATCGTCCAGGCGAAGATCAAGGCCTGCACGGCGAAGCCGGCCGTGAAGCCGACGATCAGCGACAAAGGCGAGGGCGCGACGAAAGCGAGCCCGATCTGGAGCGCGACCACCGCACCCGTCCGCGCCAGCAGCGACGCCGAGTTCACCCGGTACCAATCGTGCCGCATCAGGAAAAGCGCGCCCGCGGCGCAGAAGCCGGTGAAGAAGACGCACAGGCCGAGCAACAGGGGTCGGACGGGATCGGATACCCCCTCGACTCCCCACCAGTAGATCGCCCCGCCCAGCGCCGCGAGGGCGCCCATCAGCGTCGCAAAAAGGACGCACAGCCACAGAATCGCGAAGCGGCCGGCGCTCGGCGCGGTCGGCACCGCGAGGTCGAACCGTCCGCACGCCACCGCTCCCGGGATGGCGGACGCGGCCACGAACGTCGCGAACACGCCGAAATCGGCGGGGGAATAGAGCCTGGCGAGAAAGGGGTAGCTGGCGAGATTGAGGACCTGCGCGGCGGCAGTCCCGGTGAACAGGATGATGAAGTGACCGAGATATTGGCGCCGGTCCATCAGCGCCGCCTTTTCAGGCTGCGATCGTCGCGCGCGCCGGACGGCCGAGGAACGCGTCGACATCGGAAAGAGCGCTCTGCAGAGTGCCCCAGAAATCGGCCTCGAACTCGACTCCGAGATGCTCCCTGACCTTCGCGTTGGAGACGTCGAACTCCATGATGTCGCCGATCAGCGGATCGCCATGCTCGACCGCCAGGCGCCCCTGGGGGTCGAGGATCTCGAGCATCCCCTTGGCGAGCTCGTTGATCGACACGCGAATGCCCGAGGCGACGTTATAGGCCTCGCCCGTCGCGCGCGGGTTGGTCGCGGCAGCAAGGTTCGCATCGACCAGGTCGCGCACATAAGTGAAGCTGCGCACCTGCTCGCCGTCGCCGAAGACGACCGGGTTCTTGCCCTCCGTAATGTGGCGCAGGAAAATGGAGACCACGCCGCCGAACTCGTTCGATTCCTGGCGCGGCCCGTAGACGTGAAAATAGCGCAGGATGGTCGTGTCGAGGCCGTACAGCTTGTGGAACACGTCGACGTAGCGCTCGCCGGCGAGCTTCGAGACTCCGTAATAGGAGACCGGCTCGAACGGGTGTGTCTCGGTCGTCGGGAAGATCTGCGGCTCGCCGTAGACCGAGCCGGTCGAGGCCTGGACGAACTTGCGCACGCCGTGCTTCATCGACTTCTGGAGCAGGTTCAGAGCGCCGCCGGCATTGACCTCGAGGTCGCGGGCGGGGTCGGCAAGGCAGATATTCTTCTTGGACGCCGCATTGTGGAAAACACTGTCGACCCCCTCGAACGCCGCATCCATGGCCGCGCCGTCGTCGCAGACGCTCATTTCGACGAAGCGGAAGTTCGCGCGATCCTCGAGGTGGGCGACATTTTCCCGCTTGCCGGCGGACAGATCGTCCATGCAGATCACCTCGGCGCCGGCGGCGATCAGGCCCTCGCAAAGGTGGGACCCGACGAAGCCCGCCCCGCCGGTCACGATGACCTTGCGGCCGTCCAGCCCGGTTATGATCGATGAAGACATTCCCAATTTCCTGACAACAGCCTGTTTGGACCTCGGTCGCCTGTCCCCTTATGAGGGATGGCCGGCGACAGCAACGTGTCCGTCCAGCCCTGTTGCGCGGCGACAGGCCCGAAACTAAGCCCCGCAATGCATGAAAGGAACGGCCCGGGTGGCGGATGCGGAGAGGAGCGCGCGGTTTTCAGCGCCGGAGACGGGGCCCGGTCCCGCGCGCCGGCCGCGCCTGCTCGTCCTCGATGCCGCCTACACCCTGGAGATGATCCGGGACCGCGGCCAGGAACGGTCGATCCTGTCGCGGGACCTCGACGGCTATTTCGATCATGTCTGGAACGTCCATCCGTTCGCGACCTTGTTGTCGGGTTCGTCCGCGGTAACGGCCTGCGGCCCCCCGATCTGGCACGAACTCGGCCCGCGCCACACGTTTGTCGAGGGCCAAGCGGGCCGTTTTCGCGCGTTGCGTGCTCTCTTCCCGATCAACTTCCTGATCGGGCAGGCCGCGCTGCTGCTCCAGCTGCGCAATCTGGTGAAGCGGGAGGGGATCAGCGCGATCCGCGCCGGAGATCCGCTCTATCTCGGCCTGTTCGGATGGGCCCTGGCGAGGCTGACCGGCGCCGCCTTCCTGATCCGCGTCAACGGCAATAACGACAAGGTCCGCGAGACGACCGGAAAGCCCATATTCCCCCGGTTGCTGCGGAGCGCGAAGCTCGAGAAGCGGATCGAGCGCTTTGTCTTCCCGCGCGCCGACCTGATCTTCGCGCCGAACGAGAACAACGCCGATTTCGCCGTCGCTAACGGCGCCCGGCGGGACGCCACTCGAATCGTCAATTTCGGCAGCCTTCTCGGCGAAGAGCATTTCGCCGAACCCGCCGCGCGCCCGAGCGCAGCCGCCGATTTGGAGGCTCTGGGCCTGGAGGCGAACAATTTTCTCCTCTGCATCGGCCGGCTCGAACAGCCCAAATATCCCGATCATGTGATCGAGACGCTGGCGGAGGTGCGCGCGCTTCGCCCCGGGCTGAAGGCCCTCTTCGTCGGTGACGGCACGCTGCGCGAGGAGCTGCGCCGGCTGGCCGAGCGGCTCGGCGTCGCGGAGTCGGTGGCGTTCGCGGGGAACCGCGATCAGCAATTCCTGTCGCGGATCATCCCCGAAGCGGCGGTGGTCCTGTCGCCGAGCACCGGCCGGGCCCTCTCCGAGGCCGCTCTGGGAGCGGTTCCGGTCGTCGCCTATGACACCGATTGGCAAAAGGATATGGTCGAGACCGGCGTAACCGGAATCCTCGTCCCGTATCGCGACCGGAAGGCCATGGCCGAGGCGACGGCGCGTTTGCTTCGCGATCCGGGCTTCGCACGCGAAATGGGCGCGGCCATCCGCCGCCGCGCCTTGGCGATGCTCGATCCCCAAGCGGGGATGGCCGCCGAGCGGAAAGCCTATCAGGGCCTGTTCGCCCGGCTCGGCGGCGGGAAGGAGACGGAATGAAAGCCAGGGATCTGATGGATCGCTCGGCCGGCATCCTCGGCCTGAGCGGCGACGGCGACGTCGAGATCACCCACGTCAGCGCGCTCGCCGGCGTTCGGGAAGGCGCGCTGACCTTCCTCAAGGCGGGGAGCGTCGAGGAGATTCCGCAAGCGCTTCGCGGTTCCGGCTTCGGCGGCGCGCTCATCTGCCGGCCGGCGGTCGCGGCCGGGCTGGCCAGTGGAGGCCAGGCTCTGTTGATCTCGGACCATCCGCGTCTCTCCTTCATGCGCCTGTCCGCGCGCTATTTCCCGCCGCCCAGCCCCCCGCCCGGGGTTCACCCGACCGCACATGTCGATCCGTCGTCGCGGGTCGATCCGAGCGCCTCCGTCGGGGCGTTCTGCTATGTCGGCGCGAATTGCAGCATCGGCGCGCGCACCGTCGTCCATCCGCACGTCACCCTCTACCAGCAGGTCATCGTCGGGGCCGACGTGACGATCCACGCCGGCACCGCGATCGGCGCCGACGGCTTCGGCTACGAGCGGGGCGAGGACGGGGCGCTGGAGAAATTCCCGCACATCGGCGGGGTTGTTATCGAGGACGGTGTCGAGATCGGCTCGAACACCAGCATCGACCGGGGGAGCCTGGAAAACACCATATTGCGCCGGGGGTGCAAGATCGACAACCAGGTTCATATCGCCCATAATGTGGAGATCGGAGAGAATGCCGTGGTCATCGCCCAGTCCATGATCGGCGGCAGCGTCCGAATTGGAGCGCGCGCCTGGCTCGCGCCCGCCGCCGTGGTGATGAACCAAGTCTCGATCGGGGCGGACGCCCTGATCGGCCTCGGCGCCGTGGTGACGAAGAACGTCGCCGACGGCGCCGTCATGATGGGCGCGCCCGCCGTCCCCGAACGAGAGTTCAAGGCCAATCGTGCGGCGCTCAAGTCCCTCCTCGATGGCCGCTAGCCCCGAGGGCGTCGCCGCCCCGACCCGCAAATTGTCCTGTTTTTCTCTCGGCGACTATGTCGGCCTCGTCGAAGCGCTCCAGGCGCGCGGATACGCCGACGTCGGCCTCGATGGGCTGGTCCCCGAGCGGCGAGTCATGTTTCTCCGCCACGACGTCGACCTGTCGCTGGCGCGCGCCGTCCGGGTCGCCGAGGCGGAACGCTCGCTCGGGGTTCGGGCGACCTATTATCTGCTCATCTCGACCGAGCTCTACAGCATCGCCTCCGCGGATGGGCGCCGGCTGACGCGGCGGCTCGTCGAGCTCGGTCACGCGCTCGGCCTGCATTTCGACGCGACGCGCTACGAAGGCGGCCGCGACGCGCTCGAGGCCGCTGCCCGGGAAGAATGCGACATGCTCGAGCGGCTGGCGGGCGCTCCGGTGCGGACGATCTCCTTCCACCGGCCCGCCCCGGAGCTCATCGGCCTGGCCGGAACCTTCGCGGGACGCCGCCACACCTACGAGCCGTGCTTCTTCCACGACCTCGCCTACGTCTCGGACAGCAGCGGGGGATTCTTTCGCGGCCATCCTCTCGATCATCCCGCGGTCGCCGCCGGGCAGGCCGTGCAGCTGCTGACCCACCCCATCTGGTGGGCGTCCGACAAACCGCTCAGCGCGGCCGAGGCCGTCGCCGAGTTGCGCCGCGAGAAGCGGCTTCATCTCGACGAGGCGCTTGCCAATGCGACGGCGAAGGCTCCCGTGGGCGCGCGCCGCGACGAGGACTGAGCGCGGGCCGTGAGGATCGTCCACATCCTTCCCGCTTTGACGAAGGGCGGGGGCGAAAGGGTCGCCGTCGACCTGGCCAATGCGTTTGCCGAGGCCGGGCATCAAGTCGCCATGCTCGCCGGGCATCCGGTCGACCCTGCCTTGCTCGCCGATCGCCTTGACGCTTCCATCGCGCTGCGCTTCGTCGCCGAGCGGGACCCGGGACGGTTCGGCCGCTATCGGACCGGCCTGCGCTGGGTGCGCGAGAACTGGGCGTGGCTGGCCGAGCAGGACGTCGTCCATGCCCATATGACGTACGGCGCCTTCATCGCCGGTCTGGTCCGCTTCCGCCGCAAGAGGCTGGGGACAGCGCGGCCGGCGGTCGTCGAGACCTATCACGGCGTCGGCATGCCGATCCCCAGGCGCAATCGCTTCGCCTACGCCTGTCTCGCCTCCTATCGCGACGGACTCGCGGTGATGGCCGAGGACCCCTATTGGAACCGCTTCAGGGCGCGGCGCCCGAAGCTTCACTCCCGCCTCATCCTGAACGGCGTCTCGGCGCCACGCGAAGTTCCGCCCGTGGAAGCGGCCGCATATCGGCGTGCCCTCGGGATTCCGGAAGAGAGGGCATCGATCACGGGCACGATCGGCGTGATGCGCCCGGAGCGCCAGGCCCCCCTTTATGC
This sequence comes from Allosphingosinicella sp., assembly GCA_036262495.1. Classification (GTDB taxonomy): domain Bacteria; phylum Pseudomonadota; class Alphaproteobacteria; order Sphingomonadales; family Sphingomonadaceae; genus Allosphingosinicella. The sequence goes on from DATAIU010000053.1 coordinate 161,238, forward strand.
CGCGATATTCGCGCGCATGGCCGACGCTCTGGGCCCGGGCGCGCATTTCATCCTGGGCGGCGACGGCCCCGACATGCCCCGGGTGCGCGCGACCGTATCGGGATCGGGCCTGGCCGGGCGCATCCACCTTCCGGGCATGGTCGGCGAACCCGCTCTGCCCCTCGCCTCGATGGACCTCTATCTGACGCTCAACGTCGGCGCCGTCACGGGGGTCGCCGCCATCGAGGCGGCGCTCGCCGGCGTACCCCTGCTCGGGCTACAGGTGGTCGAGGATTATCGACCCGCCGGCGAGGAATGGATCTGGTCGACCCGGGACCCGGAGGCTGTCGCGGCGAGGGCCGTCGAGCTGCTTCGCAACCCCGCCGCTCTGCGCGCCTTGGCGCAAAAGCAACAGGCCCATGCAAAATGCCGTCACGGCGTCGAGCGCATGGCGAAGGCCTATGAGAGCCTTTATGAGGCCGCCATCGACGCAGCGGCCCGCACTGCGCGGAACGCTTAAGGAACACGAACAGCCATGCCGATCGTCAATGTCGAGCTCGGGCGCGACGTGCGCATCTTCCAGCCCGATCTCGTCAATCTTTACGGATGCCGGATCGGGGACGAGACCAAGGTGGGGGCCTTCGTCGAGATCCAGAAGGGCGTCGCGATCGGCGCGCGCTGCAAGATCTCCTCGCACAGCTTCCTGTGCGAGGGCGTCACCATCGGCGACGAGGTCTTCGTCGGCCACGGCGTCATGTTCATCAACGACATCGAGCCGCGCGCCACGGCCGCCGACGGCGCTCTCCAGACCGAGGCCGACTGGGTCGTCGTGCCGACCGAGGTCCGCCGCGGCGCCTCGATCGGGACGGGCGCGGTCGTCATGGGCGGCGTCACGATCGGCGAAGGAGCGCTCGTCGGCGCCGGCGCGGTGGTGACCAGGGACGTCGCTCCGGGCGAGGTGGTCGCCGGCGTGCCGGCGCGGCTCTTGCGGAGCGGTGCCAACCCCGGCTAGAGGCGGCGCGTCTTCCCTGAAAATCGCGCGCCCAGGCCTCCCGCCGGCCTCGAGCACGCGCGACAAGTCTCTAAGGATAAAGGACTTTCGATGATCAACCTCGGCGTGATCGGTTATGGCTATTGGGGTCCGAACCTGGTCCGCAACTTCATGGGGACGCCCGGCGCGCGGGTGGCGACGGTCTGCGACCGCGACGCATCCCGGCTGAAGAAGGTCGAGGCCCTCTATCCCGGCGTCCGGGTGACGACGTCCGCCGAGGAGATGATCGCCGATCCCGCCATCGACGCGGTGATCGTCGCGACCCCGGTCGACGCGCACTTCCCGCTCGCGCTCGCCGCGCTCCAGGCGGGCAAGCACGTCTTCGTCGAGAAGCCGATCGCCTCGACCGCGGACCAGGCGCGCCGGCTGATCGACGAAGCGGCGAAGCGCGGCCTCGTCCTCGCCGTCGACCATACGTTCGTCTACACCGGCGCCGTCCGCAAGATGCACGAGCTGATCCGCACCGAAGCCTTCGGAAAGGTCCGCTATTACGACTCGACCCGAGTCAATCTCGGCCTTTTCCAGCACGACGTGAACGTGCTCTGGGACCTTGCCGTCCACGATCTTTCGATCATGGCCTACGTGCTCGACCAGTCGCCGGTCGCGGTCTCGGCGACGGGCCACAGCCACATCGCCGGCCAGCCCGAATATGCCGCCTTCCTCACCGTCTTCTTCGGCAGCGATACGATCGCGCATATCAACGTGAACTGGCTTTCGCCGGTGAAGGTCCGGCGCACACTCGTCGGCGGCGACCGCCAGATGATCGTCTATGACGACCTCGAGACGAGCGAGAAGATCAAGCTCTACGACAAGGGGATCACCGTCACCGAGACTCCCGAAGAGGTGCGCAAGCTGCTGATCAGCTACCGCACCGGCGACCTCTGGTCCCCGAAGGTCGAGGAAACGGAAGCGCTGGCCGTGGAGGCCGCCCATTTCGCCGCCTGCATCCGCGGCGAGGAGAAGCCGCTGACCGGCGGCGAGTCGGGCCTGGAGCTGGTCCGAATCCTCGAGGCCGCGAACGAATCGATGCAGAAGCAGGGCGCGCCCGTCGCCCTCTGACCCACCCGCTTATCCGGAAGAAGAGTGAAGTCATGAAGACCGTCAAGTTCCTCGACCTGCAGGCCCAGTATCAGCCGATCAAGGCGGAGATCGAGGAAGCCGTGCTCGGCGTGCTCGACACCAGCGTCTACGTCCTCGGCCCGAAGGTCCAGCAGTTCGAGGAGGATTTCGCCCGCGCCCACGGCGCCGCCGAAGGGATCGCCGTCAACACCGGCACGAGCGCCCTTCACGTCGCCCTCCTCGCCGCCGGCGTCGGCCCCGGCGACGAGGTGATCACGGTCTCGATGACCTTCACCGCGACTGTGGCGGCAATCTCCTACACCGGCGCGACTCCCGTCTTCGTCGACGTCGACCCGGAGACGTTCACGATGGACCCCGCGCAGATCGAGGCGCGGATCACGCCGCGCACCAAAATCATCATGCCGGTCCATCTCTACGGCCAGATGGCGGACATGGATCCGATCATGGAGATCGCGCGGCGCCGCGGCCTGATCGTCATCGAGGACGCCGCCCAGGCCCATCTCGCCACCTACAAGGGGCGGCCCGCCGGAAGCATCGGCGACATCGGCTGCTTCAGCTTCTACCCGGGCAAGAATCTCGGCGCCTATGGCGAGGGCGGGCTTGCGACCACCTCCAATCCCGCCTTCGCCCACAAGATGCGGCTGCTGCGCGACTGGGGCCAGGCGCGCAAATATCATCACGAGTTCCTCGCTTACAATTACCGCATGGACGCGATCCAGGGCGCCATCCTCGGCGTGAAGCTCAAATATCTCGACGGCTGGACCGAGCGGCGGCGCGAGAATGCGCGGCAATATCAGGCCCTGCTCGGCAATTCGGGCGTGCGCACCGCGACCGAGCGCGCCGAGCGCCGCCACGTCTATCACATCTTCAGCGTCTTCCACCCGGAGCGCGACAGGCTCCAGGCCGCGCTCGGCGAGCAAAGCGTGCAGACCGGCATCCACTACCCGATCCCCGTCCACCTCCAGAAGGCCTATGACGGGCTCGGTTATCGCGAAGGCGACTTCCCCGTCACCGAGCGCACGGCCAACCAGCAGCTCTCGCTGCCGATGTTCGCGGAGCTGACCGGCGAGGAAGTCGAGCGCGTCGCCGAGGCGGTTCGCGCCTTCGCCTGACCGGGCGGTTCGTCAGGCCTTGCGGCCGCAGGCAACCCAATAGGGAACGGCGCCGCTGAAGACGATGTCCTTAAGGCCGCACCGCTCCATCATGCCGCGGATCTCGGCGCGCGAGAAACGCTGCTCGAGCCGCGTTCCGAACCGGTCGAGAGAATCGGTGCGCATGGTGTAGAAGCTGTTGTTCCGGTAGGCGCTGAGCGGCATCACGTCCGGGTCGAGCCCGGCCTTCTCGACCAGCTTCGCGCTTCGGGCCAGCGGCCAGTAAACGGTCGCCGCGATGCCCGTCGTGACGGCCTTGCGCACCGGGAAGGGCAGCCGCGAGATGCGCCGCCGGAATAGCTCGCTGCTTTTCCAGAGCGACCGGAACCAGCCCGGACGGTTGTCGAAGCTGTAATAGAGGTAGATCAGGAACGGCGCGCCGGGCTTCAGCTTGGCGACGCAGCGCGCCATCGCCGCCTGTGTGTCCGGTATGTGGTGGAGGACGCCGAGCGAATAGCCGAAATCCTGGCTGCCGTCGGCCAATGGAATCTCGTCGACCCCGGAGAGATGGAAGCGCGCGTTGGGAGCCGAGCCCAGCCGCCGTTTGGCGACGGCGAGCGCCTTGTCGGACGGGTCGATACAATGGAGCAGCCCGACCCGGTCCAGGACGAGCGCCGCCCATCGACCGGAGCCGCAGCCGAGGTCGAAGCCCTCCGCATCTTGCGGGATATCCCCGAATGGAAAGATGCTGAAATAGCTCTCGAACATCCGCCGGTGCTCGTCCGCGCCGAGCTCGGTCTGCGGGTAGGCGTCCCATTCCTCGCCGAAGCCGCGCACGGTGGCGGGGTCGATGTTCGAGGCGGCCATGCGCTCAGGCTCCGATCGGGTCCGCGGCCAACCGTTCGTCGGCATAAGCCTGGAGCTGCGCGCTGCGCTGGCCGGCCCGGCCGTAAGCGAGCAGCCCGGTGTAAAAGGCGATCAGCCCCGGCATGAACATCATCTTCTGCCGGAGGCCCAGGCCGACATTGTAATAGACCATGGCGAGGAGCAGAGTCACGACGATCGTGAAGATCAGGCCGAAGCGGAGGAAGAAGACGCCCCTGAACAGCTTGACGCTGTCGCCGAACCTCCGTGCGATCGTCCCTAGCATCGTCAGGATCAGGATGTTCTCGAACGACGCGATGAGGCCGAAAAGCCCCTGCGCGTCGAAAAAGAAGGGGCGGGCGAGGAGGCTGAAGAGCCTCACCGGGAACGAGCCCTGGACCTGAGTCGTGCCGCCGACCTGTTGGGTCACTTCGGCCTGGCGGGAGAAGAACTCGCCCACCGATTCGACGCTGGCGACGTTGACGTTGAGCGCGGTCTCGACGGTCCCGGCCACGGCGCCGGCGCCGCCGATCGCGACGATGAAGAGCAGCACCTTCACATAGCCGCGGCTGCGGCGGTCGAGGAAGGCGGTGGCCGCCAGCGCGACCAGAGCGGCGAGCGCGATATGCGGCCGGAACAACATCATCACGAGAATGGCGAAAGCGAAAAGAAGGAAACGCGACCGCAACCGCATCGACGCCCAGACCGCGGCCGCACAGCCGAAGAAGAGCGGCGCGTCCTTGCCGATCGCGCTCGTCCAGAAATAGATGCCGGGCAGGAAGAGCATGATATAGGCGAGCCGTCCCTGCGGAACCTGCAGCTCGACATGAATCTCCTCGACCGTCCGCATGAGAAATACGATTCCCCAGAAGCCTATCGCCTGGAAGATCATGAAATAATCGAGGTAGGTGCCGCCGATCCACGCCTTCATCGTCTGCACCATGTGGACGAGGAAGGCGGTCCCCGGCCGCATGGGCAGCTCGAACATTTCGTAGGGATCGTAATAATAAAGGACGGTGTCGGCGGACGTCGTTTGCGAATAGAAATAATAGACGACGGTGGTGACGATATGCGCCACGAAAGCCGCGGTGAAGAGAGTGACCCGGGCCGGCGTCCGGTGAACGGCCGCCAGCGGAAACGCCAGAAGCGCCAGGAGAATGCCGAGAAGGCCGACCGCGGTCATCGGGCATTGCCTCCTTCGCTCGCCATCGCGGCGACGATCGCGCGGATCGTCGTCTCGTCGAGATAGGGGTGCATGGGCAGGCTGAAGATTCGGCCCGCAAGCGCCTCCGAGACCGGGAAATCCCCCTCGCGATAGCCGAGCGGCGCGAAGACCGGCTGCAGGTGGAGGGGCCTCGGATAATAGATCGCCGTCGGGATGCCCGCCTGGCCGAGCCGCGCGACCAGCCGCTCCCGCTCCGCCCCGTCGCGCGCCAGCACCGAATATTGCGCCCAGGCGCTCAGATATCCGCGCGGAATGCGGGGCGTCTCGACCGGCAGCGCGGACTCGCCGATGATCCGCTCGTAAAGGCCCGCGACGCGCTGGCGGGCGTCCATCTCGGCGTCGAAGACCCTGAGCTTGGTGAGAAGGACAGCGGCCTGGACGGTGTCGAGGCGGCCGGTCAGGCCGAGCCGCACATTCTCATATTTGTGCGAGCCCTGGCCGTGGACTCGGATGGAGCGGAGCAGGTCGGCGAACTCCGCATCGTCGCTGAAGATCGCTCCGCCGTCGCCGTAGCAGCCGAGCGGCTTGGCCGGAAAGAAGGAGGTGCAGCCGATCTCCGCGAGCGACCCCGCGCGCCGGTTCCCCGCGCGTCCGCCGAAGCTCTGCGCCGCGTCCTCGATCACGAACATTCCGCGCGGCGCAGCGACGGCGTTCAGCGCTTCATAATCTGCGGGAAGGCCGAAAAGATCGACCGCGATGAGCCCCTTGGGGGTGAGCTTCGCCAGCTCGTCCGAGCCGAGCCGCGGCAGGGGATGGAGGCTCGGATCCGCTTCCTCGACGGCTCGAACGGCGCGCTCGAACGCGGCCGGGTCGATGTTGAAGGTGACCGGATCGACGTCGACGAACACCGGCACGGCCCCAAGCGTCGCGGCCGCTTCCGCCGTGGCGACGAAGGTGAAAGGGGGCGCGAAGACCGCGTCGCCCGGCCCGACGCCCTTGGCCATCAGCGCCATGACGAGAGCGTCGGTTCCCGACGCGCAGCTCACCGTGTGGGCGACGCCCACGTAGCGCGACAGCGCCTCCTCGAGCTCGGCGACCTCCGGCCCCATGATGTAGTTGCCGCCGCGCAGGACCTTCAGGACCGCGGCCTCGACCTCCTCCTGAATGCCCTCATATTGGGTCTTGAGGTCGATGAACTGAACCACTGCGTGCGTTCTCGCTTCGATAGATGTGGCGGAGGTGCCTCTGGCTTCGCCTCGCGCGCGACCCTGCGGCGGACGCCCCTCAACCACATCCGCTTCGGAAACGGAACCCCAAATCAGGCTCATACGGCGGGCGGGCGAGCTTGCGGGCGGCCACCGCCGCCGCTAGTTCGGAGCCGCGCGGGTATAGCTCAATGGTAGAGCACTAGCCTTCCAAGCTTGTGACGAGGGTTCGATTCCCTCTACCCGCTCCAGCCTTCAGGTCCGCGTCGAATCCGCTTCCGGGCGGAGCCAGGCCATCAGCTCGTGGAACGGGATCAGCTCGTTGAAGGCGATGCCGGCGAGGCCCTCGTGGCACCAGCGCACGACTCCGCTCAGCGGCCGGAACTTCTCCATGGTGAGGACGATGTCGCGGCCTAGGTCCAGCGCCTGGTCGGTCTCGATCTTGACTCCGCCCTGGCTGATGTCGCGGGTGTTGACGCCCCAGAGGCGGGCGCCGGCGCGCAGCGTCGCGAGGCGGTCGACCTCGACCCGAGGCAGGCGGGGGCGCCAGCCATCCTCGAGCGCGGCATGGCTGGACAGCATCTCCTCGACGTCGATCGGC